>CANRJO010000011.1 GCA_947630965.1 uncultured Alphaproteobacteria bacterium
CAATCATTGACACTACTGTTGGTGTTATAACCACTCTCGCAATCCCTTGCCGTGCATTTACCGCAAACATTCTCTCCGGAATTGGTGGAAGATTTTTCAAATGTCCAACCTTCACCTTTTTTGGTACCACAATCATCAATACCCTTCTTTTCGATGCTGTATCCATTCGGGCATGTTTTAGGCGTGCATTTACCACACACTTCGTCACCGCTCCAACCTTGTTGGCTCCATTCCCAACCGCTTTCACCGGCTTTGCCGCAGCTGCTGACATCTTTATATTTTGTCTCGTAACCACCCGTGCATGCTTTCTTACTGCAACTGTAACATCTTGTGTCGCCATGATAGTTTGATGTGCCCTGATTCGTCCACCCGGCTCCCTTAGAAGCACCTGTGCCACACTTGCTGACATCTTGATAATCGGTGCTTTCACCTGTCGGACAATCTTTCATGGTGCATTTGCCGCAGATTGCATTACCTGCATATTGCTCTGACTGCTCCCAAGTCCAACCTTTGTTGCCACTTGAGCCGCAACTCGCTATACTTGAATATTGTGTGCTAAAACCTGGTAAACACTCTTTTGCCGTACATTTGCCGCAGGCGTCATCGCCACTCCAACCGCTTTGGTTCCAAGTCCACCCCTTGGAGCCGCTATCGCCACAACTATCCACGCCTGGGTAATCTGTGCTGTAATCGCCTGAACAACTCTTTGCGGTGCATTTGCCGCAAATCTGCTCGCCGCTTTGACCTTTGCTCTCCCATGTCCAACCTTGATCTTTTGTGCGTCCACAATCCTCAATACGAGCATCTGTTATGGTATAACCATCGGGGCATTGGCGGGCATAACAGGCTTCGCCCATTTGATCATACCAGTCATCACATGACCAACTTGTGATAATATCTTTTGTAATATTGCACCCCGTGCAAGACTCTTTATTACCATGCGCGTGAGCCGGCACGCTGACCTTGTCTTGGCATAAATTTCTACAACTGGCATAGTGCCCGTCACAACATCTATCGCCTAACTCGCCAACGCCTTTGTTGAGATTACTCCATTGACACTCTTCGGGGTCAGGATCACAATGGCAATGATAACACTTCCGATGATGATAATCTACCTCATCGCAAACGTAACCTTTCTCGCCCGTTAACTCTTTCGTATCACTATAACGTCCATCTTTACAGGTATATTCTTTGCACCAGATATATTGAGAATCGAACGGACACGTAATGTAACCATCAGGGCAAAAAATCTCCTTCTCCAATTTATACCCCATTTTGGCACATTCCGGCACGGCTTTGCACTCGTTAAAACATGCCGCTTGGACAGAATATGCTCCGGCGACCAACCCCAAAAATATGACGGCTATAAATTTACGCATCCCGTTCTTCCCTCTAACCCCTTAAAAAACAACACTTTGTCCAATTTCTTTGCTTACATTTCCAAAAAACAGACTGTTCTCTTTTAAAGAGGTTTTGGGCTTTAAGGTTTGAGGGGGTGCAAAACATTGAATAGCACGTGTTTTGCTTGCTTAAAGCCCAAAATAGTCCATTTCGTTCCCTTGATGCTTCCCTCTCCCTCGATTCGAAAACATCAAAAAAAAGGTACCTTAAAATGCAACAAATTAACCAACGCAAAACTGCGCGTTTTAGAGCTTGACAACCCCAATTTTTTAAGGTACCTTTTTTTTGCTGTATTTCCCTTTTTCCATCGCTGATAAAAACTGCATTTTTTTGAGAAATCCGCTTTTTTATTAAGATTTATTTTAGACATTTGAGCTTAAAGTAGGCTATCTTGAACATCTTTTTTAAGGAACTCAAATGTTTTTAAGTTGGTTTGGAACAAGTGTTCCGTTAGGTTTGAGAGCCTTGTCGGCTTTTGCCTTAACGCTTGTATTATCATTGGTTTTCGGGGGCGGCGTCATTAAGCTTTTGCACCATTTCCAACATCGCGGACAACCCATCAGGAAAGACGGCCCGCAAAGCCACCTGATTACAAAACAAGGCACCCCGACCATGGGTGGTCTGCTGATTTTGAGCACAATTATCCTTGCCACCTTATGCTTTGCCGACATTTCATATCATTTTATATGGATCAGCTTGCTTGTGATTTTCGTTTACGGCATGGCAGGCTTTATTGATGACTACATCAAAGTTTCCAAGCAAACCCCAAACGCCTTGACTGCCAAGGCAAAGCTCTTTGTTCAATTTATGACGGCCGTTTTGGCAGTCACGGTCATCACCGCCGCCACACCCACCGCCTCAAACACGCTTTTATCGATTCCTTATTTTAAGACAAGCTTTAATTTATCATGGCTTTACATTCCATTTGCCGTGGTTGTCATTTCGGGCGCCTCAAATGCCGTCAACCTAACCGACGGTTTGGACGGCTTGGCAAGCGGGCTTTGCGTGATGGCTTTTGCCTTTTTCGGCGTGGTGGCGTTTATTGTCGGAAGCCCTTCTGCAACGGATTTTGGTTTAACATACATCCCGCGCGCCGGCGAAATGGCGGTAGTTGCGGCGGCTGTTGTCGGCGCCTGCTTGGGCTTTTTATGGTTTAACGCCCCAAAAGCCAAAGTTTTTATGGGCGATACGGGCTCTCTGGCTTTGGGTGCGCTTTTAGGAACGATTGCCGTTATTCTCAAACAAGAAATTTTGCTCGCGATTGTCGGCGGTGTGTTTGTCATGGAAACACTTTCGGTGATGATTCAAGTTTTTTGGTATCGCCGCACGGGAAAACGCTTTTTCAAAATGGCACCGATTCACCACCATTTTGAACAATGTGGCTGGTCGGAAACAACCGTTGTGTTTCGGTTTTGGCTAGCGGGATTTATATTGGCGTTATTGGGACTTATTGCTCTCATAAAGTATTAGAAAGGAAAAAGGCTTGTTCAGAATTTCGCGCATAAATCGGAGTCGGTTGGCAAACTGGTGGTGGACCGTAGATAAAGTAAGCCTCAGCCTGATTTTGGTTTTAACGTTTATCGGCGCATTTTTGGTTTTTTCGGCAAGCCCCTCCGTAGCGCGTACCATCGGCTTTGCGGATTATCATTTCATCAAGCGGCAAATTGTCTTTATTTTTATTGCTTTGGGCATTGTTTTTACCCTCTCGCTCCAACGGCTTAAAACAATCAGACGCGTGGCAATCATCGGATATCTTTTAACGCTTGTCTTAATGTTCATTACACTTTTCGCAGGCTATGAAACAAAAGGTGCATCCCGTTGGATTCGGATTTTGGGCTTTTCGCTGCAACCGTCTGAATTTATTAAACCAACATTTGTGGTGGTTTCGGCGTGGCTTTTAGACGGCAGTAAAAAGTTTGACGATTTTCCCGGCGGCATTTTATCGGCGGCACTTTATTTTTTAACAATCGGCATGCTCTTGGCACAACCGGATGTCGGTATGACGATTGTCGTCAGCTGCATTTGGGCTTTTCAGTTATTTTTGGCAGGCTTGCCGATGCTTCTTGTCGGAATATTGGCGTTTTTCGCGGTTTTTGGCGCGGTTGGTGCCTATTTCACTTTTAGCCATGTTCACGAGCGTGTCCGCGAGTTTTTGGCATCGGATGCCAATTTGGGTTATCAGGTTCGGCGTTCTTTAGAGGCCTTTGCTAACGGCAATCTTTTAGGACGCGGCCCTGGCGAAGGCACGGTTAAACTGCACCTGCCCGATGCACATACGGATTTTATTTTTGCGGTTGCCGGCGAGGAATTTGGCGTATGGCTGTGCCTGATTATCATTTTAATTGTGGCGGCGATTGTGATAAGATCATTATGGATTTCACTCAAAGACAGCAACCTTTTTGTGATTTACGCCTCGGCAGGTTTGGCGGCAACTTTCGGCTTGCAGGGCATTATCAACATGGCATCTACCATGCACTTGATGCCCACCAAAGGCATGACATTACCTTTTGTTTCTTATGGCGGCTCATCTTTGTTTGCCTCGGCTGTTGGCATCGGCATGCTGTTGGCCTTAACACGGCGCAATCAATCCGCCGAGGATAAAGACGGTCCATACTAAGATTGGAGGAGAATAAAAATGTTTCATAAAAAATCAATCTTGGACTTGCTCCCTGAAATAAAGGGGAAATACCTCATAAACGAGCCGATGAATAAACACACCTGGTTTGCCGTCGGCGGACCGGCGGAAGTGATGTTTTTACCGGCTGATTTGGAAGATTTAAAAAACTTTTTAAAATGGCGTCCGTATAATCTGCCGATAAGCATTTTAGGCGGTGGCTCAAACATTTTGGTGCGTGACGGCGGTATTCCAGGCGTTGTCATCAAGTTGGACACGCCGGCTTTTAAAGAGGTGAAAGTCGAGGAAAATAAAATCACCTGCGGCGCCGGATTAAAAAATATTGAGCTTCAAAAAACACTTCTGAAACACGAGCTCGGTGGACTGGAATTTTTGTGCTCTATCCCCGGAACCATTGGCGGCTCCATCAAGACAAATGCCGGTTGCTTCGGCAAATCCATCAAGGATGTTTTGCTTATAGCGGAAGTGATAGACGGTCAAGGCACCACGCATCAAGTGCCGGCGGAAGATTTTCAACTTTCGTACCGTTCAAGCCTTTTCCCTGATGATTGGATTATTACGGCACTCACCTTAAAAACAGAACCTTCTTCCAAAGAAAAAATCCAAGAAATTATAAAAGAACAAAAAAATTATCGACAACAACATCAGCCCTACAATGAAAAAACAGCCGGCTCAACCTTTAAAAATCCGGATGGCTTACGCGCTTGGGAGCTGATTCAAAAGGCGGGTTGTGCAAAGCTTCAAATCGGCGGTGCCAAAGTTTCGGAAAAGCATTGCAATTTTTTAATCAACACCGGCAACGCCACCGCGGAAGAAATTGAAAATTTGGGCAATGAAATTATCCAAAAAGTCAAAGAAAAAACTTCACTAACACTTGAATGGGAAATCAAGCGCATAGGGGTTGGGAAATAAATGGTTTTCAAGTTCGGAAAAAGTTTGTTTCGAAAACAGAAATCAATGGAAAACATTGGTGCAAAACGCTTATATGCCCCGCGCGAAAAGCTGCCTCGTTTACTGGGTAATTTACTTATTTTGGCGCTGATTTCCTCAGTTTGTATAATTATCGTGACTTTCAGGGATAATCTCATTAATCGTCAGATAGAATCAATACTCCAGACTTTTTATGATAAATCGGCACAATACGGTTTTGATATTGAAGATATTATTGTTGAAGGGCGAGAAAAAACAAGTTTGGAAGAGATAAACGCTCAAATCAATCTTCATAGAGGCGATAGCCTTTTAGGTGTGGACATTAAGGCGTTAAGAGAAAATCTAAAAACGCTTCCTTGGATCAAAGATGCTCAAATTAAGCGAACATATTTTCCAAACACCATTCAAATCAGGCTTTTTGAAAAAGAGGTCATAGCCTTGTGGCAATCCGGAAATAATTTTTATCCGGTGGATGTAGACGGTAACCTCATTGAGGCGGAATTTACCCCTACACACGAAATTTTAGTCATTGTCGGCAGACGCGCGCCTCAAAAAATTGTGGAACTACTCAACCTGACCGCGCAAACTCCTGAGATTCACAAACGCATTAAAGCCGCGGTCTTATACGGTGGCAGACGTTGGGACATCATTTTAGACAGCATAGAAAACGGCATAACCATCAAATTGCCGGAAGAAAATTTACAACAAACTTGGGACAGATTTAACAAAATCAACAATAAACACGGACTTCTTAAGCGTAAATTAACCACTCTTGACTTAAGATACCCCAATAAGCTTAATGTGATTATTGCCGATTCGGATAAAAAAGCCGAATCGGTCAAAAAGCAGTGAAGGGGTTTGAAAGTGAACACGTTTGGTCGGATGTCAACTTTGACGGCTTTGGATATTGGTTCATCCAAGGTTTGCTGTGTTATTGCACATCATGGCCGGAACGGTTTAAAAATTGTCGGTCATGGTTACAATGCGGCATTAGGCATTAAAAACGGTATTGTATCCGATATTAATCAGGCAACATATTCGGTCTGCAATGCAGTGGAAACGGCTGAGCAGATGGCAAATGAGCCGATTGGCCGCGTGATTATGAACATCTCCGGCGAAAAAACACAAAGCCTCATGCGCAGTGCCGCCATTGCGTTACATAAAAATCGCCCCGTTTCAGATACGGATATTGAGAAACTCATCACAAAAGGTACCTCCAAAATTGATGCCTCTGGTGGAGAGCTTATTCATTGCCTGCCGACAACATATCGGTTAGATGGGGGCGAAAGCATCAAAGATCCGCATAACATTTACGGTGAAAACCTAAGCTTGGATATGCTTTTAGGTTACTATCCGACGAGCTTATATAAAAACATTGTTACCGTTGTAAATAATGCGCATTTGGAAATTGCAGAAAAAACATTTTCGGCTTATGCCTCCGCATTAGCATGCCTTGTAAATGATGAAAAAGAGCTCGGTGCCACAGTCATTGACATTGGGGGCGGCACAACAAGCATTGTGACCTTTCAAAAAGGATTTCCCGTTAAATTTTCAACCATACCCGTCGGCGGCATAAACATCACAAACGATATTGCTTGGGGTTTAACCACCTCTTTTGTACATGCGGAAGATTTAAAAGTCAGACACGGTTGCGCCTTTTTAATCAGTCAGGATGAAACGGAAATTCTAAATGTTTATCCCGTTGGGGAAGAAGACGATAATTATATTCGCCAAATTCACAAGGCTGATTTAATCAATATCATAACCCCGCGCGTGGAAGAAATTTTTGAGCTCGTGGCACGCAAATTGGATGAGCACGGCTTAAAGAATGTTTCAAGCCACCGTGTTGTTTTAACAGGCGGAACGGCACAGCTTCCGGGTATCAGAGAAGTGGCAGGATATGTGCTTGATAAGCAGGTGCGCATCGGCGTGCCGCGCAATATTCCAAACCTGCCTAAGCCCCTTTGCACACCAACTTTTTCCTGCGCCTTGGGCATGCTTTTATTTGCAACCGAATATAATGAATGCAAGCCGCAAAAAATACAAAATCGTCCAACGGTAGAGCTAAGTGGCGTAAATAAAATTTTCGGTTGGTTTAAACAAAATTTTTAAAATATATCTGATACGGTAACTAAACCTTAATTTATTTCGCGTAAATTAAGTAAAAATAGAGTTCTTTTGAGGAGTTGAGAAATGCCGATAAATTTATCAGTTGCAGACACATCGTTTAATCGCTTAAAACCGCGGATTGCTGTGATTGGCGTGGGCGGTGGCGGCGGAAATGCCGTTAACAACATGATATCTAAAAATCTTGAAGGTGTGGATTTTATTGTAGCAAACACCGATGCACAGGCTTTAGCAAATTCTTTAGCAAGCCGTAAAATTCAGCTTGGAATGGAAATCACAAAAGGTCTGGGTGCCGGTGCCCGCCCTGAAACAGGCAAACTGGCAGCTGAAGAAGCCCAAGAAGAAATTGAAAAAGAATTGGAAGGCGCCAACATGGTCTTTATCACGGCCGGCATGGGCGGTGGCACGGGTTCCGGTGCGGCACCAGTTGTGGCAAAAATTGCCAAAGAAAAAGGCATTTTAACAGTTGGTGTGGTTACAAAACCGTTCAGCTTTGAAGGCAAAAAACGTATGGAAATTGCTGAATCGGCAGTTGCAAACTTCACAAAAGAAGTGGATAGCATTATCGTTATCCCAAACCAAAACTTATTCCGCATTGCCGATAAAAACACCACGCTTGCCGATGCTTTCATTATGGCAGATAATGTGCTTTATTCCGGCGTGCGTTCCATTACGGATCTGATGATTATGCCGGGGCTCATTAACTTAGATTTTGCCGATATCAAGAGCATTATGCAAGATAAAGGCAAAGCCATTATGGGCACAGGTGAAGCCGAAGGCGAAGATCGTGCCCGCATTGCAGCGGAGCAGGCTCTTTCCAACCCACTTTTAGATGACTGCAACATGAAAGGCGCCAAAGGTGTACTGATTAACATCACCGGCGGCAACGATATCACGTTAATGGAAATTGATGAAGCAGCAAACATCATTCGTGAAGAAGTTGATGAAGATGCAAACATCATTTTCGGTTCCAGTTATGACAATTCTTTAGATGGCAAAATTCGCGTTTCCATTGTGGTCACGGGCATCAACGGCGGCATAGCCTCTGCACGCCCGCAACCCAAGCCCGCCAAAGAAGATATCCGCATTTATGAGGAAGCGGCGCAAACCTTGGCACAACCCGAACCTTTTATTGAAGAAAAATTAGAAATTGAGGAAAAATCAGAAGACTTCCCTCCCCTTGATACTGCAGAAGAAACAAGCGATTCGTTTGAAGAGGAAGAAGCCCCCGAAGAATCAAACTCTGATTTTTCAAGATTTGAAGATTATGACATGCTTGATAAATCTAAGGCCATGCCCGATGCCCCGCAAGCCTCAGCTCTTTTCAGCGCCATCATCAACAAATCGCCCGTTTCCACAGAAACAAAAGAACCTTTGGAGCTTTCGGGCTTTTTAAACACTGAACAAAACATTTTCCAAAGCAAAACATCTATCAACACCATAGAAGAAGAACCGGCACTGTTCCCCGAACAGAATGCTGTCTCCTTTATGCCCAAAACTGAAGAAAAAGAAGAGGAAGCCCCTATTGAAGTGAGCGGCAAGCCTAACTTTATTGATAAGATTTTAGGCATTTCCAGAGCCCGCAAAAACCGCAAGGAACAATATGTATCCCCTGAACCGGTAACCCCTCGCTTTGAAAATGATGATAAAGATGGTTTTGCCTCCTCTAACGATGAAGAAATGGAAAATTTAGATATTCCGTCCTTTTTAAGAAGAAAATAAAGCCACATAGAAAAAAATACCGCCTGAAAAGGCGGTGTTTTTTTTATGCTTTAAGCAATTTGCGTTTTATATAAAGCTGCATAAATAGAGTTTTCTTGAGAAATAAGCTCTTGATGCGTCCCTATTTCCACAATCTTACCATAATTGATCACCACAATCTGATCCGCATTTCGCACGGTAGAAAGGCGGTGCGCAATCACAAGCACTGTCCGATCTTTCATAAGGTTATCAATAGCTTGTTGAACAACGGCCTCTGACTTATTATCCAAAGCCGATGTTGCCTCGTCTAAAATAACGACAGGTGCATTTTTCACAAACGCCCGCGCAATGGCAATACGTTGTTTCTGCCCACCCGAAAGGCGCACGCCGCGCTCGCCAATTTCAGTATCAAGACCTTTATCCAAACTCCGAATAAATTCATCTAAACAGGCACACTCTACAGCCTTTTGTAATTTCGCATCAGAAACATCCGTGTGCCCGAGCAAAATATTTTCCCGTATTGTTCCAGCAAAAAGGAAATTATCCTGAAACACAATCGCAATCTGATCACGCAAAGACTGCAAATCTAAATCACGCACATCTTGTCCGTCAATCAAGATTTTACCGGAACTGACATCATAAAAACGGGGCAACAAATTCACCAAAGTCGTCTTACCACCGCCGGAATTTCCGACAAACGCAATTGTTTTACCACATTCAATTTTGAGGTTAATATTTTTAAGCACCGGTTTATGCGGTAAATACTCAAAACAAACATTTTGATATTCAATGCCTTTTTTAATGGTTTCAATCTTCAGAGCATCCGGTTTGTTATGAATGGCAGGAATAGACTCCAAAAGCCCGAAAACGCGTTCTATGGCCATTAGAGCCATTTGAACGGCATTATAATTGTTTCCGATAGATTTGATGGGGTTATAAAGCATAACCAACGCCGTAATAAAGGAAACAAAATTACCAGCAGTCATATGCTCTGTCACAATCAAATAACTACCAAGCCAAATAACAGCGGCAATACCCAATGAAACAATAAAGTGCATCAAAGGCGAGAGCATCCCCGTGCGTTGTACCATTTTCATACCAAGCTTAAACACCGAATGAAGCGTATCCCGAAAGCGGGCATTTTGATAATCATACAAATTATACGAGGTCACCACGCGGTTGCCGTTGAAAGTTTCATTATAATGAGTCATCACGGCGGCACCTGAAAAGATTGTTTTATTCATCACCGAGCGAATTCTGCGCTTCACCGTTGTTAAGGGGTAAAGCGCCCCCAAAAGAACCAAAACTGCCACAAGGGCAAGCTGCCACGAATTATAAAACAAAACACCAATAAGAGAAAGGGAAGAAAAAAGACGCGTTGTAAAAAGTTTAAGGTTAGAAAGTAAACCGCTGCAGGCCATATCAACATCGTTATTAAAGCGGAACAAAACATCACCCGAATTCATTTTATCAAAATAAGCGGCATTATAATGCATAAGTTTATCAAAAAGCTTCATTTTCACATCTTGCGCAATCTTTTGCCCAACCCACGTATTTAAATATGTGGCGGTATAATTAAGCAAGCTTTGGATACAACTGAAAATAACAATCAAAAGTGGAATTAAGGCTGTTTTGCTTGGTGCTGTGGTTTGTTGCTCTAACATCACAACATCCATATAAGGTTTTAAAGACCAAGCAATCACAGCATCCATGGAGCCAATCGGAATAGTAATAAGTACCGCAACAATAGCCCGAAACCAATAGGGTTTCACATAAGGCAAAATCTTACAATAATTCCGTACCAGATAAAGATTTTTGACTTTATTTTCCAACAAAGCTAAAAAATTTTTCATTCATTTTTCCTTCCGGAGCTAATCTAACTAATTTTTTTTCGCTTTGCAAATCTTTTTATAAAATTACGCAGACAAGTAGCGAGCTTTATCACGTTGCCAATCACGCTCTTTAATTGCCTCGCGCTTATCATAAAGTTTTTTGCCGTGCCCGAGAGCAACTTCAAGCTTGGCTCGCCCATTGTCATCAAAAAAGAGCTTAACGGCAACAAGCGTTGAGCCTTTGCGGGCAAGGCCATTGATAATTTTGATCATTTCCCTTTTCTTGAGCAGAAGCTTCCGCGGACGCTTTTCTTCGTGGCTTTCGTAACCTTTGTTAGCATATTCGGCAATAAACATATTGAGCATAAAAATTTCGCCGTTTTTATCCACCCCGTAAGCATCATTGATATTGGCATGCCCAAGCCGGAGCGACTTCACTTCCGTCCCTGAAAGCACCAATCCCGCCACGAAATTTTCCTCTAACACATAATCAAAGTGTGCACGTCGATTAACTGTGACAACACCTTTTGAAATATACGCAGATTTTGCTGTTTTTTTGATCATGACCGATGTTGTGTATAACCGCTAGCAACACGAATCGGGGTCACGACACCCCTGTTTTCTTCTGCCTTAGGCTGATGAATACACTTACCTTCAATAAAAGCGCCCGGTTCCACTGTTAAAGATTGATGACAAAGATCACCAAGCAAATGCGCTGACGCCGCCAAAAAAACATTATCAGCTTGCGCCTGCCCCTGCAAAGAGCCGTAAATGCTTAAATTTTTAGCCTGAATTTTACCCGTGATCAGCCCTCGGGTACCGATAATCAGCTCTTGACAAACAATGTTACCTTCCAGTTGCCCGTCAATTTGGATCACATCAGCGTTCAAAATATCACCCTTAATTTTAGCACCCGCACTCACAATGCTCGGCACAGGACGACGTGAGCCGCGTCTGATTTTAGCCAATTTCAAAGAACATTTACGCACAAAATTTTTCATAGCATTTTCCTTTACAACTGAGCCTTAACAAAAGCCATCGGGTCAACATTAACCCCGTTATAAATAACCTCGTAATGCAGATGTGGACCGGTTGATCTGCCGGTTGAGCCGACTTCCGCAATCGCTTCGCCGACCTTCACCTGTTGTCCTTTTTTCACATAATACTTATTAAGATGCCCGTAACGGGTTTTAAAGCCGTTACCATGGTCAATTTCAACCAAATTGCCATAACCTGAAGCCCATCCGGCACGGACAACCTTGCCATTGGCCATGGTCTTAACGGTATTCCCCTTATTGCTCGCTAAATCCACACCTTTATGACGTGCCGACTTACTGTTAAACGGATCCGAGCGCCGCCCGAACGGCGAACTCAGCCAATAGCTCCATACGGGTTTACCGAGAGGAACAGATTGCATCACGGTTTTATAATAATCCACATTATTGATCTTGGTAAAAACTTCTTGGAGTTTTTTGGAAATTTCCTCATTATTCACCGCGGGCACATCGGGTTCAAACGTACCGCCCGTATTGTTTTTCTTGCTATTGGCGAGCGGATTGAAATATTTATTTTGCCGCTTGATAGATTTATTAATGGAAGAAATGGTCGCCTTAATCTTATTCATTTCCTGATCCGAGAGCTTTTCAACCTGTTGCAAAATTTCCATTTCAGAATTTTCAAGCTTACTAAGGCTATCTTCCAAAACACCGATTTTTGCCATCAGCTCACTACGTTCGGAAAGCGCTCTATCTCGTTGCAATAAGGCATCGCGCATGGTAAGTTTTTCTTCCACTTCTTCAGTGGAAACCCACTCATTCGTATCAGTAATCTGGCGGATTTTATCTTCCATGACTTGCGCTTGTTTTTTATAGCGGTTCAGCTCGGTTTCATCCACCAAATTCCCCTCGTCTATCAAATTAAACATAGAGCTGATGTTGCGATGTATCGCCACAAAATCAGTCATCAAATCAACATAAGCACCACGCGTTTGGCTCAATTCCTGATCTTTAAACGAGATAATCTGCCCGGATTTTGTATACATATAGTTAGAATACGCGCTCCAACCACCCACAACAATCAAGAGCAGAATCAAAAAGATTTGCAGGCGCGAAGAAATATTAAACACTTTGGCCCGTCCGCCGCTCCTGAAAATAATCTCTTTTTGAGAGAAAAAGGGCTTACGGACGCCATAGTGCGCCATAGAGGGCTTCTTCAGCTTTATTTTCCGTACCTTACGAATCATAAATAACAAACCAAATCAATAAATTAAAAAATTATTTAGGGCATCATAACAGTTTTTTCAGCCAAATGCAAAATATTTTATTGAGTTACTAAATCTTTATCCAAAACAACAAATTCATTTGGGTGAACCATATTCAAAACAATATGGGCGCGTTCATCAAGCATATCCAGATCCAAACTATCTGAAGATAAAAGCTCAACTTTTTCTTCCCAATGTTGCTTTTCCTGATCATATTTTTCCAAGACCTGACGCGCTTCGGCAACTTCATTTGTCAAGGCAAAATAGCGTATTAAGCCACGTTCGCCTTTAACAGCGTAAAAACTAAAATAAATAAACGTCAGAATAACAATAAAGAGATATCCTGAAGAAAGTTTAATTTTAGGGCTAACACGGTTTGTCAAATCCATTTTTTTCACCTGCATAACACATAATAACTGATGCCTAAAGAAAATTATACACTGATGATGGTTAAAATTTGGTTTAGGGATTTTAAAATCAAAAAAAATGCCTTGAAACAAAGCGTTCAAGACATTTCTTGATGAAACAGCCGAAGTTTTAGAAAGAATATCTTAAACCGGCGGTCACTTCTTTAAGATTGTTCAGGCGAGCCATACCGATGTATGTATAGCGGCCCATTACACGTGCGGCAATATGCTCATTAAAGTCATATTGCATACCAATACCGGCGCGGTAACCGATTCTTTCCTGGTGCTTACTTGTCACATCAGGATACTGGAAACGGACGCGATAGTTTGCCATACCGAGAGAGCCGAGGAAGTTAAAGCCACTGCACCAAACGGGCGCATAAGCATACAGATCGGCACCATAGGCTAAAAATTCGCTTTTATACTGACCATCATCGCCTCTGCTTTTTCTCTCACCAGATTGCTGATAGAAAGCTTCCAAGCCGAGGTAATCATACATTCTGATACCAAGGTTCACGGCACCGGAATTATAGCTGTCTTTCATGACCCGGGCTCTGCCACCGAATTTGGCATACGAATAGACATAATCCGCACCAATATAAGGCTCATATTCTTGAAGTCCTTCAAAATAAGCCGCATTTGCATTCATAGCGATAACGCTTGCAACACCGGCTAGCAATAAAGTTTTTTTCATAATTTAAACTCCTATTTATAAATAGTCTTTTTCATTAATCCTTAAGTCACCTAAAGTATTACGAAACTTTAACGGTAACACTTCGGTTGTGTATATATGATGTAAAAAATGGTTTTAAATAGTGCATTAAAAAAAATTTATGTTAAAATGATAAAAAAATTGGAGAAAAATAAGATGTCATATTGTCCGCCGGAAAAAGATTGCTCTTTATGCCCGCGTTTAGTGGCTTTCAGAACACAAAACAAGCAAAAATTTCCACATTATTATAACGGGGCGGTAGAGTCGTTTGGCTCGTTAGAAGCGCCAATTTTGGTGGTGGGATTAGCCCCCGGCTTAAACGGTGCCAACCAAACAAACCGCCCATTTACGAACGATTATGCCGGCGATATTTTATATCCAGCATTAAAAAAATTCGGCTTTGCAGTAGGGGATTATCAAAAACGCAAAGATGACGGCTTTGAACTTAAAAATGTGCGCGTAACAAATGCCGTGCGTTGCGTGCCGCCCCAAAATAAAGTCACAGGCGATGAAATCCAAACTTGCGGATGCTTTTTAAAAGCCGAAATTGAATCTATGCCGAATCTGCAAATTATTCTTTCCTTAGGGGCGGTGTCGCACAACGCGGTTTTAAAGGCGCTTCATATCAAACAATCCGCCTTTCACTTTGCGCACGGGATAAAACATTTGTTGCCGAATGGGCAGATTTTGATTGATTCGTACCACACCTCGCGCTACAACATCAACACTGGTGTTTTAACAACAGAGATGTTTGAACAAATTATCAAAATGGTGCAAGAGACCTTAAATGAAAAAAATTAAAACTTTAAGCTATATTTTATTTGTGTTTGTGGCATCTGTATTGTTTTTTGCAACATTTACCGCCACGCTAATTTGGGGCAAATTCAGCTTTGAGCAAGCACTTATTCATACAAACACCACGGGCGTGCCGAAAGTGCTTGTTTATAAAATGCTAGCGGGCGCGTTGTTACCAAGCTTGGTTTTGCTCTCTTTGGCGTCTTTTTACAAAAAGAGTCGGCGGATAATCTTACTTTTAAGCGTGATAGGGCTTATTTGGAGCGCTTATAAAACCTCTGTTGTTCAATACGTTTTAAATAATTTTCAAGAAACAGAAATTTATAAAAACGAATATGTTTATCCTTTAAAAACAACGTTTCAATTCCCCGCACAAAAACGGAATTTGATTGTTTTGTATATGGAATCTTTTGAAGATCTGCCTTATTTGAAAGAAATTGAGGCTTTACCGGACGGCGTGTCGTTTGACGGCTTTTGGCAATTACCCGATTCGTCATATACAATTTCTGCTATGGTGCAGGGTTTTTGTGCTATCCCCTACATTGTTAAACCGGCGCAAAATTTTGAGAGTATGCAAAATTTTCTTTCCAAAGCCGTTTGTTACCCTGAAATTTTACAAAATAACGGCTACGAAACGAGCTTTTTGAAAGCTTTTGAGCTAGATTTTACGCGAACGGGCACATTTCTAAAACTTCATGGTTTCAATGAAGCCATCGGCAAAGAGACCCTTGATGAATCTTATCCGACATTCGTCCCCAAAAGCTCTTGGGGTTTGGCTGATCGTGATTTATATGAAATCGCCAAAAAGAAAATAACGGACTTGAGCAAACAAAAAAAGCCTTTTTTATTTGCGATGCTAACGTTGGACACGCATTTTCCAATGGAATATTTGGATGAAAAATGCGCCAATCAATTTCATGACGAAAGAGATGTGAACATTTGCGCCGATCAAATGGCGGCAGATTTTGTGCGTTGGATTCAAGGGCAAGATTTTTATGAAAATACAACCGTGGTTGTTTTGGGCGATCATCCGTCTTATCTTTCAGAAGATGAAAATCGGCAAATTTTTAACCGCTTTTTCAACATGGCGCCCGAAAATTTAGTTAAACCGCATCAATGGACAACGCTTGACATCGCGCCAACAATTTTAAATGCGATTGGGGTTAAAATGCCTGAAAATGCTTTTGGCTTAGGGCGCTCCATATTTGCAGAAAAGCCGACACTTTTAGAAAGATACGGCAAACCTTTAGGACGTGAAATTCGAAAATCTTCGCCCGAATACGCACATTTTGAAGAAAAAAGCATTAAAAACAATCCGCTTTATAAGCCTTATCCCGTTTGGGGCGAAAATATCGTTTCGGCTGAAAAGCTTTCAAAATTTGCGACCTTTTTTAAGGAAGTGATGGGTGTTTTTTATCTGGACACGCTTTCTTTTACTTTGCCAGAGGTTTCAACACAAACGTTGATTTTAGATTTTGATTTTCAGATTATGTTTACGGCAAAAGACAAAAAAGAAATCAAAATTTTTGCAAACGGAACGGAAATTGCTTCAAAGGTGTATTCTGCTTTTGAAAAACAACCTTTTCACATTCAAGCCAAAATTCCAGCGAATGTTGTAAAAGATAAAAAGCTTTTGCTTGAAATCAAAAGCGATGCCTTGGGCTTTACGCCGGTAGCAAGCGGCATCGGGTTAATAAATTTCAGCATTGATCCTGATTGAAAAGTGTGACAAACGGCTTATTTCTGAAATCAACAGGAGAAGCCCATGTTAGATTTTTCAACTTTACATCAGAAAAGCTGCCAATATTTTAACATTTTTTACATTCGCGTTGAAACTTTTGCCGAATTTTTGAATAAAAAGCATATCAGTGCGAATATGCTCACGTCTTTAGGCTTGGGTTTTGCCATACTAGGGCTCAATTTTTTAGCCATGGAAAATTATTTTTTGGCTTTTTTATGTTTGGTGCTTAACCGTCTGTGTGATGTTTTAGACGGCGCAGTAGCTCGCTTTTCGCACATCAGCGCCTTCGGAATTTTTTTTGATATTTTTGCTGATTATGCAGCCGCCGCCCTTTTGATATGGGGCTTTATTCTCGGTAACGAGGCACAAAATGCTGCGGCAGGTGCTTTTTATTTGGTCGGCTTAAATTTATCAGGCGTGGCGCTTTTAGCACTTTCTGCCATTTCCAAACAAGACTATGAAGCTCTAAACAAAACACCTTTCAAAGTTTGCTTATGGGGCGCCGTTCAAAACGCGGATATATTCACCGCCCTAACGCTCATGTGCCTTTTGCCATTTTGGTTTATGCCCATCGCCATATTTTTCGGTTTACTCTTGTTCGGAAAAACTTTATTAATATTAAGTGGAGCCTATTGGACTTTAAAAATAAAAAAACAAAATTGAGCTTGAAGATGAAAAAAAAGTTTTTTGGGATTGTGTTGTTTTTAGCGCTGATGATAAACGGAAGCGCTTTTGCAGCATGGCAAAACAACGAAATCCGGATTGATGCGTTCACAACGCCAAACAAAGTTTTGCTTAAATTAGAGCCTTTGAACGGCGGGCATATTTTATGGGACAACCCCGGCGATTTAGGCACCCCGACCACATTTGAATGGAACACGCCGGCCAAACGCCTCAATGAAACAACCCCGCAGAAGTTTATATACGATGACATCATCGGACAATACGGCTATGAAACGCCGGCTTATTATTTGTTTGAGCTTTCGGCACCAGAAAAGGCAGAAGTGAAAATCAGCTGGACAATTTGCAAAGAAGAGTGCATTCCCCAAAGTACTGATTTAAAAATAACACCCAATCCGAACACGGCAGAATTTGAAAAAGCCGAGAAAACATTTCCTCAAAATATAAATGAAAATTTGACAGTTCGTTTAGAAAATGAAAAGCTGATTTTAGAGTTGCCCAAATCGGTTAAGCCTGAAGATAAGGTCCATTTTGTTCCTGATGAAAAGGGGATTATCTCGCCGCTTACAGAACAAATAATAAATCGCAAAAACAATGGATTAAAGCTCAAAATTGAATCAGAATATGAAGCACCAACACCCTCACGCGGGCTCTTGTTCATCAACAGCAAGGCTTGGCAGGTAACACTACAAAAGAGCATACCTGAAGAACCTTGGGCGCTATTACTGCTCTTGGCTTTTTTAGGTGGCATCATCTTAAATTTTATGCCGTGCGTTTTCCCGATCTTAAGTCTGAAGGCGCTAGCCTTAACAAAGACGGGTAAAAACCCGAAGGATGGTTTGCTTTATATGGCAGGCGTTTTAACCTGCTTTGCCCTGATGGCAACGGTTTTGTGTTTGTTACGCCGCTCGGGCGCCGCTTTAGGTTGGGGTTTTCAGTTGCGCTCACCTATTTTTGTAAGCCTAATGCTGTTCATTTTTATTGTTGTATTTCTTTTGATGACGGACATCATCAAAATCAAAGGGCGTTTGCAAACCCTGTTTGATCGTTTTGCTGCGGCAAACGCGTTTTTAACGGGTTTATTCGCGGTTTTGATAGCAAGCCCCTGTAGCGGCCCCTTATTAGGCGCAGCGGTCGGCTATGCCCTACTCCGTTCGTCACAAGCCTGCCTGCCGATTTTTTTGAGCATGGGCTTAGGTTACGCCCTGCCTTTTACCTTGCTAGAAGTTTTTCCGCAAAGCCTGCGACGCATTTTACCGGCGCCCGGACGTTGGATGGGACATTTAAAGAAAATTTTAGCCATTCCCGTTTTATTAACCTGCTTATGGCTCGTATGGCTTTTGTACGGTCTGATTTCTGATGCCCGAAAAGAAACGCACGGACTTTGGCAACCTTATGATCAAAGCAAAATTGAAAATCTGGTTGCAGATGGAAAACCTGTTTTGATTGACTTTACCGCAAAATGGTGTTTAACATGTTTATTAAATGAGAAAGCCGTTTTGGAATCTGCAACTTTTGAAAAAACGGTCAAAACATGCGGTATAGCGCTTTTTAAGGCGGACTGGACACCGCAAAGCGAAAGTGTTACCAAGGCTTTAGAAAGTTATGGTCGCGCAAGCGTCCCGCTTTACGTATATTATCCGTCCAAAGGAAAGTATGTGATCTTACCGCAACTCTTAACAATAAACATATTGGAAGACTATTTGAATGACTGCTTTGACAACACTGAAACATCAAATTAAGCTTGTACTTGAAAAAAAGCCTTTTAAGTTAGATGTCAAAAAAATAAAAAAAGTTAATGCCGGCGCAAGCTCTGAAAATTACATCTGTGTTTGCACGCAAGATCAATTTTTCATCAAAGTTTTCCCTCAAAAAGATAAAGCGCACGCAGAGAGACTTTTCAAAATTTTAAAAGAATTTGACCTTATTCCACATCCATTTTTGCAAACACCGTACATTTTACTTGGTACCGAAATTATGCTTGTTCAAAAATTTTTAAGTGGGAAAGAACTTTCCGCTCGGGAATTAAACGAAACCAGAATAGACCTTTTATCAATAAGATATAAATACTTCTTAAAGAAAAGCATAAAGCTCAAAAATTTAAGCCGTGAACAAATAACTCCTGAAAAGTATTTCAAGGAATGTATGGAAGTCTTAGAAAAAAGCACAGGTAAAACTTTCAACCAAAAAATTAAAAAACGCGTTCTTCAAATTTTCCAAAATGTACCGCAACTGAAATCACAAACACAAATCATTCATGGCGATTTTTCGGTCAATAATTTTTTATATGATGAAAAAACGGATACCCTTACATTGGTGGATTTTGAAAGTTTGAGAAAAGGTTATGTGATAGAAGACATTGCGAAATTGGTTTTAAACGCCCTTCTCAAACATAGCGTTTTCTTTCTGCCGAAAGGAAAATTAACAAAGATGATAGCGCGGTTTAATCATAATTTTCATTTTTCAAAAGAAGAGTGGCTTTACGGTATCAAGATGTATTACATGCAATCCGTTTTACAGCGTTTAGGCCTGAAAAAGTTTCAAAACTCGTGGCGCAAAAAGCTCATCTACCTACGCAAGCTTCAAATGTTTGAAACCATCTGCCAAACGCTTGATGAAATATATTAAAGCGGCTTTTGGCGCCAGTTGCCAAAGCGCAAATAATAAAGCGAGAGCAGCAAAATAAAAACGCCATAAACAAAATCCGCGCCCCAAGCAACAGTAAGCGATTCTTTAAAGTGAAGCACAAAAAGCCAGATATAAAACAAATAAACACCTGTGGCAGCAAGTTCCATGAAAAAAGCCTTTTTTGTTTGCCCCGTACCTGAAACAGCGCTGAAATAAATCCACCCCGGCAACAGCGGAATAAAGCTTGAGAGCATCACAAAATAAGGCTTAATAGAAAGTTCAGCAAGACGAACATCATCAGTATAAATTTGAAGCACAAGCGGCTCAAAAAAGCTCATTAAAATTAAAAAGGGCAAAAGGAGCGCAAAGCCGAACATCACAATTTGCTGACAGGTTGGCAAAACTTCCTTATAGCGCTTCAAGCCCACGAGATTACCTGTGAGCGAGCTTGCCGTTGCCGAAAGCGCATGCACGGCAATATAAAGAAAAGAAGAAATACTGCGAACAATGTTTGAAACCGCCAGTTCCTCCTCGCCCAAATGTTCAATGGCGGCAAAGAACAAAAACCATGCAAAAACCGATCCAAACTCTTGAACAACCGTCCAAACAGAAAGTTTTAAGATAGATTTCAAAAGCTTAAAATTGCACCAAACGAACCGATGAAGAGCATATTTTTTAAGTTTAACAGCAAAGAAAAAGTAAAAAATATAAACGCCCACACCGATACATTCGGCAATATCAGAGGCAAGTGCCGCACCGGCAATTTCCATACGCGGAAAACCGAATTTGCCAAAAATCAACAGATAATTCAGAACCACATTTGCAGCAACCATCACAAAGGAAATCCATGTTAAAATGCGTGTTTTGGTAATGGCCACAAAAAACGCCTGCATCATCATTAAAAGCCCAATCGGCAAAAGCCCCCACGCTCGCCAAAAAAGATATTCCTCAGTTTGGCGCACAACATCGGGGCTTTCAATGAGCGAGCTTAAAAGCGATGGCGACAAAAGATCTGAGAACAAAATCAAAAGAAGGCACAAAGGCGGCAGAAAAGTTATGCCCTGATAAAAAACGGGACCAATGCCCTCATAGCGCTTTTCGCCGTTGCGTTGCGCCATCATAATCCGCGCGCCAATACTAAAACCGAAAGGCACCATAAAAAGCATAATAAAATATGTTGAGCCAAGCGCCGAAGCGCCCAACGCCTCGGTGCTTAAGCGCCCCAAATAAACAACATCCGTAATGCCGACCAGTTGTTCAATAAGCAAGCTGATCAGGATGGGGAAGCTCACTTTCCATATTTTTTGATAGGTGTAATACATGCCTTGAATTGTAATCTTTGAAATATTTTTTTCAAGACACCTCTAAAGGCAGATAAACCGTAAAGGTTGTCCCGCGCGTGTTGGTAGATGTGACGGTCAGATTTCCCTGATGCCGACGGACAATCTGCTTGGCAATGGAAAGCCCCAAGCCCGTACCTTTGATATTAAGGTCTTTATGCTCCTGAATGCGATAAAAGCGTTCCGTCAGGCGGGAAATATCTTCGGGCTTAATTTTGGAGCCTTGGTTATGAACGGCAACCGAAACAGCTTTCCCTTGGAGAGCGGTCTCCGTTTTAGATGCCGGCATATTGGGAACAACGCTGATTTTAACTTGAACCGTACTGCCACCCAAACCGTATTTCAAGGCATTATCCAAGAGGTTTTGGAAAAGCTGACGCAGTTGCGCGCCATCTGCCGGAATAAGCGGAATTTGAGAAGCCGCCTGAACTTTCACTTTCATCTTTCGGCTTTTAGCCTTGAATTCCAACGCTTCCGCCGTTTCTGACACAATTTTCACAACATCTGTTTTTTCCACCGGCCGCTCATGGAGTTGCATTTCAATTTTGGAAAGCGAAAGCAGATTTTCAATTAAAGAAGACATATATTCCGCCTGATCCGCCATAATGTTGAGGAAGTCATGCCTCGCGTTTTCATCATCTTTGGCGGTGGTTTGGAGTGTTTCAATAAAGCCCGAAATCACGGAAAGCGGCGTGCGAAGCTCATGGCTCGCATTCGCCACAAAGTCGGCCTGCATTTTTTCAACCGTCACAGATTTTGAAATATCGTAAAGCGAAATCACCGCCACAGCGCGCCCTTTAGAAAACCAAGGCAGCGCCTTGATATGGGCATACATTTTTTTATCCGGATCCGAATGAAGGTAAAAAGACAAATTTTCCGCCTCCGATTCTTGGTTTAAGATTCGGTTGAGCGCATTGATAAAATGATTATAAGGGAAAATTTGTTCCACATTTCGCTTTGTCACATCCTCGCCCAAAAGCTTGCGCGCCGAGAGGTTGGCACCCGTAATCAGCCCCGTGCGGTCAATCATCAAAATCGGGTCAGGCAAAGTGTCTAAAACTGCGGTGTCCGAAATTGCCTGCGCTTCCAGCTCATCAACCTTATAAGCCCAAAATCGGTGCATGGAGTTCACCGCCTCGGCAATCTCGCGGGCTTCGGCATCGGAAAGTGCCATATCCTCGGCATTTTCAGATTTACCTTGCGCCAAATTTTTAATATACATTTTCACCTGCATCAGCTCAAAGCTAAAGGGCAAGAGAAAAAGCATATTAAAAATCATCACCCACACATAGGACAACAGCGCCCAATATGGCGTCAAGAGTTGCAAGGCAACCAAAAGCACAAAAACAAGCGCCGATGGGAACGATAAAATCAGCACCCTTGTCACATAATTTGAATCTTTTTCAAACTTTAACTGGCGGATTTTGCGCAAAAACATAGGTTATCCCCATTCATAAATCAAAAAAAACAATAGACTTGAAGATAAAAAATTGTATAATGCAATAAGTTTAAATTTATTTAATAAGCGAAAGCCAATGCAAGATATTGACACAACCAATTTACGACCTGCCATGGTCAAATACGCCGAAATCAAGAATCAATATAAGGATTATCTTGTTTTTTACCGCATGGGCGATTTTTACGAACTCTTTTTTGACGATGCCATCAAGGCATCTAAAGCCTTGGACATTGCTTTAACCAAGCGAGGTAAGGCAGAAAGTCAGAACATTCCGATGTGCGGCGTGCCGTTTCACGCCTATGAAGGTTATTTAACGCGTCTGGTAAATCAAGGCTTTAAGGTCGCTATTTGCGAGCAAATGGAAACGCCCGAAGAGGCAAGAAAACGCGGCCGTGGCGAAGTTGTCCGACGCGAGGTTGTGCGTTTGGTCACCCCCGGAACCTTAACGGAAGAAAGCATGCTTCACGCGGGGCTGAACAACTATCTTGCCTCGGTGGCCAAGCATTCCGAGGGCTTGGGCTTTGCTTGGATGGATTTATCAACCGGCGATTTTTACACGCAATTAATCCATTTTGATGAGCAAACGCTCCCGGCTGATTTGCAAAATTTTATTTATATGTTGGATCCGAGCGAGCTTTTAATCAGCGATTCGCTTTTGCAAACCCCTCGCCTGTTTGAAATGTTAAACCGCATCCGCGAAAAGCTGACCGTTTTGCCACAGGCGCGTTTTAACGCGGTCAATGCCGAAAAGCGCTTGGAAAAAACATATAAACTGACGGCTTTAGACGCTTTGGGCGATTTTTCCAAACCCGAGATATCCGCGGCAGGCGTGCTGTTAGATTATGTTGAAAACACCCAAAAAGGCAAAATGCCACGCCTAAAAAAGCCCATTCGGATGAACAACGTTTCCTGCATGCAGATAGATGCCGCCACGCGCGACAATCTGGAGCTCGTCAATACCGATGGCGATAAAAGCAAAAAGCGCGCCACATTGTGCGGGGTCATTGACAGAACAGTCACTTCGGCAGGTGGGCGGTTGTTAAAATATCGGTTGCGCAACCCCTCGGCTGATTTAGCGGAAATCAACAACCGGTTGGACATGGTTGAGTTTTTTGTGCAGTTCCCCGAATTAAGAAAAGCCGTCCGCGAGGAGCTCCGAAACGTGTACGATGTTGAGCGCGGCATCGCGCGCTTAAGCCTCGGGCGAGGCGGCCCACGCGAGCTTGCAGGTATCGGGCAGACTTTGGCAACATTGCCCCGAATTAAAAACATCATCCATCACAGCAACGCGGCCAAGGCAGATTTAGTGACGATTCCACCTTTTGTGGAACAAACCTTAAACGCGTTTGGCGAGTTTTCAAATTTGGTGGAAAATTTGGACAATGCCCTCATTTCAGAAGGCGTTTTGCCACGTTTTGCCCGCGATGGAAATTTCATCAAAGAGGGTTACAGTACTGCACTGGATAATTTGAGAAACGCCAACAAAAATCATGAGGAAGCCACCCAAAAGTTGGCGGAAAAATATGCCGCCATGACCGGCGTGCCGAACGTGAAAGTCAACAACAACAGCATCATCGGTTATTATGTGGAGTTTCCCTCAAAACATGCCAAAGAAATTTTGCAAAATCCGTTTTTCATCTTTCGGCAATCGGTCATCAACGGCACGCGTTTCAGCACCGCCGAGTTAAACGAGCTTGAGAGCGACTTACGCCAGACGGCGGATCGGGCATTGGCGCTTGAAGTGGAGCTTTACAACAAATTTGCGGACGAAATTTTGGCCCGTGCCGATAGCATATCCGAAACCGTAGATGCGCTTTCAGAGTTAGACATTGCCGCATCTTTAGCAGACATTGCCGCGGAAAAGCATTATTGCCGACCCGAGTTGGACGATTCGCTTATTTTGGATATTAAAGGCGGGCGTCATCCGGTGGTGGAAGCCGCCCTTGAGCGGGCGCACGAGGGGCAGTTTATTGACAATGATTGCCTTTTAGACGGTGCGGATAACCGCATTTGGTTGATCACAGGGCCGAACATGGCGGGTAAATCAACCTTTTTGCGTCAAAACGCCATCATTGCCGTCATGGCGCAGATTGGCTCATTTGTGCCGGCGCAAGCGGCGCGCATCGGCATCATAGACAAGCTGTTTTCACGTGTTGGCGCCTCGGACGATTTATCGCGCGGACGCTCCACGTTTATGGTGGAAATGGTGGAAACAGCCTCCATTTTGAACCAGTCAACCGAGAAATCCTTTGTCATTTTAGATGAAATCGGGCGTGGAACCGCCACTTATGACGGCTTGTCTATCGCTTGGGCGGTGGTGGAAAATTTGCACGATGTCAACCATTGTCGCGCGCTTTTTGCCACGCATTATCATGAGTTGACGGTTTTGGAACATCGGCTGAAAGCCTTAAGCTTGCATTGTATGAAAATCAAAGAATTTCAAGACAACATCATTTTCATGCACGAAGTCATTGACGGCGCCGCGGACAGGTCTTACGGTATTCATGTGGCTAAAATGGCGGGCTTGCCGAGCGTGGTTGTGAAACGCGCAGAGCGGATTTTGCACTCGTTGGAAACAAACCCCGAGCGGCAGACGGTGACCGCCATTGAAGATGATTTACCACTCTTTAGCGTGTTTAAGCAACAAACGCAAAAGGAAGAAGCGGAAAAGATGTCACCTTTGGACGAGGCTTTGCAAAAGCTCAACCCGGACGATTACGCCCCGCGCGACGCCCTTGACAAGCTTTATGAGCTGAAAAAACTTTATAACGAGAAGAACAAATAAACCTCAAATTTTAATGTTCGGCTTGCCACGAATCAGACGTTGGAACATCTGATAAGAGTATTGTTGCTTCTTTGACAGGGTGATATGTTTTGCCCTCCAAGACCAAGGTGTCGGCTGTGTTATGCGCTGTAATATATACGTTAGCTCCACCCAGCTTCATAATCTCCAAATATGCCGGCGCGGTGGAAGTACCGCTTAAAATAAAAGTTGCTTTTTTACCGTCCATATTCACACCGTTTTGAGCATTCAACACAACTTTTGATCCTTCACCAATTGTCAACATACTTTCTGCATTGTACGCATTACCATAGAAAACGTAGCTTGGTGTGCTAAATGTTAATTCGGCATGCCGAAGCGTGAGATGTGAACGTTTCATCAGAACACCTGTAGATATGACATTTAATGTTGAGTTCTCAACCAAAACCGTGGAATCGCCTATCAAATCTTTTGAAGTAGATACTGTGACTTGAGCATCTTTAAACCGAAGATTGTGAGCATAATATGCCATTTGATAACCTTTGAGCGTAAATTGCATATTTCCCGATAAGGTCAAAACACCTTCCCCGCTAAAAATACCGGCATTATGACTGCCTAGTTGTTCAGTTATGGTCAAATTATTGACTTCTGCTTCATTGCCGCTATTTGCATTAATTAGAGTTACAGACTCCATCCCTTCGCCATTTGTAACAAGAGAAAGGTTTTGAAGTTTCGTTTGCGAGGTCAGATAAAATTTTTTAGCTCCGGGGATAGTCAGCATATGATTAGCACCGTCAATCGTTGTATCACCTGACACCCAAAAATTAGAAACATCTGTCATGGTGATGTCGTTTCGCATGGTAACGACTTTGCATTGACGGGTTGTGACAAGGTCAGTTAGGCTTTGGGCATCGGTTGCCAGGCATGGTTTTTGACAAAGCGTCATGGCGGGATCTGATTTACACGAAATAACTGATGCACACCATGATGTTTTGTCGGATGATGTAAACCCCCACGCCGCACATTTGTAATTGACGCATTTTTTATAAGTTTTATCAAAAGGGCAAAAAATATAGCCATCATCTTTGCAATTTGGATCTGATTCGGTGGAATAACCCATTTGAGAACAATCGGGCGTTTCCCGACACTCAACCGCATTCGCCGCATTTGCAAACATCAACACCAACAAAACCAATAAATACCGCATACCTTTTCCTTTCTTCTCTTAATCGCGACCACCTCTTTTTGTCATCCTGAGCTTTGCCCGTAGGGCATTCGCGAAGGATCCAGGAAAAAAGTAGCTATATTATTTGTCCTGGACTCTTCGGACTAAAGTCCTCAGAGTGACGTTATGGGAATGTTTCTTCCCGTTCACAAAAAAGCAATTTAAAGGTACCTTTAAATTGCTATGGTTTTTAAAGTATGCGGATGTTGATTCTGCGGGATTTTTTGGGCTTGACAACGCATCAAATTTAAGGTACCTTAAAATTGCTTTATTAAAGCAACAAAAAACGTCCGAAGAAATCGGACGTTTTTTTTATTTACTCCCAAGCCGAGGGAATGCGGAGAGTGGTGCAGATAAAGTCGTTTTAAGGGCGAGCAAAATTCTAGTGTACAAAAAAGGTACATGAATTTTGCGAGACCCGAAAAAACGGCTTTAGATGTGCCGCTATACGCGTTCCCTAAACGCCTTTCTCCAAGTCGCGAGCAACCTTAGGATGGCGGAGAAGCTTTTCTATTTTATCCACCTCTGCAAACGTATCATCAGCACGGAAAGTCAAATCAGGCGTGTAACGAAGCTGAAGCTTGGTGGCGATTTGCTTTTTGAAAATCCACGCATCAGCATTGAGCTCTTCCAAAACAAGCCCTAAATCTTTGCCATTAAGAGTCATGATGTAGGCATGCGCATACTTTAAGTCGGGCGAAACACGAACTTCCGTCACGGTAATAAACGCGGACTTTACGGTTTCACTCCGGATATCGCCCCGCTCCAAAACGGAAGTAATCACACGCTTAATTTCTTGACCGACACGGAGCTGACGTTGAGATAGTTCTTTTTCCATAGGTTTTCTCCTTAAAGTGTGGCGGCAATAGTTTCAAGCTCATAGCATTCGATAAAGTCGCCAACTTGAATATCGCTATAATTTTCAAAGCTCATGCCGCATTCATAACCTTCGCGAACTTCCTTAACGTCTTCTTTAAAGCGTTTCAATTGCGCAAGATTACCGTCATGAATCACCACGTTATCACGCAACAAGCGAACTTTGGCACCACGTTTGACGAGCCCTTCGGTCACCATGCAACCGCCAACCTTGCCAACACCTGTGATGTTAAAGACGTTGCGGATTTCAGCATAGCCCAAAAGTTTTTCTCTGATTTCAGGCGAGAGCAAGCCTTCCAAGCCCTTCTTAACATCATCGGCGACATCATAAATAATGGAATAATAACGGATATCAACCCCGTCACGACGCGCCATATCGCGCGCTTGCGGAATGGCGCGGACGTTAAACCCGATGATAAAAGCGTTAGAGGCTTTAGCAAGCGAAATATCCGATTCTGAAATCGGACCAACCGCCGAGTGCAAAACATGCACCGAAACTTCATCAGTGGAGAGCTTTTTAATCGTGCCCTCAATCGCCTCAATGGAGCCTTGAACATCGGCCTTGATAATAACCGACAGATATTTGGATTCGCCTGATTTAATTTTATCAAGCATCAATTCCATAGCTGATTTTGCGCTCTTCACCAGCTTGGCGTCACGTTCTTTGCGAATACGATAACTTGTCACTTCTTTGGCTTGGTTTTCATCTTTGACCACAATAAAGTTATCGCCGGCGGACGGTGTACCCTGCAAGCCCAAAACCTCAACTGGCGTGGCGGGCAAAGCCTCCAAAACCTTTTTGCCATGCTCGTTAAACATCGCGCGGACATGCCCCCATTCCTTACCGGCAATGAAAATATCACCCACTTTAAGCGTGCCATTTTGCACCAAAATTGTCGCCACACTACCGCGGCCTTTTTCCATTTTCGCTTCAACAACCGTGCCTTCGCCGTTCCTGTTCGGGTTGGCGCGCAAGTTCAAAATTTCCGCCTGAAGCAAAATAGCTTCCAAAAGTTTATCAATGTTAATGCGCTTTTTGGCGGAAACTTCAGCGCACAAACATTCGCCGCCCATTTCCTCCACGGCAATACCGTGTTGCAAAAGCTCGGTCTTGACCTTCATCGGATCAGCCCCTGGCAGGTCAATTTTATTAATCGCCACCACAATCGGTACTTCCGCAGCTTGCGCGTGACGAATGGCCTCAATGGTTTGAGGCATAATGCCATCATTGGCGGCCACCACCAACACCACAATATCGGTCACTTTCGCACCGCGAGCGCGCATTTCGGAGAATGCCTCATGCCCCGGCGTATCAATAAACGTAATTTTCTGCCCGCCGTTAACCTCAATTTGATAAGCACCAATATGTTGCGTGATACCGCCAGCTTCTTTGGCAGCAACGTTTGTTTCGCGCAAAGCATCCAAAAGCGAAGTTTTACCATGGTCAACGTGCCCCATAACAGTCACCACCGGCGCACGCGGCAATAAATCAGCTTCCGTATCAGCCGGACCGCCGAGCCCTTCTTCAACATCGCTGTCCGCCACACGCTTAAACTTATGCCCCATTTCCTCAACAATAATTTGTGCCGTATCGGCATCTATCGCCTGGTTAATGGTGGCCATCACGCCCAACGACATCAACTTTTTAATCACTTCCGCGCTTTTTTCAGCCATACGGTTGGCAAGCTCTTGAACGGTAATCACTTCCGGAATAATCACTTCTTTAATGATTTTTTCCTGCGGCGCCTGCACCACAATCGGCTTAGGTTGCTTGCGCTTAAAGCGGCGACGTGGCGCACCAAAGCCATAATCGTCATCATCGTCATCAGAAGCATTCATATAGTTGTTGACATTAATTTTGTTGTTCCGCCGTGGCGATTCAAAACTGCGCTTTTGAATTTTCTTACGTTCCTGCTCAAAAGTTTCTTCTTTAGATAGGGGGCGTGAAGATTTTTTATAATCCTCGTCATCATCGTCAAAATCTTTTTGTTTTTTCTTATTAAAGTGGCGGTCTTCCTCAACAACCGGCGGCTGATTCTGAATTTCTTTGCGGTGCTGTTCTTTTGCCTGTTCCTTAGCCTGCTTTTCAGCCTGTTTTTCGGCCTCTTTTTTAAGACGAGCCTCTTCCTCAAGACGCTGATTTTTTTCTTCCTCGCGCTGTTTTTGGCGCAAGATTTCTTTTTCTTCCTGTTCCTGACGCCGCTTTGCCTCGTGCTCTTTAGCCTCGGCAATCAGCTTTAATTTTTGAGCGGTTGCCTCATCAATTTTCTGCACTTTGACCGGTTCAGGGGCGTTTGGGTTCACCACACGTTTTTTCCGCACTTCAACCTGAACCATTTTTTTGCCGTCAGAGGCGCTGCTCCGTCCCGCATTTTTTAACGTGAGGGTAGATTTACCGGATAATGTTAATTTTATTTTTGCATTATCTTCTGCCATATTATCTGTTCTCCACAATCCCTTTAATCAAGAAAATCCTGATATTTTTTGATGTTATCATAAACCATTTTTTGCATTGGACCTTTCAAAACCGCCAGATGTACCGTACTCACCCGATCAAGCGCCGCATCCAAATCCGCTGAGAGGTAGGGGCGCAAAACCTCAAGCCCCTCGGCCTGTTTCTCCAGTTTACGGCAACCATCGGGCGCGGCGTCTTGCGCCTGAATAATGAAAGCCACCTGCCCTTTCTCAAGCTTATCTTTCACTTTTTCAAAGCCACTCACGAGCGCCCCTGCTTTCACTGCCAAATTAAGACTTTCCAAACCTTTTTTATAAAGCAATTTCTCAACTGTTTCCAAAAGATCTGGCTCAATTTTTAAGCTGAGATGAACGGCTTTAACAAAGAAATTACCCTTCAAAGCCTTGGCAAGCGCCTGACGCGAGTTGGAAACATACAGCCCCCGCCCCGGAATTTTTTTGTTAAAATCCGGAAGCAGACGGCTGTCTTCAGTCACGACAAAGCGCAAAAGCTCTTCCTTCGGCTGAACAACGCCTGTCGCAATGCACTTTCTTTCTGTTTCCTCTTGCTTCATGAAAGCTCCATCTCGGTTTATTGTTGATCCTCAGCATACCAGTGTTCACGCGCCGCCATAATGATGCGGTTAGCTTCCACCTGTGTTAAGGCTTCGGCGCCCAAAATTTCCAAAAGCTCATCAGCTGCCAAATCCGCCAAGTCATCAAGCGTTTTCACACCGTTTTCAGCAAGCTTGATAATCATATCTTGATCCAAGCCGTCAACGGTTTTGAGCTGTTCATCAATGCCCAAAGCTTTGCTCTTCTCGGCAAATGTTGCGTTACGCTTTTCAACATATTCCTTAGCACGGTTTTGAAGTTCGGTTGCAACATCTTCATCAAAACCCTCAATTTCAGAAAGTTCTTTCAAGTCAACAAACGCCACTTCATCAATGGTAGAAAAGCCCTCGGCAATCAACAGATGCGCAATCATCTCATCAACGTCTAAAGCTTCCATAAAGCGTTGTGAACGCACCTTGTTTTCATTGGCGCGACGTTCTTGCTCTTGTGCCTCAGTCAAAACATCAATATCGGCGCCCAAAAGCTGCGAAGCCAACTTCACATTTTGTCCGCGCCGACCAATCGCAATAGAAAATTGCTCTTCCGGCACAACGGCTTCCATACGGTTGTTTTCTTCATCAATCACCACCTTAGTGACTTCCGCCGGCGACAACGCTGACACCAAATATTGGGCACGATCCTCGGAATAAGGTACAATATCAATCTTTTCGCCCTGCAACTCGGTCACAACCGCCTGCACGCGAATACCTCTTAAACCAACGCAAGCGCCCACGGGGTCAACAGTCATATCATTGGCACGCACGGCAATTTTCGCCTTAGAACCGGGGTCACGTGCCACGCCCATAATTTCAACAATGCCGTCATAAATTTCCGGCACTTCGGAGGTGAAAAGTTTCGCCATAAATTCGGGGCAAGTACGTGATAAGAAAATTTGTGGTCCGCGGTTTTCACGGCGCACATCCAAAACATAAGCACGCACACGATCGCCGTTTTTGAACTTTTCTCTCGGGATCATTTCATCGTGACGCAACACAGCCTCGGTTTTGCCAATGTCTAACACCACATTGCCGAACTCGGCGCGTTTGACAGTACCATTAATAATGGTGCCGATTTTTTCTTTATATTCTTCATATTGGCGGTTACGCTCAGCATCGCGCACTTTTTGCACAATCACCTGTTTCGCGGTTTGCGCGGCAATACGGCCAAAATCAATCGGGGGCAAGGGGTCAATCAAGAAATCGCCAACTTTGAGGTTTTTATCATAAGCCTTGGCATCACTCAAACGCAGCTGCGCCGCCTCATTTTCCACTTCGGCATCATCAGGCACAACCTCGCGATAACGTGAAAGCGAAATAGCGCCCGTTTTACGGTCAATCACAGCGCGGATATCATGCTCCATACCATAACGTGAACGCCCTGCCTTTTGAATGGCAACTTCCATAGCGACAAAGACATCTTCTTTATCAATATTTTTCTCACGCGCGACCGTATCCGCCACAAGGACGATTTCAGGACGCGGCATATTTTCAGTATTTTCCATCATTTACCCCTTAAATTAAAGTTCGTTTTCTTGTTTGGTTTCATATTCCGCCAAAAGTTCATCGGTTAGAACAATTTTGGCTTTGGCAATGTTTTGAAAAGGCACAACATATTCCGTCCCTTCCATCAAAAGATGAATTTGATCTTTCGAGTCGGTATCGGTCAATTCCCCTTTAAATCTTTTGCGATCATCGATAGGTTCCAAAGTTTCAAGCTTAATGAGCTTGCCTTTGAAACGCTTAAAATGCTTTATTTTTGTAAGTGGACGATCAACCCCCGGCGAGCTCACTTCAAGCTGATAACGCCCCTTGATTGGATCTTTTTCATCCAAAACAGCGGAAAGCGCGCGGCTGACTTTAGCGCAATCATCCACCATGATGTCGCGGCTACCATCGGGAATATCAATCATCACCTGCAAGACAGGGTTTGTTTTGCCCACCGTCAGGATTCGGATTGTCTCATAGCCCAATTTTTCAACCACAGGCTCAAGCATATCTTGTAAAACGTGTTTTTCCATCATTTTCCTTTTTTTCTAAAAAAGAAGCGGGGCAAAAGCCCCACTACACAACTAAATTAACGAAAGGATTGTCAAGATATATAACACAAAAAAACATAATGTAAAGCATTTTTTTAAAAAAGTGGAAAAAAAGCCTTCAAAGCTCCAGTTCGGCAATATTAATAACTTTTTTCTTAAGCTTTTCTGCCAACTTCACAGCTTTATACGCCCCGCCATAATGACGCGTGATGTAACAAAGAATGATATCGGCATTTTTGACCATGTACTCATTGCGCTTGACAATAGCCGCTTTCCAAGGAACATGGTA
>CANRJO010000012.1 GCA_947630965.1 uncultured Alphaproteobacteria bacterium
ATGTATCAGCAGTTGGATATATTTGAGGAGGTGGTGTAAATGGAACAACTTACTATGTTTGATGTAATGTACGAAAACTTCAAGATAACGAAGAAAATCAGACTTATTGAGTTGTTTGCCATATAAAGGCAGGCGTAGGTTCACAGGCTATGGCACTACGAGATTTAGGTGCAGATTTTGAGCATTACAGAGTAGTTGAGTTTGATACTTTCGCTATGAAAAGTTACAACGCCATTCATGGAACAGATTTTCAGACAACGGATATACGGAACATAAGCGGTAGTGATTTAGGAATAACCGATACGGATAAGTATTGCTACATAATGACATATTCTTTTCCATGCCAGGACTTATCAGTCGCCGGTAAACAAGCCGGCATGAAGAAAGGCAGCGGTACAAGGTCCGGGTTGCTATGGGAAGTAGAACGGCTGCTGAATGAGGTTGATAATCTTCCGCAAGTCCTACTTCTCGAGAATGTTCCGGCGGTTCATTCAGAAAAGAATATGCCGGACTTCCAGAAATGGATAGACTTTCTCGCAAGCAAAGGCTATTCCAACTACTGGCAGGATTTGAACGCAAAGGACTACGGCGTGGCGCAGAACAGAGAACGGTGCTTTATGGTTAGTCTGCTGGGCGAATGGAATTACAAGTTTCCTCAACCGATACCGCTTACAAAGACCATGAAAGACTACTTGGAAGATGAAGTTGATGAGAAGTATTACATCAACACGGAAAAGGCACAGAAATTGATTGACAAACTGATAGAGAATGGCACAATCCCTAAGAGCAGAGCAGAGCAGAGCAGAGCAGAGCGATACTGCGTTGATTTTTCACTCAAAGAGCCAAGAGGGAACGAAGTCGCAAACTGCATTATCGCAAGATACGACAGCGGAATTGGTAACAGAAAATCAGACGGTTCCTGTGTTGTTGAAAGAAACGGTGGAACTGAATAATAAAACCATCGGAGAAAAGATTGATATAGCACATACGCTTTTAGCAAGAGATTATAAAGGTTTTGCAAATCAGCAGTATGGAAACGGAGTGGTTGAATATGTCAAGAGATGATAAAGAAAATCTTATAGAATTACTTGAAGATTATATGTGGTCACAAGATGATGTAGAAACGACTATGGAAATTCAGCAACTAATAGAAAAAATTCAGGAGGGTATGTAAATATGCAAATAAATGAGAGTGCAATATTAACCCCAAAAAGAACAGAATACGGCAAGGCTATCAGAAAGCAATATGAGAGCGGTGCCGTAAAAGAAAGTAGACATAATATGACGGAGTTGGAGCCGAGAAATGATGGAATGTCAAACACAATAACAACGGTGCAAAAGGATAATCTGCTACTGGAAGTCGGCGTAAAACAAATTGGAAACATAGCAGACGGCAGCAGTTGGGATAATCCGCAAGCAGGGAGAATTTACGATACGGAGGGTTGTTGCCCTACTATCAATACTTGCCAAGGCGGTCAGAGAGAACCGAAAGTAGTAGTCAAAACAAAACCGTTAGGAAATCTAAATGGACATAAGCTAGGAAGTGGCTATGCAGGTTCTGTATATGACGAAAACGGTTTATCGCCAACAATTAACACTATGGGCGGTGGAAATCGTGAACCTATGATAGTTGCTATGCGTGGCAGAAATCCTGATAATCCGTCCGACAGAACAGCAGGAAGCCCAACAGAGCAACGGCTAGAGCCAAACAGTCAAGGCATTTGCAACACGCTTACAAGCGTTCAGAAAGACAATATGGTGTTGGAAACCGTAAAAATTAAGCAAGCAACAAAAGACGGATATATTGAATGTAATGTTGGCGGTGTCGCTGATTTATCATATCCAGAAAGTAAAACAAGGCGTGGTAGAGTGCAGGAAAACGGAGAGGTGTGTCCGACACTTACGGCAACAGAAACCGGCGTGTGCAGGATTGAAAGCCTGTACCGCATACGAAAATTAACTCCGCTTGAATGCTGGCGTTTAATGGATTTTTCAGACGAGGATTTTCAAAAGGCAGAAAGCGTGAACTCAAACAGCCAACTATACAAACAAGCAGGAAATTCTTTGGTTAGGGTAGTTATGGCTGCGATAATGAGCCAATTAAACATAAAAGGCGTAAAGCCTTGGAATGAAATGTCTGATGAAGAAAGGAGAAAAACTTGATGGAAATATGCAAATCAAGAAATCGCATGAGCAATAGTGAAAAGGCAATCATTGAAAAAGATGTTCAGTCGGTTCACACAGGCGTTTTGCTCAAAGATGTTATCCCTATTGAATATGCGAAGAAAGCCGTTGAGGCTTACATGAAAACTATATATGTGGAAAATAGAAAGTAGAAAGCGAGGAATGACATGAAAATTTTTAAGAATTTCAAGACAAGGAAACAGTTGAAAGCGGAGATAGAAGGACTGAAAAGAGATTATGACGACTTGAAAGAAGATTATGAGTTACAAAAGAAAAAATTAAGCGGTGACAGGATTTGCTCTGAATTTTGTAGTGATTGCAAGTATGGTTTTCCACATAGCTATAACATATTAGGTCGTCCGATGTATATATGTTTATTAGATTGTAAATGTAAAGATTTTAAAAGGAAAGAAAGCGAGGAATAATACTATGAACAAAACGATTCTGATTGGGAGATTGACGAGAGATCCAGAAGTTAGGTACACACAGGGTAGCAACCCTACGGCGGTTGCGAAGTATTCTCTGGCGGTTCCGAGGAAGTTCAAGCGTGACGGAGAGCCAGATTGCGATTTCATCAACTGCGTGGCGTTTGGTAAATCAGCGGAATTTGCGGAAAAGTATCTGCACAAGGGAACGAAGATTGCGGTTGTCGGAAGAATACAGACAGGCAGTTACACCAACAAGGACGGTCAAAAGGTATACACAACAGATGTAGTCGTTGAGGAACAGGAGTTTTGCGAGAGCAAGTCGCAACAGCAGGAGAGTCAGAGGACTGCGCCGAGTAGTAACGATGGCTTTATGAACATTCCAGACGGAATTGACGAAGAGTTACCGTTTAACTGATTGAGGTGTTGAATATGTTGTTTTACAAGTATAAGTGTAAGAAATGTGGCAAAAGATATGTTGACCTTCCGTCAACTTGTGAGAATTGCGGAACGAAACTTAAATTTTTATGTCCATGTGCTTCTGTATATTTGCCAATAGAAAAACTTTCAGAGGACTGCGAACAAATATTTGAACCAAGATTTTCATTTTTCCGCAAAAGTTTGCAGAAAGAGTATGAATCAAAAATAAAGGGGCTAAACATTCGGCTATCTGGAAAACAAGAAGAGATAAATCAATTATTGGGTGAAAATTCAGAACTCAAAAAGACTGTTTCCAGAAAAGACATTGATAATATGTTCCTAAGAAACCAAAACATATTTTTATCGAGGAGATTAGAATTTATGCAGTATGAAAATGCACCAAGCCCGACCATTGTTAAAAAAGATGTGAAAGACGCAGTATTTTACGCCATGAAGAAATCACACCCAGATAACGGTGGTACAGAGGAAGATTTTATAAGGTTTAAGAAGTGCTATGAGGAATTGACAAAATAAATTTTCAAGAAAGGAGCATGGAGATTTGTGCGCACAGTAAATCATGATTTGCTCCTAAGAAAAAAATGGATTACCAAGATTTTTTGAAGAACAAGAGATTTGTTCTTGAAAGTAGCGGATTTGACATTGACAAAAAAGAACTGAACCCAATGCTATACGACTTTCAAAAAGATATAGTGCGTTGGGCATTAAAGAAAGGAAAAGCCTGTATATTTGCTGATTGTGGACTAGGGAAAACACCAATGCAGTTGTCTTGGGCGTATCAAGTACACAAGCATACTGGCGGTAAAATACTTATTCTTGCACCGTTAGCAGTTGCAGAACAGACAAAAAGAGAAGCAGAAAAATTTGGATATACGGCAAAAGTTGTTGAAAAGCAGGAAGATTGCATACCCAGTATTAACATAACAAACTATGAAAAATTAGATAGGTTTGTTGCAAATGAATTTGTCGGGGTAGTGCTTGATGAAAGCAGTATTTTGAAGTCTTATTCTGGCAAGGTAAGGACGGCAATTATACAGAATTTTCATGAAGTGCCATACAAACTTGCGTGTACCGCTACTCCTGCACCGAATGACTATATGGAATTAGGAAACCATTCAGAGTTTTGCGGAGTAATGACAAGAGCAGAAATGCTATCCATGTTCTTTGTCCATGACGGCGGAGAAACATCAAAATGGCGGCTTAAAGGTCATGCGGAAGATGTTTTCTGGCAGTGGCTTGCAACATTCAGTGTGTTCGTTGATAACCCTAACAATATCGGATATGAGATAAATGGGTATAATCTTCCACCGCTGAATATTCAAGAAATTATTGTAGACGGAGATACACCGACAGAGGATAAATTAACTCTTACGGAACGCAGACAAGCAAGGAAAGACAGTTTGCAGTTGCGATGTGAAAAGGCGGCTGAACTGGCAAATAATTCTGATGAACAGTGGCTTGTATGGTGCGATTTGAACGATGAGAGCCATAAATTACATGAATTGATAAATGAAAGTGTTGAAGTACAAGGAAGTGACAAAGATATCCATAAATCAACTTCTATGCTGAATTTTAGCAAGGGAGAAATTAAGTGCCTTGTCACGAAACCAAAGATAGCAGGATTCGGAATGAACTGGCAGAATTGCCACAATATGATTTTTACTGGATTATCAGACAGCTATGAGCAGTATTATCAAGCGTTGCGCCGTTGTTGGCGGTTTGGACAGGAAAAACCAGTAAATGTTTACATAATCATATCTGCAAAAGAGGGTTGCGTCAAAGAAAATATAGAGCGTAAACAGACGGATTTTCTGAAAATGCAATCTGAAATGACAGAATTAACCAAAGAGATAACAAAGAAGGAACTGCGTAGCACTTGCAGAATTTCAACACCTTATGAGCCACATATAAAAATGCAACTTCCGAAATGGGAAGAATTTTCAAAAGGAGAATGATAAAGATGGACGTATTAGCACAAATAATCGAGAAACAGTATGCAATATACAATGGCGACAGTTGCGAATTGATTAAGGATATACCAGACAACAGCATTCACTACACAATATTTAGTCCACCGTTTGCAAGCCTATATACATATTCAAACAGTGACCGGGATATGGGGAACAGCAAGGGAGATGATGAGTTTTACGAACATTTCAAATTCCTTGCAAAAGAACTGTACAGAGTGACAATGCCCGGCAGACTTCTTTCATTTCATTGTATGGATTTACCGCTTATGAAAGAACGTGATGGAGTTATAGGATTGAAGGATTTTCCAGCACTCGTAAGACAGATTTTTGAAGATTGCGGTTTTATTTACCATAGTAAAGTTACAATCTGGAAAAATCCAGTTACGGAAATGCAGAGAACAAAGGCACTTGGATTGTTGCATAAGCAGATACGGAAAGACAGCACCATGAACAGGCAAGGAATACCAGATTATATTGTGACAATGAGAAAACCGGGAGAAAATCCAGAGAGGGTAAGCCACACGCACGAAACATTCCCAGTTGATGTGTGGCAGAATTACGCAAGCCCAGTATGGATGGATATTCGCCAGTCAGATACATTACAAAAAAAATCAGCAAGAACAGAGAAAGACGAACGGCATATATGCCCTTTGCAGTTGGAAGTAATACAGCGTTGCATTGAATTATGGACTAACAAGGGAGACATTGTTTTAGATCCGTTTGCAGGAATTGGAAGCAGTCCTTATGTTGCGGTAACACTCGGCAGGAGAGGCATCGGATTTGAACTGAAAGAAAGTTACTACGAACAGGCAGTTGCAAACCTTGAGATAGCGGCACATGGAGATAAATTAGATTGCCCTGTCGGTCAAATGAGCATTGAAGATTTTTTAGGGGAGAGCGCCCTATGTTGCAGTTGAGTATATATGATTTCATGTAAGCAGGAAACCGCGCAGATGAACATTTACGATTTTATGGGAGGTGAATAGAAATGGCTACTGTTAAAAAATGCGATTATTGTGGGAAAGAATTTGATTATGGATTTTTGATAACCGTAAATTTACAGGGCGGACAAAGTTTTACAAATGTTGCAGATGATAGGTTTGAAATCGGTAATAAGGATTTATGTAAGGGCTGTTACTACGAAATAAAAGAAATTGTAGCAAAAAATAAAGTAAGGAGTGATTAAATGACCAACTTTGAGAAGATAAAGTCCATGAGCATAGAGGAAATGGCGGAGTTTTTTGATGACTATTTCATGGAAATATGCAGTGCAGTTAAAAACCAAGGTTGCCGTCCATTTTTTAGTGTGACAGAACCCCGTAAAGGAATAACAAGGAAATTTCTTGAAAGCGAGGTGGAGTAATGTTTTTTAATGAGGATATTGAAAAACTTGTGGACATTGCAACTGATTATAAGATTCATAAAATGAACAAGGAAATATATGAAAAATTTAGGGAAATTTATAAGTCAGAAATTGAAAATATGAAAGGTGATGATCAAAGTGAGGTGGAGTAAATGCGACTGACAAAACAGAACGCTCATTTGTATGAGGGAAAGACATTAGACGCACATAGGCATATATTTCATAATTATCCTCTTACAGTAAAGCGGAATAGGCTTGGTGAATTGATGTATGTTGATGCAACTGACACATATATACGGATTCCAGATGAAAATGATACATTTAATGCGGTTTACTTTGATTTTATTGTGGGAGAGGAGGAATTAAATGCAGAACCGAAACATAGCACAGGTGAAAGCAATAGAGCGCAAGAATAAGGAACGGTTGCTGAAACTAAATCCAAAACTGAATGATAGAGGCGGCATATATTTTCTCCTGCGTGAAGATGAAAACGGTTTTAAGTACGCATACATAGGGCAGTCAAAGGAAAGCAACGGCATACTGACAAGGCTTGCACAACATCTTTCCGGCTATAATCAGCACATAGACCTGTCGCTCAAAAAACATAAGTTGTATAGCGAGGATAATCCATACGGTTGGCGCGTTGAGTTTATGAATTTTCCAGACAGTCAGCTTGACGAAAAAGAACAGTATTACATCAAGCAGTATGCGCTTGCAGGTTATCAGCTACGAAATGTTAGTTTAGGCGGCCAATCTTCCGGCAGGAACATGATAAACGACACGAAACCTGCAAAGGGTTATAGAGATGGGGTTAAGTACGGACGTATGTCCCTTGCAAAAGAGTTACTTCACATCATCGACCTACACCTAACAGTCAAGCTAAAAGAGGGCAAGGAAAACAACAAGGTATCGCAGAAAGCGTTGGAGAAGTTCTGGAATCTACTTAAAGAAATGGAGGATTGAAAATGAAAAAAATATACAAGGACAGCGTATTATTTAGAAAAAATTTACACAAAGAGCATTTCAAGCATTGTGATTGTTTTGGAGATTATGAAGATGAGAAAAGGCAGTTTGAATATGATATAGAAGTCAATAAGTGCTATACGCTAAGTGGAGTATGGTACGAAATAAAAATGCCAAACTGCACAATGCACGATAGAAAATTGCCAAGATTAACTGTAAAAGCTATTGAATATGCCGCAGATGAATTTCCTCAATCTTTCAGATTGATAGATGAGTTGAAAAGACGTGGAATATATCGTAGTTTATAGAAGTTCTGGGATTTGCTGAAAGGGAGTGAAGAATAGTGGAAGATAAACTGAAAAAACTGGAATCTAAAGGGATTGTTGAGTGGCATAACATTAGTTTACTAGAAGATACTCACCAAACGTATTTGCTTAAAATCAGAGGAAAAGAGTACATCATGGAAATACATTATCACTCTCCATATGTAGTTTTTAAGTTTGGCGATATGGTCTTATCTGGGGCCATGTATGCAGATGTGGAAAACGCAGAAGATTTATTCTGCAACGATACGGGATATAAAAATTATTTTGTTTTCCGTGGCAGAAACAAAGAAATGATTGCGTACATACCGCTTAGAGAAAGTGAGGTATCGAAATGAAAGTAAAAATGAGCGATAAAGGCGGTTTGTCAGTTGACAGAATGGCGCATACACTGATGGAGTTTTCGCCGACAGCGAACACTTGCGGCAGTACTGTGAAAGATGGATACATAGCGTTTTATCATGAAGATAGGCTGTATTCTGTCAGACATATTGATAGCGGCATTCTGTTGTTGATTTACGCGAAAAGCCCTTATGAAGCGATCGAAAAGGTTAAGAAGGTGGTGGCAGAATGAAAGAAGTATGCGGAACTTGCAAATACAACAGGCGGCAATATGACGGTCATTGTAACGCTGAATTTTGCTGTGACAACGAAGAATCGGAATATTACGGAGTGCCGACAGAATACAGCGACACTTGCGAAGAATGGGAGGAAAAGGAATGAGCGATTTAATCAGCAGAAGCGCGTTGTTTTCACACATTGAAAGAGAATACCGCAAATGGGGAGAGGACTATGACGCAGAGCAGATTTTGGGTGATATTGAGGATTTTCATACCGCCTTTGACGTGGACAAGGTTATTGCGGAACTGGAAGAAATGATTGACCCGAATGTTGATTTTGAAACAGGAATACCGTGTGATAATTGGGTTGTTGATATGCAGAATGAAATAATCGCAAAGTGCATTGAAATCGTTCAGAAAGGCGGCGTTCATAATACACATTCTGCCACCGCAGAACCGCCCAAAACGGACTGAAAATCGGTTAGGCGATAGTTTGGTAGGGTAAGATGTAAAAATGGCTTAAAACGGATTTTAGAGCGTGGAAAGGAGCAAAGTAAAATGACAGATAACGAAGTAATCAATAATGAATATACGGCAACAGCAAATCTAGGACGTGTTGACATACCAGAAGAAGCGAAGCCATATGTAATCGAATTGCTTAAATTGAGAAAAGAAGTAGAGCAGTACCGACAGATTGGAACGGTTGACGAATGTAGGGCGGCGAGGGAGAAACAGATACCGAAAGAGCCAATAGATGATAAATACAGACACAAATGTTGCCCGATTTGCGGTTGGCTGGTCTGCTATGACGAGGGATGGGGCGATAAGTATGTGCCACATTGTGAAAATTGCGGACAAGCGTTGAAATGGGGTGATTGATATGGAAATAAAAGAAGCAATAGATACCCTCAAAGAAAGAGTGGAACTTATTGAGAAAAGTTATAAAAGAGAGACAATGGATTATTTAGAAACGTTGAAAATGGCTATATCAGCATTGGAGAAACAGATATCAAAAACGCCGGACTATGAGGGAGACGGATATGCAGACGGTCAATTAGTCTATGATACATGGATTTGCCCGAATTGTGGGGAGCATTATGAGGTTGGATATCACGATTACGATTACTGCCCGAAATGTGGACAGCATATCCAACATGAGGATTGGGAGCGTGAATAATATGGACTGCTACACACAAACATTTCCCATAGCAAGAAAAGAACATAATTGCGACTTCTGCGGAAAACAGATTGAAAAAGGTGAGAAGTATTTTAGGCAATCATGGAAAGACGGAGGCGAGTTTTGCGATTCAAAACTGTGCCTTGTGTGCGAGAAGATGATTGAACGATATTCCAAAGAAAGAAAGTGTGATGATGAATATACATACGATGCCGTGTCAGAATGGCTACACGGCGAATACTGCTACTATTGCGAAAATTGTAAAGAATGTGAGTACGATTATGAGGAATTTCAGAATTGTCCGCGTATCAGAAAGCATTTTGAGAGTTTGGAGAGTGATGAACATGACGCGCTATGAATCAGATTGCGTAAGCTGCGGACTTCCATGTCTTGGAACGGCTTGCCCGCATTACAGAGTTTTGGTAATGACATGCGACAGATGCGGCGAGGAAACCGATACGCTGTACTACGGCAGGAGCGGTGACGAACTATGCGCCGATTGTGCGTTGAATGAGTTGGAAAAGGTGGAGGTGGAATAATGGCAGAATATCATGTAGGTTGCGGCGCGTTTGGAATTTACGCCGGAACACTGAACAAAAACAAAACGATGTGGCAGAACAAAACAGAAGTGACGGACGAAGCAATAAACTCTGTTAGGGATTACATGGTGCAGGAACTTCTCGGCGGTTTAGATTGCTCAAAGGCTACGACGAGCGGGTATGAATGGACGATGAAAGACGGGCGCGTGGTGGAACTTAGAGTGACGGTTAGAGAGAAAGAAGGGATAGAGAAATGATAGTTAGGCTAGATGGAGTGGAGTGCTATTGTCTGCCGGACTGCGCGTATTGCGCCGCTGACGAGCAGAAAAGAAACCCATTAGACATTGATGATTGCCCTATTGGGTGTGAAAAATGCGAGGATTGCGAATATTACGAGGAGGATTGGGAATGAGCAGATATAGAGAAGACAAACCGTTAGAAGATGAAGATAGATTTACATTTGAAGATTCAGAAGTATTGGATAAATTAAGACAGTCAGATAAGTTGACACAAAGAGAAAAGTTAGCAATTCAAAGGTTGTATAGGACATACCAGTATATGATGGATTGATTAAAAAGATGGAGGATTGATTATGGCACGACTGATCGACGCAGACGCATTGAAGGAAACAATCGTTTCACAATATGGGCCACAGGCTACACCAGACGGAATTATGAGAAGCTGTGTATTGAATGCACTACATTTGATTGAAACCGCGCCTATCGTTGACGCAGAGCGGAATGATGATTTAGAGGAGGATTGAATATGGAACTGATTGAAGTAGACAAGTTAAGAGACGATATTTTGAACGACTCAAACTATGACAATGATACAATAAATCATTTTTTATATTTAGTTGACAGCCAACCAACCGTTGACGCTGAACCTGTGCCGTATGGAGGTTATGTCTTACCCAATAAAATACAAATTTGCCCAGACTGTGGGGCGAAGATGGAGGAGGAAAGCGAAAATGAGTGAAATATATGCGAACGCCGTACTGAAAGACGGGAAACTGTTCTTCTGGCTGACGGCTTCTGAGAAAAAGGAAATGCGTGATTTTTACGAAGGATCTCCAAATGGCGATTTGAGGATGAAAAAAGCATTGCGCACAGGTAGATATGAACTTGTAAATCGTCAGGTTGAGAAAGCGGAAGATGCAGAGGAATTTTACAAACAATATGAACTGTATGAGGACTTTAAGGGCGAAAAGCCGTATTGATTGGAGGGATTTTATGAGTGACGAACTGAAACTTCTTTCCTGTCCCTTCTGCGGAGGAGAAGCAAAAATAGAACACATACACGATGATAACGGCTGCCCAGAAGTATATTACCAAGAATGGGATTTTTACATAGTAGCGTGTAAAAATTGCGGAGTGTCTACAAAATATTATTCTAACGAGAAGGTAGCGGCGAACCATTGGAACAGCCGAGTATAAAATTTAGCCGGAATTGGAGATGGTAAGAGATGAATAATTTTCTTCCACTTGACAGGAAGATATTAGATCATTGGGTATGGGAAGATAAGCCATTCAGCAAAGGGCAGGCATGGGTTGATTTGCTACTGCTTGCCAACTATAAGGACAAGAAAAATCCTGTCAAAGACACTGTGATAACTTACAAAAGAGGAAGTGTAAATTTAAGTATGGTGCAGCTTGCTGACAGATGGGGGTGGGATAGACGGAAAGTAAAAAGGTTTTTAGATGTACTTTCTGATGACGGAATGGTGTCTGTAAATAGTACAACCTATGGTACAACGATAACCATTGTAAATTATGAGTTTTTCAATAATTCATGTACAACTAATAGTACATGTAATGGTACAACAGATGGCACAACTTATAGTACAACCGATAGTACAACAGATTGTACAACGAACGCACAACCTATGGTACAACAAGTGCGCACTACTAATAAAGATAATAAAGATAAAGAAAATAAAGATATACATAATGTGCAAAAGGAATTAAAAAAAGCAGACGCAAATGCGTTATTTGAAAAACTTTGGAAACTATACCCTGTCAAAAAAGGAAAAGGACAGGTATCTGATACGGCGAAAATAAGACTCTTAAAGATTGGAGAAGAAGAACTGCTTAGAGCAATAGATCGCTACAAGACCGAACTTGAAAAGGACTCCGATTGGAGAAAGCCTCAGAACGGAAGTACATTTTTTAATAGCGGTTACGTTGATTACCTTGATGAAAACTATGTACCGGGGAAAAGGGAAAAGCCCAAGAGCAGGAACAGTTTCAACAATTTTCAGCAGAACGATTATGACTTTGCGGCACTGGAAAAGGAATTGGAGAACTTGTGATGAAAAAAGAAAAAATATCAGAGGCAAATAAGATAATAATTCAAATTAATCATGCAAAAAGATGTATTGAATGGGCAAAGTCTCACAAAAACGGGCAGCCAGAATACATGTCTGCCATAATTGATACAAATAAAAAGAAGATTGAAGAACTGGAAAAAGAATTGAAAGGAAAATTTAAGATGAATAAAGAAACTATCGAAAATGCAAATGAGATTCTTAAAAACATTAAACGGAACGAAAACGCCATTGGAGCATTGGTAACTTTTGGAAATTCCGAAAAATACCTACTGCACTATGACACACCAGAAGAAAAGTTTGACGTATTTCTTGAAGAAGATGAAATTAAATTGATAATTGAAAGAAAAAAGCTGAAAGTTGCGGAACTTGAAAGAGAATTGAAGGAATTATAATGACAAAGAATGAATTTATACAGGAATTGAATAATTGCAGGAACGCACAACGGGACGCCGAAAAATTGTTGGATAGCTTAATTGAAAAAGTCGAGTTTGAGTTTGATATAGAATTGGAAGATACAAACTGCACAATAGGAAATTTTTTTAGTATAGATGAGGCTATCCAGGATTATGTTCAAAATGGAGAAGATTACGATGCGGAATCAATTTGGAATGATATTTTAGATAATTTGTAGGAACTGTGATATGAAATGTATTTGTTTCCAAAATGTAAAGTTAAAGATTTGTTCCTGAGCGAAAGTGGAAACCAAAAAGGATTGTACTGCGGTGACTGCGGAGCATGGATTAAATGGGTCGGGAACAAGGAACTATCGGTTGTGGGAAAATATTGGCTGAAATCGGAGGTGGAAGAATGAGAGAATTTCTTTTCAAGGGAAAAAGAAAAGATTGGAGAGAACTTCCAAAAGAAGAATGGTGGGTTGAAGGATATATAGTGAAACATGGCGATAGGTGGTGGATATATACTGGGAAAATGGAATACATTTATTATCCAATGTTGGCTGATAAACCAGAAAAAATTGAAGTAGACCCGGAGACCGTCTGCCAATACACAGGATTTAATGACAAGAAAAGGAGAGAAATATTTGAAAACGATATTGTGAAAATCTATATTAATCAATATGAAAGTTGGCTTGCAGTCGTTAAATTTGGAGAATATGAAAGTGACGGTAAACAACATATCGGAGTTTATTTAGATTTTAAAGACAAAGTATTATTGCGAAAAGATTTTCTTTATTGGTACAAATATTGGGATATCGAAGTTATAGGAAATGTTTTTGATAATTTAGAATTACTGGAGGTGCAGGAATGAGTAAAGCAATGCTGATTATGGATATGCCGGAAAGATGTGCGGGTTGCAAATTGTCGATATGTCTCAAAGACATAGGCATTGGAAGATGTTTTGCGACTATGGAACTTATTGACAATTTTAACAAAATGCAGGATTGGTGTCCACTTCGGGAAGTGCCAGAAAAGAAAATTTCAAGTGATATTGGCTTACAGGTTTTCTTACAAATAAAACGTGATAGCAAAATACAACAGATGAAGAAAGAATATCCGAATTTTACTTTAAAAAGCGGAAATGAATTGAACGAAGATTATCTACGAGAATCTTATATAGCAGGATACAACACTTGCATTGATGAAATCTTGGGAGGTGACAGCAATGAAAAACAACGCACTGATTAACCAGTACAAACGCTTGGAGAAGCAAGTGGCAAACATTACGCCGCAAGTCTACGCAGGAATAGCGTTGGCTTTGCACCGAAATCACGGATGGGGTTATCAACGGATAAATGATTTGTTTGCGGAATCTCAGGAGATATGGAATGAGTGCGTTGAGCGCGACATTGATATGATAGCCATGTGCGAAGAAGAAACCGGGATTGAGTGCAGGGCAGCAGTGAATTGAATAATCGGGAAGGAGGATAGAGGTTGACCGGTCATCAAAGAAAATGTATAAAATCAAAAAACTGTGCATATCCTGATTGCGATCAGTGTCAAAATGACGATTGCGATATGGATCAGAAGGATATTGCCGCTATGCTAAAGAGAAGAAGATGGATGAACAATCCAGAGTTGTACAGACAGAAACAAAGAGATTACAGGAGCAGGATTAAATCATATCTGCCCCATTGTGATGAATGTCAATACTGCATACTTGTAAAGAAAGAAAAAACAGACGGGTGCAGAAGATTGTGCGCAAAAGAATTAAGGCTGATTGAGCAAAAGGTGTCAAACTCGCCACAATGGTGCGAGTTAAGAAAAAATAAATAAGGAGCGTTAAGTTGATATGCGGCTTGGAAAGTATTTGTCTGGACTGACTAAGCCGGAACTGGATTATTTGAAAAATCAATTAAATCTTACGGACGATGAAGAAAAAGTATTTGAAGAACTGGCAAAGGGAAGGAGTGTAACGAAGGCTGCGGAAAACTGCGTTATATCTCCTTCTACAGTCAGTAACAGAGCATTAAGAATAAAGGGAAAACTAAATAAAGTGATGGGAGGTGCGCCTTATGGAAGAGCAGATGACTGAAAGGCAGATGTTGAATTATGCCCTTGAAAATGGTATAATCGACATTAACACACTCCAGATGCAAATTGAGATGAACGAAAGGGAAAAGTATCTTGAAATGCACAAAAACAAGGTGTGGCAAGGGTCTAACGGCTATTACTACACCAAAGTAGAGGATCAGTCAAAGAAAGACGGAAGGAGGACGATTAAGAAAAAAACTGTTCAGGAAATGGAAAGTGAGATTGTTTACCATTACAAGAAGATTGAGAACGAGCCAACAATCGAATATATTTTTCAGGAATGGATTGAACAGAAATTGAAATACGGAGAAATACAGAAGCAGACGGTTGAAAGATATAATCAAGATTTTGAAAGGTTTTTTAAATCTTCTGAATTTTCAAAAAGGAAAATAAGATATTTAACCGAAATGGACTTGGAACAGTTTGTAAAATCTTCCATTGTGCAAAATCATCTGACGAGCAAAGCATACGGAAATATGCGCACACTCATGTATGGAATGTTCAAATACGCAAAAAAGAGAGGATTGACAGATGTTTCCATAACTTCATTTTTCGGAGATTTGGATATTTCCAGAAAGGCATTTTCTAAAAACTATAAGCTAGATGAAGAGTGCGTATTTAGCGAACTGGAGATGAAGAAACTGGTTAAAGATTTATTTTCTAAGCCAACTCTTGGTAATTTGGGTATTCTTTTCGCCGCCTACACTGGAATGAGAGTCGGAGAGATTGTAGCGTTGAAGTGGGAGGACGTGCACGACAAATACATATATGTCCATCGAACACAGATACGTTACAGGGGTGAAAACGGAGATTATAAATATGACATACGGGACACACCAAAAACGGAAGCAGGAATCAGAAAAGTTATTGTCGTTGAAAATTTAATTCCTGTCATAAAAAAGTTAAGAGCAATCAACCCTTTTACGGAATATGTTTTTCAACGCGGGGAAAGCACAGTCACAAAATATGTGGTTGAAACGTCTCTTTACAGGGCGTGCGACAGAATCGGAATACCGAGGCGGTCAATGCACGCTTTAAGAAAGACATACGCCACACGACTAATAAATTCTCATATTGACGATGCGATTATTATTAACCAGATGGGCCATACGGACATTCAGACTACTAGGAATTATTATTACTACAACGATAAATCTTTCGACTCAATATGTGAAATAATCGGAAAAGTGATAAATTATTAAGCGAGTAACCAAAAAGTAACCAGAGTAACCAGAAGCGAAGTCTGGGAACCCGCATAAAAACTGGTTTTTTCGGATTGTGTTAGGGGTTCGATTCCCGTTATCTGCTCTAAGAAAGTGCCTATTTTCAGGCATTTGCGGCACTTCTGAAAATGGCTGTAACCAGAAGAGTAACCGGGACAACAATCCATTATTATCATTAATACTTTTTGAAAGGAGAAACGTCTGGAGTGTGTTTCTCTTTTTAACATAAACTTGTAATAACTTTATACGAAACTTTGCAAGAACCTTGTAATTTGAGGTTCTTTTTTTATGCCAAAATTTAAGCATAGGAGGTAGAAAAGCCTATGAAAGACGAAGTTTTGGAACGTATCTTTGCACACCGGGAAATGCAGACCATTCCCTTGGGTGCGCAGTCAACAGCCGTCAAGGCAATCAGCGAAGTTTTAGAGCAGATCAAGGAGGAAAATCCCTATGCAACCTTATCAGAACTATTTGAATCCACCGACACCAGCAGTTCAGCCGATGTATCCGACGTACAATTTTCAACCGCAGAATCCTTATATTGACCGATTTGCTCAAAATCAAGCAATGCAACAGATGAACCAAGCACAGAATCAACCGGTACAGCAAGTGCAAGGGCTAAATGGGCGAGTTGTGGATAATTTTGAGATTATAAGTGCTAATGATGTGCCTATGGATGCTATGGGAGCGCTGTTTATCAAGAGCGACGGAACTGAAATCCAGCGGAGGGTATGGACTTCCAACGGCACAATCGCTACAAGCCGTTTTAAGCCAGTTTTGGAAGAACAGGTGAACAACTTACCGCAAGGGGAAGAAAAAGCAAAATTCGACCTATCAGACGCTTCCACAGAGGCGTTTATGAAGCGGTTTGATGACATAACAGACAAGCTTGACAAGATGGAAAAGAGTTTTGGGAAAATATCCAGTGCAAAGAGCAAGAGGGAGGTTGAATCTGAATGAATCCCATGATGCAACAAAAAATTCAACAGATGATGGGAAATCCGCAGTTTCAAGCGCAGTATCAGCAGAAATTACGCGGATTGAACCCGACACAGGTTTTGAGCCAGATCAGAAACAATCCACAAGCCATGAACATTCCAATTGTCCAGAATGTAATAAAGAACCTAGATGAAAACAATACCGATGGCCTGATGGAAATTGCAAACAATGTATTTCGAGAAAAAGGACAGAACTTTTCAGAATTTGAAAAAAATGCAAAGCAGTATTTAGGCTTTAATTAAAAAAGAGAGCGATCAATCGCCCTCTGCATATTTCCAGATAAATCCTTTGTGTGTTTTCCTTTTTCCGTGGCAACAATTACTTACTTTTGGTTTTGAAAATTCTTTGGGAATAGATGAAAAATTTTCATAAACTTTATGAACCGTTCCATCTAAATTTAAACAAAGAACCTTTGTACATCTATTTTTATGTGGGTTTTTTGAAACTTTTTCGGTAAATGCTCTTTCTACAGTCCAACCTCGATTTATTCTGTGTGAAAGAGTGGGGAGATTTATACTTAGTTCTTCCGACCATTCGGAAAGCGTTTTGGAAACGCCATTATATTCAATTACAGTATTTGAAGATTTATTGTTTGATTGGGTGTGATTATCCGCCCACCGACAGTTTGACGGCTCATAGTTTCCATCGTTGTCGATACGGTCAAGAGTATAGCCTTGCGGTCTGCCGCCAACGCTATCAGACCATTCAACAAAATTCCAAAAGTCGTGCCATTCTTCGCATACTTTAATGCCACGACCGCCGTAACGATCATAATGTAACTTATTTGGATTTTCGCAACGTTCAATCATTGCAAACCATGTTGAATATAAAGGATTTTTTGACCTTCCGTCTTTGTGAAATTGTTTTGAATGAGAAGATTGCATAAAAATAACACCTGTCCTTTCAGTGTGTGAACGTCCTATTGATAATTGTGTGGAAATCGCTAGGACTTGCGACTTTCGGGAGCTACCCTATCCACACATAAATATTATAACACGGATTAAGCAGAAAATCAAATGCTTATTAGCATTTTGATATATACCATTTAGCATATTAGAGGTTGTGCACATAATACCATGGTTCCTCTTTATGAATTATATTTTAAGGAGGAAAAAGCTAATATGTTTAACGGAAATAATTCCACACCTTTTACAATGCCCGTAACTCCTGCTTATGGAAATATGGGCGGAGGAAATAGCGGTTGGAACAGTGATTGGATTGCCCTTGCGATACTTGCCCTTATCTTCGGCGATAACTGGGGATTTGGCGGCGGCGGTATGGGCATGTTCCTGCCATTCCTGTTCATGAATGGTTTCGGCGGCTTTGGAGGCTTTGGAAACGGAGGCTCAAACGGAAGCAGTGCGGCGGCACAGGGAGCACTTACCAGAGAACAGGCTTGTATAGACAACAACTTCCAGAATCTTATGAGGGAAACTGCCGGAATCTCCGACGCTGTAAATGTCGGCTTTGCTAACCTTAACAGCACTATCTGTAACCAGCAGTACGATACCGCCCGTATGCTCAATGATATGAACATTTCTAATTTGCAGAGTGCAAATGCAGCTAATGTGGTAGCTTTGCAGAACGCAAACGCATTACAGTCACAGCTTGCTCAGTGCTGCTGCGATACCAGAGAAGCAATTCAGGCGAACACCACGCAGGGCGTGATGAACACCAACGCTATACAGAACCAGATTCAGCAGTGCTGCTGCGCGAACGAGAAAGACATCATGCAGCTTAACTACAATCTGGCAACCCAGAACTGCGCTACTTTGCAGGCTATTGACAAGGTTGGAGACCGGATTATCGACTACCTGGCGGCAGACAAGGCACAGGCTCTCCGTGATGAGAACCAGGCTCTTAGACTTGCGGCAAGCCAGCAGGCACAGAACAACTACCTAATTAGCCATCTCAATCCTACGCCTGTTCCGGCATATCCTGCGGCATCCCCTTGCGGACTGGGAAACTGGTCTCCTGCGGTGCTGGCAAATGGATACGGGTACAATAACGGATTCGGCTGTGGGTGCGGTTGCAATTCTGGGTGTGGTTGCGCATAAAGCAAAAATAAAGATTAAACTCGCCTAAAAGGCTGATTATTCTACGGGGTAGGCGAATGTCTACCCTGTATTGATTTTAAGGAGGTAAACATTATGGCTTGTAAAAATATATGCAAACTGTGCCCCAAATTTATTATCTCGCAGGCTGTCACCTACGCAAGCGGCGTACTGACGGTAAATATTCCAGCAGGAAGTTACGATAATTGCGAGAAATACTGTCTGGTAATCGCACAGGCGATCCCGGCAGACGCTATTGTCGGCGCGCCAGTAGTTATCACGATTGGGACAGGTGGCGTAAATTATCCGCTTTTGCTTTGCAACGGTACACAGATGTTGGCAGGAACCTTAAGGACAAGAACCAAGTACAGCACCGTGGTTCAAACAAGCTCCACGGGTGGCAGTTTCCGCCTGTTAGGTAGAACCTGTTGCCAGCCAAACAACAACTTGCAGTCCATTAACGGAACTGCACCGACAGCGTAAAGGAGGCGAGGGAAATTGCATATCAAACATATCCATGAAACAATAGAATGTCTGGCTGAATACGGGAAAGAACTTGTAAAAGCCGGAACCGGTAGCGAAGAAGTAAATCTTGAAGCGACCAGCAAAATTATCGACATGATAAAGGACTTGTCGGAGGCAGAATATTACGCCCGCATTTCCAAGGCTATGGAAGAGGCTGAAAAAGAGGACGAGGAAGAAGCAAAGCGTATCATGCGAGAAATGAAAGAAGAGTACGGCGATGAAGAGGGAGAGCGCAGATTTTACGACAACTACCGATATAAAAGGACTGGTCGGTTCGCCCCTAAAGGACGCGGCAGTTATGTAGGCAGACGGGGATATGAGGAACCACCTTATTACCGAATGAGTCCAGAAATGTATAAAGAGCATGATCCGTCGTATTGGCGCGATGTTGATCGTGAACAGCTTGGGCGCATGTACTTCCCTAACGATGGCGGCGGTAGCGACATGGGCGGTTCCCGTTCCAGCGGTAGCATGGGCGGAAACTCCGGCAATATGGGCGGTGGTTCGTCTTCCCGTGGTTATTCTGACGGCTATTCTGACGGAATGAACGAAGGTACTCGCCGTGGCTATGAGGACGGATACCGTGATGGAGAGAGTAGAGGAAGAAATTCACAAAGCCGTGACAGCAGAGAGGGAAGAAGCGGCAGAAGTCGACGTTCCTACATGGAAACAAAAGAAATGAACAAGGATAACAGCGCAGAGAGCAAACAAAAGAAGATGAAAGAGCTGGAGGCGTACATGGCAGAGCTTAGCGGTGACATTACGGAAATGATAAACGATGCTTCACCGGAAGAGCGTTCTTTGCTTAAGCAAAAATTACAAGTACTGACACAGAAAGTCGGTTAAAATGCGTCCGAACGCAATAAAACGCATTTAGAACGCATTCAACGGGATTAGGGGCGTAAAGCCCCTTTTCCTAAATGTACCTTGAAAACAGAATAGTGTATATTTAAAAGATTGACTAGTGATTTGTGAACTCTTTTTTATTTTCCTATTGACATATATACGTCAATGACGTATAATAAACACATAGGAGGATACGAATATGAAATGCGAAGAATGCGGAAGAGAAATCAAAAATGCTCATTATGTTAATGGAAAAGCATATGGGCATAACTGTTACAAAAAACAGCTTGCTATCCTATATAAGGCATGGGAAGATGAGAAAAATAAAGAATATTCCGTTAAGTGCTTTTCAGCAATGCAGGTTTTCCAGAATAAAAAAGGAAACCGTTTCCACGATTCTATTTGCAAGCAATGGAATGACTGCAAAAAGCTTACTGCAAAACAACTTGACTGCATTATTAAAGGTTTTAACGACAAAGAAAAAATTGATTTTTACCTTATTTGGTGTTCTTTAACAAATGATGATACTTTGAAAATGAGTATCCCTTCATGGATTCAAGGAATTGTCAGAAATTACAAAGATTATATCGAAAATGAACTTTTTATAGATTGTATGCTTTGCGAAAGAGAATATCAGAAGTACGGATTTCATTTTTTGCATGATATTGAAGACGAACCGGAAACGATTTTCATAATGAAAAACGGAAAAGAAGGTAAAATTTTAAAAGAGCATCAAGAGGATGAATATTTGGAAATATTGAAAGTAGTCGAGGCGAGATAATGAGCATAAAGGAATTTAGAAAAAAATGTGGAATGACGCAAAAACAGTTTTCAGAATATTTCAATTTACCAATTAGGACTTTGCAGGAATGGGAGCAGGGAAGGAGAAAACCTCCTTCCTATATTCTGGAATTACTGGAAAGAATATGGAATTTAGAAAATTGATTTCAAGTTTGTGTTGACAAAGAAAATAATATATGATAGAATGTAGACACAAACAAAATGAAAGGGCAGTCAAATTGACTGTAATGGTAAAAGATATGCACATACCGACAATAGAAGAAGATTTTGAATACCAATTCAAGGAACTTATTAAGGATATGAAAAAAGCATATCCTCAATTAGCAAATTTATCTTCCGATGACCTTCAAGATGCTATATGGAAAGACAAAGACATTTGCGTGGAATTTGCCCATAAAATGATTGAAAGAGCGTTTGATTTTGGTGGAGATGAAATGTTTGAGGATGAGGAGGATTGATTGTGGGAATTAAGAAAGGTACAAAGCTGACCGACACGCCGAAAGAATTCAACTACCACATAAGGGTTGACGAGGAAACGGACAGAAAAGCAAAGGAAGTTTGCCGGAAAGAGGGAATATCCAAGTCAGAAGTCGTGCGGCAAGGGATTGATTTGAAGTATCAGGGATTGGAGGACAAATCAAATGAATAAGATGTATAAAATGATTTCCGATAGACTGGAAAACAAGAAGTCAGAACTGAAAGAACGTCAGGAGCAATTTACCGTTATGTGCGAAAGAGAAATGCAATCTGGCACGTTTGAGCGAAACGCAATCGCTGATTTGGTTGTCATGCAGCAGTTGAAATCAGAAATCGGAGAACTGGAACATTGGGAAATGCTTTTAAGAGTGCAGACCATGGAGGATAATCAATGATCGACACATTAAATGCAAAGTATGATTTCTCAAAAGAGGAAGTTTATGTGATACAATGGCTGAACGACAACGGTTTTAATGGAAAAATAGTAAGGCAGTCTACAGGCAAAACGGTTTTCCAGATTGAGAAAGACGGAACCGAAGATAAGTTTGAACTGCCGCAAGGAGTTGTTTACAAAAGTATCGAAAAATACATGGAACAGTTTCGGAAATGTTGGGAGCTGATTGTTAAGACAAAGAGTTCAGAAACCACTAGCCAATAGGTTGGTGGTTTTATTTTGCAGAAAAGGCGGTGAGAATATGGTTTTCAGAGTAAGAGATAGTTTGTGGCACTTGGAGTTTTGCCGTCCGAACAGTCCGAATTTGCTTAGGAGCAACGGCACGAGAACAATAGGCGTGAGTGATAATTCTGTAAAGACCGTCTGGATAGCTGATAATTTGTCCGATTATATGAGGGAGCGCGTGCTCTGTCACGAGATCACCCACTGCATATGTTTCGATTATGACATATCTTTGCCGATAGAATTAGAAGAGCGGCTATGCAACTTCATGGCAGACCACGGGCGTGAGATTATAGACTTGGTAGATAGCTTACTTTCTGCAATTATGTACATGGTGGCATAGAAAAGAGCGGTTATTCGCCGCTCTTGTAATCCGTGGCGCACATGCCGATACATTGAGGTGTGCCGTATTCCTTCATGTAGTCCTCATTGCCAAAACGCTTCACGCATACATACATAGTGTCGTGCCAACCGCAACGTTCATCATCTCTTTTTTGGCTTTCGTCTATGACAATATCTTCAATCTCAAATGGAGCGGGCAATCCAATGTCTCTGAAATTGTCCCATTCCGACTGATAGATATATTTTTTCATATCCTCAAACGTCTCAAATTCTTTCGCCAATGCAAGAGATTCTGAAAGTCCTCCGCGATGCGGTCTGTAAATAACCATTGACAAGTCCTCCTTTATTGATTTTCTTTATCCCTGAATTTTTAGCCAATTTCTATACAGCACAACTCATTATTACTTTTACGGTTTTCCCGCACTTAGGGCAAATGCAATTATTCCTCCGCATGGGATCAGTATTTACAGAATACCAATGATTCCCACATTCCGTAAACAAATAACTGTATTCACCGTCTTTATCCTCGGTGCATTGCCTTGGATATGCTTTTTCTATTTCTCTCCATTTTGACATAATAAAAACCTCATTTCCTCATAAATTCTGTCCTTCACATTCTCCGGCAATCCATGGAACAGTGGTTTGATACCGAAAAAATTAACCATCACCACACCAGCAAAAGCGTTAGCGTCAATCTCCGCCGGTTGCAGGTTGTATTCCTCCACGGTCAAGTCCTGCGCTTCCCGGTATCCGTCCAGCATTTCAGGCTTGTTCTTTATCTGCCAGCAGTGCCGCAGTTCGTGAGCGATGGCGAACAGCAGGTCAGGCGTTATGTCCTCCGAATGTCGCACATATACTGTGGTTCCGTCGCTGTCGCACATGGCAAGCATGGTGGTGGTAGGAAAGAACTCCTGCGGCTTGTATTCAATTTTTGGCTTGGATATTCCGAGAATGGAGCATACTTCCGATATGAATTTTGATATTTCTTTTTTCATAATTTCCCCCAAAAATTTCAAGGTAAACGAAAAGATACCCGGCAGGGTATAGGTTACATAATTAAAAATCGAATATAAAAAATATTTGGATTCCGATTAGATTATTAACATATTTCAAAATTTCGTAAAATAATTTTCAATTTTACAGTTTTATTGCTGCGTTTTTCAATACCCCCCGGGGTACCCTTTTCACCGTCAAAATGCAGTTCACCCAAATATGGAATTTCCCTCCGATTTCAAGCAGATTTCATAATTTGTTCACATTTCCGCTTTTCGTTCAATCCTGCCGCCGGTATGCTCATAATATGCCCCGTCTTGCGTCCTGATTGCCACGTAGAGCCACAGAAACGGATTAAGCCTATAACTTTACCACAAACAACCTAAACCGCCTTAAATAGCCATTAAATGCTTTTCACGGTATGGGGCGCACTTGTGGCGCGTATAATCATCATAATCATAGCACATCCGCGCCCAGATAGCAAGCTAAACCCGCCGCGCCTGTATCTCCAAAATGCCGCGATCATAAACGCCAACACCGACAATTTCACGCGCCAGCAATTCCGTCGGTATTTTGTCCGGGAATCCCCTGTATAAGTCCGGAAAATCTTCCCCGACTGCCTCATAGATTGCTATTTTTTGAGTTGATGCCAACAGCCGCGCAAGGTCTTTTATTTTCATTCTGTCCGCCTCCTCTCTTTTAACTTTTCTTTCGACGATCCGCCCGCCGTGCGTGTGCAATCTGTTTTCCTGCGGGAGATGCACAAGCTCCCGGAAACGGTGGCGCAACTATGACGGCATCGCCACTCTTGAGCCGTTCCGCTGTACTACTTCCAGCGGATAGAAGGCGGATTCTCTCACGGCTACCACATCGCCGCCGCAATCAGTCTTGAAAGACTTTTTCACGCTCGCCACACGATAATAATATAAATGAGTGTTTAATCAGTTTCCGGGGCGTGTCCGCCCGTGTGGGTTGTGTTATTGCGGATAATCCGCTTTTACCTGCTGACGGCTGCCGGACTGGATACCGGAAAGCGGGGGAATCAAACAATTACTTTTTTGAATAAATATTCAGCCGTATATTTCCCCGGCGTATAGTTTTTATAATCTTTTACCGTTTCTGGGCAATCGTCGCCACGGTCAAAAAGAATCTTGAACGGTATTATATTATTTTCTGTTATCCATTTTTCGGCTTCCTGCACGGTAAAAAAGTCGTTTTTTCTGTTGATATGATTTTCTGCGTCTGCATAAGTTACAACATACATTTTAAATCCCTCCATAAATTAAAATTTCCGCTTTTGCGGTAAAGGCAGCCGGGGAAATGCTCCCCGGTTCCGCTCTTGCCTGCCTATTTGAAAATCTCTATAAATTCGTTGTAGTTGTTTGTCGGAAGTTTGCAGCCCCTTTTCTTTGCTCCTTCTGCCGTGATTTCGTGATAGCGGAATTTATCCGGCGCGGTGTCGATGTTGTAAAAATTTGCGATATATACAACAACTTCATGTGTTGTATTTTCGCCGTCAAGGCTTCCGAGTGTTCCAACAATAACGCTGTTTTGTGTTTCTGCAACTTTTGTAAATCTGCCCGCCGTCATCTTCTGAAGTTCTAAATGTGTCATATTTTCGCCCTCCGTTTCAAACTAAAAAATTTTGTATCCCCCCGGGTATGGGGTAAAGGCATCCGGAGGGCTTGCACCTCCGCGCCGCTGGTATGTCTAGATTTTACTTGATTTTCTCGATAAACTGAAAGCCGTTCGCCTGTGTGCTTTTCTTGCTGCCGTCTTTACGGAAAAACCAATTTCCGCGAATAACGCCTATTTCCTCGATTCTTGTTGCTTTCGGGTGTCTCCGTGTTCCGCTCCATTCCAAAAATGAGCATTTCCATGTTTCCTCTTTCGGTTCTTCCTTTTTCTCGTTGCTCTCATCCGATAAAATCTCATCAATTCTTGCGTTTGTTAATGCTTCGATTTTTTCGACGTCCAGCGAATAAAAATCTGTTCTGTTGTAGTGACTAGATGTATGGTGCCAAGATGACCGATAGAGGCAAGCCTCTTTTAGTGCCTTTACAGGCAGTTTTTTAATTTTTGAAAAATCGGCTTTTAACTCGATTTCGCCATTGCTGACTGCCTCCGTCAGCGCTTCAATGATTTCTTTCTTCGTCCATTTTGATATTGGTTTTTCTCCGCTCCAATATGCCTCTATTGCGTTGTTGCTCATACTATATCCGTGATATCCTGCCATTTTTTAGTCCTCCATTTCCAAACTGAATTTTTTTGTATCCCCCGGGTATCCGGGTAAACCCCGCGCCGGACTTGCACCGGCTGACCGCTTGACGGTGTGGGGTGGTGGTTCTATGATAATATTTCAATCAGTTTTTCCCGCTCTACCTTGACCATTTTCTTGGCGGTCATAAAGTCGATTTTTCCGCCGCTGATTTTCTGAACCATCTTTACACATTCCATATAAGCGTTAAATTCGTTCTTGTATGCCCGGTCGAAAGCTTCTTCACATTCTGCGCTTTCCGGGTTTGCTTCGTAGTCCGCTTCTGCGTGGGTGCTGATCTTCTCCAGTGCTTCCAGTTTTTCAAGTTTTGCTTTTAATTCGTTCATCATATTTTTTTACCTCCGTTTTTTGTTTTTATGGTCTGCCATCATCAGAGCCGGGAGACCGTCCCACGGCTGACGCCCTCGCGGGCGTTTCGGCTTATATTCTTGTAAGATTGCAACGCTCAAAGGCTTGCCGCCCGTATGTGTGGGAAGTTCCTTTTCCCAAGTCCTCAAAAACAACCGTCTTTTCATTTGCTGACTTAATTCTTATTTTTGCGCCGTTTACGTTTCCCCGAAAAATCATTCCTTTTTTAATTTCCATGTTCTTTCCCTCCTGTGTCTCCGCTCTTGCTACTTTTCACGCTCCCGGCTGATTGATTCAACCGCCGGGGCGTTACTGCTTCGCTTAGGTTGCGGTGTTGTGTTCCTTGTTTCTGCAATCAGTATATTACACAAATATTATTTAGTAAATACGTATTTAATAAATATTTTTAATTTGTTAGAATTGCATGAATAATATTACATAAAAACGCATTTATTTGTACAATATGTAATATAAATGATAATTGTATTGCATAAATATATTTTATGTGATATTATATTAAATGATATTTATGCAAGTTAGGAGGGCACAACATGACAGGAAAAGAAGCAAAAGAACGATTACAAAAGCAATACAAAAGACAAAACAACTCAATCAAAGAGAACTATGACAGAATAAGCGCAACACTTCCCAAAGGAACTATTGACCGAATAAAGGCGCTGGGGCTGACAATTAACGGTGTTGCGAATGATGCTATTTTGTCTTTTTTGGAGTGTGCGGAAGAGGTAGGACAGGACGCAACAGAAGAGCCGCAGAACGTCCAAGAAGCCGCAGGGCAGGAGAGCGCGGACAAACTACCGGCAAGGCATCCAGAACGCCAGGAAACGCCCAAAACGGACACCAGATCAGAGGCGGAGCGTTTAGCGGAGATTCAGGCGATAATTGACGCGAAAAAGGCAGAGATGGAGTCACAGAAACGCCAGAAGGAAGAGGAGAAAGCCAAGGAAAAAGAAGAACAGGCGGAGGAGTTAAAAAACTATGTGCGGAAAATGAAAGAAGAGGCAGATCAGCGCAGACAGGAGCAGATCGACCGCTTCAGCAAACACACGGACGAAGAAATAAAAGCGTTTTTCTGTGGCGATGATCTGGCATTTAGGGACGCTATAGCAGACCCGGCAAACAAGGCGGAATATATCGCCGAGATCGGAGAGACAAACTATAACAGGTGTTTGAAACTGCTAAAAGAAGTCGAGAAAGAAGAGAAAGAGCAAAAACGCGCCGAGACGATAGCGGCGGCGAAGTTTGCGGAAAAGTAAAGAAAAAGCCGCCTATATCGCAAGTATAAGCGGCCTTTAGCAGATATATAGCATACATCCAAGAATAGTATTATTATATGCCATATATCCAAAATAATCAAGTGGGAAGTGGCAAAATGAAATATAAAGATGGTTATTATATCCAGTTATCGCGGAGCATTTTCGAGGAGCAATACAAAACCATGTCAGATAGCGCAAAATGGTTATACTGCTATTTGTCAGAACTGGAACACAGGCACACCGGCGAAAGTAAAAGCTGGTTTTACGCGACGGATGCGAAAATCTCGCAGGATCTGAACTGGAGCATTAGCAAAGTCCAGCGGATAAAGTCAGAATTGCTTAAATATGATCTTGTAAAGTTATACAAGACGCACAGCAAAACATCAACTCGGCACCTGTCAGCCTATGAGATTATCAAATAACGGATTGTTAATTTTGACAAGTTGTAAATAACGACTTGTCAGATTTGAGAAGTTGTAACGGATTGTCAAATTTGAGCAGCAACAACTTGTCAGATTTGACAAGCTAATATAAGAATTACAGTAAACTAAAAATTACAGAGAAGAATAAGAACTAAGATTTAGTAATTAACATAGTTGCACTAAAGTGCAACGATACAGTATAAAACCATAACCCCTTTTATTTTATTATTAAATATTATTATTAAAGCCGTATATTTAGAATATATAAATATTACAGATCGCGCGCGGTTATATATTATATATACGGCTTTTAAAATTTACCTGTTGACAGATTTTAAAAACAGTATTATTATTTAAGCCAACAAGACAATTTAGCCGAATCCGCACAGCGTCACCCCGGAGCCGTGAGAGGGATCGCGAAGCGAAAGCGGATAGGAGGACGAGCAAGGACGGCAAAGGAAGGGAAACACGCTCACTGTTAGTAATATCGCTAGCAGTGGGCGTTTTTTATTTATCAGGCCAGCAGGAGAGGAGGCGCGGAATCGTGGAGAAAGTACAGGATCAGGCAGCAACGCCAGAAGTTTTTGAAAATGACATAGCCTTGTATCTGTCCGAGTTTTGCGAAGAACAGGGCATTGAGGACATGAAGAAAGAAAGCCAAAGCGTATGGAATGCCGCTTTGATGTATATCAAACGCCACGTTTTCAATGTTCCTGGAATCCTTAAAATCGCTAAACCGTTAGAGGGATATATAAATAATAATACTGGATTAAGTAAAAGTAACTGTAATAGTTATGATATAGATTTAGTAAATGGTGTATGTGATTATTATATTTATATGTGTATGCAATACGATAAAGAAGTGTCAATTATTGGGTTTAGTAATTTAACTGGTATAGATACAGATAGTATAAATAATTGGGGAAATGAAGTTAATGCACTAAGTACGGCGGGTTTGGTTGTATACAAAAAATTGCGGGATTTCAGGGAAGAAAGCCTATCAAATAAGCTTGTAACAGGCAAACAAAACCCGGTTGGAGTGCTGGGTGTCCTGAATCGTCACTTTAGTTGGAACATGCCAGGAGTCCGGCAGGAGAGCGGAGGGAAAAGGGAAATGGGGCTTGCTGACATACGGCAACAGCTTAAAGAATTGAGCGAAAACGGGCAAAAGCGGATCGGCATTGTGCATTTTGCACAAGAGGAAAACGACGGGTAAACCGGGGAAAAATCGCAGAAATGCCCATAAATAAAGGCTTTTAGGGCATTTTGAGGGTGGAAACAACTATGCGCGAAAGAGTAATTTTGCGAATAGTTGGAGAAAATAAAGGAAATCACGGCGAAAAACGACACAGTGGATCAGTAGCCAGGGAAGCCGCCCGGGGGTCTGCGGAAAATGCGAAAATCGCCTAGCTAAGCTTAGCGAGCAACTCCAAGAATTTTTATCTGTCCCACAATAACAAGGAGCTGAGTATGAGAACAACATCAGACCCAAAGAATGAGAAGATAAAGCTAAGACTGAATGAGGAACAAAAGAACCATGTACAGAGATACGCAGATAAGCAAAATATATCACTATCAGAGTACATAAGAGAACTAATTAGACAGGATATGAGAAACAAGAGATAATAAACAGTATTCTAATTATTTCTCAAAAAATAAAAAAGGGGTCTATAACAGATATATTATAAACCCCATGGAACATTGACAGCTACATAAGTTATTTTTTATCTACTGATTTTCTTTCGATATAGTCATTTAATATCTTATGAATTACGCTTATGTTAGAGTTTCCACGAAAGAGAAGAATGAATAGACGCAGATTGGGAAGAGAGGATATTATATGAGGGACAAAGAAAACTACACCGTAAGCGGTTCGTCAATTCGCCTGCGGCTGACAGATGACATGAAGAGATGGCTGTTTGACAGGGCAAGCAGAGAGGACAGGACGGTATCAGACATCATGAGAGAGCTTATATCGAATGAAATGGCAAGAGAGTAACGAGAAAATTAAAAACAAACATTCAAAGATTGGAGGAATGGACATGAATGAGTTAAGAGTATTTAGCAACGAAGAGTTTGGAGAAGTTAGAACCGTTGTAATTGATGGTGAACCTTGGTTTGTTGGGAACGATGTCGCAAAGGCACTTGGCTATCAAAAGCCAGATCAAGCCGTACGAACAAATGTTTCAAAAGAGGACTCCATTTTGGTGGGGGTCTCCGATGCAAACAATCATACACAACAGATGAAAGCAATAAACGAATCCGGTCTTTACGACTTAGTTTTTGAGAGCAGGCTCCCATCTGCAAAGAAATTTAGACGCTGGGTTACAAGTGATGTCCTTCCTGCTTTACGGAAAAACGGTACATACACAATTTCACAGAAACAGGATTCGTACATGATTGAAGATCCAGTAGAGCGCGCGAAAAGATGGATAGAGGAACAGGAAGAAAAGAAAGCACTGGAAGACAAGTTGCAAGAAGCAGAGCCAAAGGTGGACTATTTCAATTCCTTGGTTGATAGCAAACTGCTAACAAATTTCCGAGATACAGCAAAGGAATTAGGATACAGCCAAACAGAGTTTACCGGCTGGCTGTTGATGAAAGGGTATGTATACAAAGACAGCAAGGGGATTATAAAACCGTATGAGCCATACAGGAAACAAGGGCTGTTTGAAATGAAAGATTTTAAGAATCCGTATAATGGATTTACTGGAACGAGAACATATGTCACGGTCAAAGGTAAGAATACATTTCGATTACTGATGCAGATACCGGACAAAAGTTAAAACATTTTAAGATAAAATCTAACATACTCTAAGAAAAAAACACCACACATCAGAGGATTTCCAAAAAAATTTTTTTAAGAAAAAAAGAGTAGTGGCGGAATAGACAGTAGAAATACTGGTAAAAAATAGTAGACGCTATGAAAGGTACAGGTAGACCGGGACACCAGCTCACACCTGGCGCGGTGCGT
>CANRJO010000013.1 GCA_947630965.1 uncultured Alphaproteobacteria bacterium
TTTCCGATGTGAGCGAGGTGTTAAAAATTGCCCTAAAAGGCAAGCTTAAACCGCTTGAAAAATAAGAAAAGCCCCTTTAAAAGGGGCTTTTTCTAATATTGCAAGCTCACACGGACCTGATCGTTAAGGGACTTCATAGCACCACTATACAGATTCCCCGATCCCATATGCAGCTGCCATGCAGTAGAATCATTACACTCTGTCGACGACCAATAGTAATCATCTGATAACTTTTCAGCTGTAACTTTTTGTGCTTTCAAAGCTTCCAACGTCTTGTTTACAAGCTCCTTAGAGTTTCCTATTGCAGCAGAACTATGATCAAGTGTCGTTATTTGACTGTTATCATAACCATACAAATCCATCAGCTCCCCAATTGCCGGTAAATACCAATGACCTGCTCCAACTTTTTGATTGTTTATAGTCATTTCAGTCGGATAAAAATCCCGTGACGCTTGCGCCGCTTGAGGAATACAAATCCCGTAGTACCCAGATGTGTTTTCCGCATAGTTACACTCAGGCTTATCTGCTGATAAAATCCTATCCGTATTTCCTTTACCATTATATAAATCCGGATCACGTGCTTTAAGTTTTAATAATAAGGTACTCGCATCATAATTTGTTAATTCCGGAACATCATACTTATAATATCCCCAAACAAGCACTTTATAGGCCTGAGAATATGGAAACTTAGGAATAAATCCCGAAACCAAATTATATCTGCTTAGATCTTTCAGGTTAATCACTTTACCATGTCCACCCTCTGAAACGTAATATATCACCCCAACAGGAATTTTGATAGATCCTGCGACATAATCATCTACTTTGCCACATGTACCATCCGCATAATATACATCGCCAATTTCACACGGTACGCAGCTAGAACCTTCTTTTCTATACCCACTATTGCAAACAAAATTTTTATATTTCGTTTCGCCACTTAGAGTGGTGCATTTTGAACCTGTTGCGTGTTCAGGTATTTCCGAAGCCGCATCGCTTGGGCAACCAATTTCCAGGCTTGCACGAACATTGTAGTGATTGAGCTTATAGCCGTACCCCCGGTAACCAGAAGACGTCTCGAACCTCCAAGCATTTATATCATCATACTCTGTCGATGTCCAATATTCACGATCATCTGTTAATCTTTCAGCGTTTACACCTTTATATTTCAAGGCAATTAACGTGTTATTTACGAGTATTATATTTTTTTCTGTTTCACCTGACGTACCTGAATATGACGTTATTTGACTGTTATCATAACCATACAAATCCATCAGCTCACCAATCGCCGGTAAATACCACTGCCCTTGACCGACTTTCTGATCGTTTTTCACCCCTTTCTCTGGGTAGAAATCTCGTGTTGCTTGTGCCGCTTGAGGAATACAAGTGTTGAAATAGGAATATGTGTTTTCCTCATATTTACACTCAGGCTTATCTGCTGATAAAAGCCTATCCGTATTTCCTTTACCATCATATAAATCCGGATCACGTGCTTTAAGTTTTTCAACGATATTTGATGAACGATAATTTTCCAGTATCGATTTCGAATAAAATCCCCAAAGAAGCTCATAATTTGGATTATAGGGATTTTCTGGATCAAATGGACTGTTTTCATCTTCTCTGCCTAAATTCTTTAGGTTTATTACTTTGCTATGAGTTCCTTCCTCCGAGACGTAATAAATAACACCGATGGGTTCCGGGAAAGAACCTTTCACATAATTTTTAACCTTGCCACAGGAGGCATCTGCATAATAAACATCGCCAACTTCACATCCTTTGACACACCCCGTACCCGCCTTATTTTTAGCATATCCGTCTTCACATTCAAAAGATTTATATTTCGTTTCGCCGTTTAAGGTGGTGCATTTTGTGCCGGTTGCGTGTGTTGGGAGTGTTGAAACCGCATTGCTCGGGCAACCAATTTCAAGACTTACGCGGACAGATGAGCTCGAGGTTTTTCGGTAAACGCTTCTCCTACCCCCGTCCATATCCAAAACCCAGTAATAAGAAGCCTGGTAATCAGCTTCATCTTCTTCTGACGATGAACAATAGGAAGAAGTATTTGTTAACTCTTTAGCATCAACCTTCTTTTCTTGCAAGAGTTTGAGAGTAGCGTTAACTATATCCTTGGTATGACCAGTAGCACCAGAATTACTATAACAAGAAGAGTCTACCTCTTCATAATTATACCCATATAAATCCATTAACTCACCAATCGTCGGTAAGTACCACTGTCCTTGCCCAACAATCGGATCATCTTTCAGGTCCTTGTAAGGATAAAACGCGAGAGCTGCCGGTGCAGCAAATTGTAAGTCGTTACCTACAATGTCCGCAATAATATGTGTGTAACTTGCACCTGCCGTCCAAAACTCATGAGTATGATCTCCACTTGCTGCTATTTCTCTGTAATCATGCCTGTCACAATCCCAATTTGTCAAACCGCCAAAATTCGTGTAAGATGCAGCACCCCATTTAAAATATAAATAGCCTGTATTATAAGGGTTCTCTGGATTAAAAAGAGCATCTTGATGATATGAATATGGTTTACCTAAATCTCTCAAGTTAATCACTTTAGCACCTTGCTGTTTTTCATCGACCCAATAAACCACACCAACTGGTTTAGAAGGTACAGTTTCAGGGCAAGCCTCTGCGTACATGTCGGCTGTGGCGCATGTACCATCAGAGAAGAAAACGCTCCCGACTGCGCAGGTTGATGTCGCAAAGTTTATACAACAAGCCGTACCCGCCTTATTTTCTTGAAACCCCTCATCACACTCCCATGCTGTGCAGACGGCGGGAAGTTCACAAGCTGTACAATATGTCGAGCAATTGGCATTTTCAGGTGGCTTTTTTTCTTTACCACATCTACTGTTGCAATTGGCATATTTACCATTGCAACATTTATTGGTTAATGTGCCTTGTTCGCCCTTGTTTTTATCATCCCATTTGCATTCAGAAGTACATTTGCATTTACCGCATTGCTTTTCACCGCTTTTACCGCTGAACTCAACAGACCAACCACTTTCATTACCGCAATCAGGGCCTGATTGTTTCTGTACGTCATATCCCTCTGGACATTTGGCAACATCACATTTTTTGCCATCTGCTGATTCTGTATATCCCTCATTGCAAGTCCAACTTGTAACAATGTCCGTGGTAATACCGCAGCCCGTGCAGGATTGCTTTACACCTTGCGCATGCTCGGGCACTTCCACCGTGTTTTTGCATAAATTTTTGCAACTTTGATATTGGCCGTTGCAGCATTTTTTACCTAATTCGCCCATGCCTTGTTCGCCCTCCGTCCACGGGCAGTTGTCATTTGTCGCGGTACATTCACATTTATAACATGTAGCATCGCCGTTAAATCGTGTTGTACTTGCCACTTTTTTGGCAAATTCCGTCCCCGGATAACTGCAATCATTGACACTACTGTTGGTGTTATAACCACTCTCGCAATCCCTTGCCGTGCATTTACCACAAACATTCTCTCCTGAATTGGTGGAAGATTTTTCAAACGTCCAACCTTTATCTTTTGTGGTGCCGCAATTATCAATACTCTTCTTTTCGGTGCTGTATCCGGTCGGGCATGTTTTAGGCGTGCATTTACCACACACTTCGTCACCGCTGTAACCATTGCCGTCCCAATCCCAACCTGACGCACCACTCGTGCCGCAACTGCCTACATTTGGCTTATTCGTATTATATCCATCCGGACAATTCTTCTTGGCACAAGTATAACATTGCGTCTGTCCGTTATAACTATCTATACCGCTGCTTGTCCAGCCGTTCATGTTACCTTTGCTACCGCACTTGGTCGGGTCTACCCATTCTGTTTTGGAACCGTTCGGGCAATTTAACATCACACAAGTTTTGCACGCGGTCTCCCCGTTATACCAACCGGTCGATTCGCCAAGCGACCAACCCTTATTGCCTTTATCGCCACATCCCGATTCTGTCGTTGCCGTTCCTTGTGAGCATTGCAACGGTTCGCATTTCTTGCATTCTTTATCACCGTTCCAACCGGCAGTTGTGCCTAAACGATATCCTTTATCACCTGTCTTGCCGCAGTCCTTAACCTCAACCGCAGAATTATTCGGACACCCTTTTGCTATGCATTTCCCACAGGGCGTATCGCCATTCCATGTGCCCGATTGTTCATAATTCCAACCGCTTTCGCCTTTCCCACCGCAGTCCTTGGCTGATGCTTTGCCAGATTCAAACCCCTCTGGACATTGTTTCATGGTACATTTGCCGCAGGCGTCATCGCCACTCCAACCGCTTTGGTTCCAAGTCCACCCTTTGGAGCCGCTATCGCCACAACTATCCACGCCTGGGTAATCTGTGCTGTAATCGCCTGAACAACTCTTTGCGGTGCATTTGCCGCAAATCTGCTCGCCGCTTTGACCTTTGCTCTCCCATGTCCAACCTTGATCTTTTGTGCGTCCACAATCCTCAATACGAGCATCTGTTATGGTATAACCATCGGGGCATTGGCGGGCATAACAGGCTTCGCCCATTTGATCATACCAGTCATCACATGACCAACTTGTGATAATATCTTTTGTAATATTGCACCCCGTGCAAGACTCTTTATTACCATGCGCGTGAGCCGGCACGCTGACCTTGTCTTGGCATAAATTTCTACAACTGGCATAGTGCCCGTCACAACATCTATCGCCTAACTCGCCAACGCCTTTGTTGAGATTACTCCATTGACACTCTTCGGGGTCAGGATCACAATGGCAATGATAACACTTCCGATGATGATAATCTACCTCATCGCAAACGTAACCTTTCTCGCCCGTTAACTCTTTCGTATCACTATAACGTCCATCTTTACAGGTATATTCTTTGCACCAGATATATTGAGAATCGAACGGACACGTAATGTAACCATCAGGGCAAAAAATCTCCTTCTCCAATTTATACCCCATTTTGGCACATTCCGGCACGGCTTTGCACTCGTTAAAACATGCCGCTTGGACAGAATATGCTCCGGCGACCAACCCCAAAAATATGACGGCTATAAATTTACGCATCCCGTTCTTCCCTCTAACCCCTTAAAAAACAACACTTTGTCCAATTTCTTTGCTTACATTTCCAAAAAACAGACTGTTCTCTTTTAAAGAGGTTTTGGGCTTTAAGGTTTGAGGGGGTGCAAAACATTGAATAGCACGTGTTTTGCTTGCTTAAAGCCCAAAATAGTCCATTTCGTTCCTTTGATGCTTCGCCCTCCCTCGATTCGAAAACATCAAAAAAAAGGTACCTTTAAATGCAACAAATTAACCATCGCAAAACTGCGGGTTTTAGAGCTTGACAACCCCAATTTTTTAAGGTACCTTTTTTTTGATGTTAAGTGAGACACCGCCGCCGCATAGGCGGCTTTTTCGTTGTGTCCTTTTCGCACAGAATATTTGACGCGCCCAAAAAGATGTTTTATAAAGCTAAAAAAAGGAGGATTCATGACAAAAGTCTTGGTCATTGGCGGTGCAGGCTATATAGGTAGCCATGTCGTCAAAGAGCTTTTAGAAAACGGTTTTGAGGCAGTTGTCTTTGATAATATGTCCACAGGGCAGGAAGAAAATTTGTTTCCCGAGGCGGGCTTTATCAAAGGCGATATATTAGACCGCCCGGCATTAGATAAGGCGCTCGCGCAAAATATAGATGCCGTGGTGCATTTGGCGGCGAAAAAGGCCGTTGGTGAATCCATGGAGAACCCCGCGCTTTATGCCCAAAACAATTTGACAGGCTCAATCAACATTTTAAACGCGATGTTGGAAAACAATGTAAAACATATTGTTTTTTCATCATCTGCCGCGGTTTACGGCATGCCACAATATTTGCCCATTGATGAAAATCACCCGCTGAAACCCATCAATTTTTACGGCTACACCAAGCTTGTGATGGAACAACTGATGTCATGGTACGCCACCTTAAAAGACTTTAATTATATTGCTTTGCGTTATTTTAATGCCGTTGGTTATGCCGCAGACAAAAGCATCACAGGCCGTGAGAAAAAACCGCAAAATCTGCTCCCGATTATCATGGAAACCGCTTCAAACAAGCGCGAAAGCTTTAATATCTTTGGCTCTGATTATGAAACGCCTGATGGCACCTGCCGGCGCGATTATATCCATGTGAGCGATTTAGCCTCGGCGCATGTGCTCTCGATTCGCAAGCTGATGTCTGATAAAAAATCTTATGCGCTGAATTTAGGCACCGGCAAGCCGACTTCCGTTAAAGAAATTGTGGATGCCGCGGAAAATGTGATCGGCAAACGGCTGAATTATCATTTTGCGGCGCGCCGTCCGGGCGATCCGGCGGAGCTTTACGCCGATTCTGCGCTTGCTAAAAAGGTTTTAGGTTGGGAGCCGCGTTACACAAATATTGAAGAAATCATTCGCACAACTTGGAATTTGGAAATTTAGAAATGGAAAATCTTGATTCTTTTTTCGGTCAACACGCTGTCTTGTCCTCATCGGTCATGTGGGCGATTTTTGGCGTGGTCGTTATTGTTTTGTTGTTTCTTGATTTGTTTGTTTTTAACCGCAAAAATGAGGAACCACACTTCGGGCACACCTTATGGATGTGCGTTTTTTACATTGTCATTGCCATCATCTTTGGCTTTTTTGTGATTTACGAGGAAGGCTCCGAAAAAGGCATGCTTTATTTCACGGGTTACCTGTTGGAAAAGAGCCTTTCGTTGGATAACATTTTTGTGATGTCAGTGGTGTTTTCAAGCGTAGGCGTGCCCTCAAAATATCAGCACCGCGTTTTATTTTGGGGCATTTTGGGCGCGCTTGTTATGCGTGGCATCATGATCTTTTTGGGCGAGGCGCTAATCTCGCGCTTCCACTTCATTCTTTACCTTTTCTCGCTGTTCCTGATTTGGACGGGCGCCAAGATGCTTTTAAGTAAAGAGGGCGAGGAAAAGCCTTTCAAAGAAACAAAGCTTTATCAGCTGATGAGTAAAATTTTTCACGTCACGCACGAGCTCAAAGGCGAGCATTTTGTAATTAAGGAAAACGGGCGCTATTACATCACGCCGCTTTTGTTTGCGCTTTTCATCATTGAAACCATGGACGTGATTTTTGCTTTTGACAGCATTCCCGCCATCTTTTTGGTCACAGAAGACGTGTTCTTGGTTTATACGAGCAACATTTTCGCCATTTTGGGCTTAAGGGCGCTATATTTCCTCTTGGCGGCGATTGTCAACAAATTCACATATTTAAAGCCCGCCCTTGCCATCATCTTGATTTTCATCGGTTGCAAAATTTTCTTCCCGTATTTCGGGTTTGAGATTGCGGCGTGGCAGTCTTTGAGTGTGACGTTTGCGCTTTTGTTTGGGGGAATGATTCTTTCAGTCATCAAAGATAAAAAGGTCATAAAAAATTAAGATTTTTGTGCTTTGATGAGCCTATGAAAGAAGCCATCAAATATCATGCCGACACCGAGCTTCAAGGCGTTATTGAAAGTTGGTTGAAGTTCTTAAAAGACGAGCGACGCTACAGCGCGCACACGCTTGATGCTTACGCGCGCGATCTAGCCTTGTTTATCAATTTTTTTGACGAACCTGTCACGCTTGATTTTTTGAGCAATCTGGAAATCCGTGATTTTCGGGCGTTTATTTCGGCGCGGGCAGCGAAAAATATTGAAAAAACATCGCTTGCGCGCGAGATTGCCGCGTTCAAAAACTTTTTCCGTTGGCTGAACAAAGCGCACATCTTGAAAAACGCGGCGGTGAGCATTGTTTCCACGCCACGGCTGAAAAAGAGCTTGCCGAAGTCTTTGGACGTTTCGGAAACGCAAGATGTTTTGATTGAGGCGAAAAATCTGGCAACCTCGGGTTGGCAGGGACTGCGTGATCAAGCGGTGTTAGCGCTTTTATATGGTTGCGGCTTGCGTATATCGGAGGCTTTGTCCTTAAACTATGGCGAAGCGGATTTTCATGCTGATTTTATGCGTGTGAAAGGCAAAGGCAATAAAGAGCGCTTGGTGCCGCTTTTGCCGTTGGTCGGGCAGGCGATAGACGCTTATTTAGAGGCGTTGCCGTACCCGCGCCGAAAAGGCGATGCCCTTTTTGTGGGCGCGCGGGGCGAGCGTGTGAGCCCGCGGATTATCCAAAGGAGCATGCAAAAAATCAGGAATTATATGGGCTTGCCTGATACAGTCACGCCGCACGCGCTCCGACATTCGTTTGCAACGCATTTATTAGCGGAAGGCACGGATTTACGTTCCATTCAAGAGCTTTTAGGGCATGCCTCGCTTGCCACAACGCAACGTTATACCGAGGCAAGCGTTGAAACCGTCAAGCGCGAATATGCCAAGGCATTTGATGAAGAAAAAGCATAAAAAAAAGCGCCCGCAGGCGCTAATTTTTGATGAAAAGCCGCATTACTTAAGCTTTTTCTCAACGAACTCTTCATGTTTTTTAGATTTCTTGTCATATTTTTTCAAAACAAGCTTATCCGGATGAGTCCGCGGATTTTTTTCTGCCAAATAAAATGTGCCGGTGCCGGCGCTGCTTTCCAATTTGACTTTCACTTTAACTGCTTTTGCCATTTTTTTACTCTCAAGTTGAAGTTAAAACACAAATATTTAAGCGTAATATACATTTTTTGAAACGCTTGTCAACAAAAATTTGCATACGGCTTATTTTTTATCCGAAAAATCAAAAACAGCAGTCAGCGGCGTATGATCAGAGGGCTTGGGCGCTTGGCGGGGCGCCTTATCCACAAAACAACTTTCAAGTTGATCGGCAAGGGCAGGGGATAAAAACAAATAATCAATCCGCATGCCCAAATCAGCCTCAAATGAGCGCGCAGCATAATCCCAAAACGTGTAGCCGATTTCGTGCGGATGAAGCGTGCGGAAAGCATCATAAAAGCCCAAATATTTCAACGCGGTCAGACGTTGCTTGACACTTTCTTTAAAAAGCGCGTTATTTAAAAACATTTTGGCATCATACACTTCGCGTTCACTCAAAATCACATTAAAATCGCCCCCTAGAACAACTTTTTCACCTGTTTGCAAAAGTTTCTGCGCACGGTTGTAAAGGGCATTCATAAAGCTGATTTTGTATTCAAACTTTGAGGTGTCATCAGGGTTATTTTGCGGCGGATTGCCATTCGGCAGATAAACCGAAACAGCGCGCACGGGGGCTTCGGGGCATTCCACCAAAACTTCCAGATAACGGGCGTTTTCATCTTCAAAACCGGGCAAGCCTTCTTGTATAACACTCATTTTATAGGGACTCAAAACCGCCACGCCGTTATAACTTTTCTGCCCTAAAATTTTGCTTTCATAGCCGATTGTTTTCAAATCAAAATACGGAAAATCTGCCGATTCGGCCTTAATTTCCTGCAACAAAACAATATCTTGTGCCGTCTTCTTCAGCCAATCAGTTAAAATCGGGAGCCGCGCGTTCACAGAGTTTATGTTAAAAGTTGATATTTTCATAGCTCACATTTTAATCAAATTTTGAATTTCTTCAAGCATGATATTAAAGGATTTTAAAGTTTTTGTGCTTAAAATGCGTTTAATCTGAAAATAAACAAAGGAAAAATCAATGATGCCTTCATTATTCAACAATTCTTCCGAGGAAGAATATCAAAGCGAGACCAATCAAAAAATAGCCGCGCAAAAAGTTGCGGATTTTGAGGAGCGCCGGCTAGAGTTGCAACGTTCGCGCAACGGTTTTATCGGCACGGTAGCGGGCATTGCCTTGGCGGCGGTTGTCAGTTGGTTTATTTTGGCGCCCAAATTTTCAGCGCCAAATGAGAGCGAGGTTCCGCTGATTCGTCGTTCATCAACACCGGCAAAAATTCAGCCGACAGAGCCCGGCGGCATGGAAATTCCCAATCAGGATAAGTCGGTTTATCAGTTGGTGGAGAAAAAATCGGGCGATGATGTCAAGACCGAGAGCTTGCTCCCGCAGCCCGAAACACCGCAAATGCCGACCATTGCGCCTGAGCCAGAACCCTTGCCTGAACCCGAGCTTGAGCTTGAAGTTGAAGAGGCAAACAAAGATCTTTTGGAAGTGAAACCTTTAAATGAACAAATTGAAAGCGTGAAATCGTCTAACGGGCAAAAAATCCAGATTCCGGAAAAGCCGCAAGAAATTTCCTCAACGGTAAAGACGGCCCCGGCAGCAAATCCGGCGCCTACGCCAAAAGCAGAAGAACCCAAAAAAGCCGAACCCGCCAAAAAGGCAGAAGCGCCCAAAGCATCTGCGGCGGTTCAAGGCACGTGGCAAATTCAGCTTGTGGCATCGGCTAACAAAGACGCCGTGGAAAAAGCCTGGGCAACGCAAGTTAAAAAATATACGTTTTTAGAAAAACTCCCGCATGAGGTTGAGGGTGTCCCAAGTGGCGATCACACCATGTATCGTTTAAAGGCGGGGGCTTTCAAAGACCGCAAAGAGGCGGACGATTTGTGCGCCAAAATCAAGGCCGCAGGTGGCAGCTGTGTGGTGAAACAGAAGTAAAAACAGATGACAAACCGCCCGATTTTAGCCGCTTTTTTATCCATCGGAGGCACAAGCTTATCTGATGCCGAAAAGCGGCTTTTCGCGCAATATAACCCCTTAGGCATCACGCTTTTTAACCGCAATTTGGCAAATGCCGAGCAGGTTAAAACCCTCGTTGCAGAGATCAAAGAGCTTGTCCGTGGCGATGAAACGCTGATTGCACTCGATTCGGAGGGCGGACGTGTTAATCGTTTAAAGGCAGCGGGCTTTCCGGATTATGCCTTTCAACAAACTTTGGCGGAAACCTCAAACCCGGAAGCAACGGTCAAAATGCACGCGGCGCTGATTTCAAGGGATATGCAAGTAGTTGGCGCCGACATGAACTTTGCACCCGTCTTGGATGTTGCGCACCAAGGCATGACAGCGGCTTTAGAGGGGCGTGTTTTTTCTTCAGATGCGCAAACGGTGGCAAGGCTTGGCAATGAGATGATGAAAGCTTATATATCGGCGGGCATTTGCCCTTGCATGAAGCACTTGCCAGGGCATGGCCGCGCGATGACGGATCCGCATTTAGGCTTGCCGGTTATCAACGAGCCTTTGGAGCTTTTAGAGCCTGATTTTGAGCCTTTTCAGGCTTGCCGCGATTGCCCCGCGGGCATGACGGCGCATATTTTGATTAACGCGGTTGATCCTAAACACCCCGTCACGCAATCTGAAAAAGGCATTCAAGAGCTTATCCGCGGGCGCATAGGCTTTGACGGTTTTCTCATTTCTGATGCCATAGACATGAAAGCTCTTCATGGCAATGTGGTGGAAAAAGCGTTGGGCTGTTGGCAAGCGGGATGCGATGCTGTGTGTTATTGCATGGCGGACGTTAATGAAATGGAAGCGCTTTGTGCCAACGGTCAATATTTATCTGATAAATCTTTGGCGCGTTTGGCGCGCATTTTGGAAACAATACGGCATAAAAAAACAAATATGCTTGATTTCAACGAAAAAGATTATTATACTGCTCTTCAACAGGTGAGGCAAATTTCGGTTGCGTACGATGCCACAGAGACGCTTCATCAAATGCAAAAAGGAGAAAAATGATGTTTTCAGGTTTTTGGAGTTGGGTTTTAGTCATTTTGATTGTTGTTGCCATTTTTTCGGCGGATCGTTTGCCTGAACTCAAGAAGCTTGCTGAAGAAGGTTTTGAAGCTTTGAAAAAAGGCAAGAAGTCTGTTGAGGAAAAAATAGCAAAAGCCAAGTCAGATCGTGAAAGAAGCAACAGAAACAAATAGTTCATCAATATTATTTATAACGCCCTTTCAGGGAAAAAACGCTCGATAAATCGGGCGTTTTTTGTTATGGCTTAAGTTCTCTTGTATCCCTTAAATTGCTCTAGATGATATTTTATTCATTTTTTAGTTGCTTTTTCTCAAAAAATACCCTAACTTACACTCAGATATGAATTTTTTTTCATATTTAGTACCCGAGTGGTACGGAGCTTTCAACGGCTTTACCATATACGGCGTTAGGATATAACGTCGTCATATTGTCAGCTACAAGTCTAGCCGGCAGTAGATATATCCCCGATCAATATGGTCGGGGAGCTTTTAGCGAATGTTCAAGGCTTCGGCTGAAAGGCTAAGAGAGTCATCTTATATGGTATGATTGTTGAACTCTCCGGCCACCTTTCAAGGTGGTTTTCTTTTTAACAACTGAAAAAGAAAGGTTCAATCATATGAGAAACAAACTTTTAATGACAACGGCACTAACTGCCATTTTCCTTTCAACAAATGTTTATGCGAAAACAATCAATAAATTGCCGGAAGAAGGAAAAGACGGCTTCCAAGGATACCTTGGAACATCTGTAGATGGTGACAATGTCACAATAAGAGATACTGCTTACAATACAAATCCGGAATACCTGACTGCTGATGAAATTACCATAGATAATGTATATATCCAAACAAAATATAAAAAAGAAGATGGAAAAGAACTGGGGTTAGACGTCGGCAAGAAAGTTAACGACGGTTCTGCTCTGACGAAAAGACTCGTTCTCCGCGATGGTGCTCGTTTGGATATTGACAGAGATGGAAAAAATCATGACAAAATTCCTGAAGGTTATGACGTTCCGAACCTTTTCAATATAAGCGAGGGCGGATCTGTTGAAATTGAACATAGTGAACTCCACGCAGACGGCATTGTGAATATGACTGGTGGCGAAATGACCTTACAGGGCGGTGAATTTACGGTTGAAGATCCCGGGGCACGGCTCAATATTTCAGGTGGTACGATCAATTTTGTAGGCGATTCACAACATGCGAATGCTTTTTCTATTGAAATTTCAGATCCAAATGAGGAAGGTATAGAGGAAGCGTATGGCCCCATTGATATGACCGGTGGCACCATTCATGTTCAAAGTGGTCAAGCAGGTTCTTTGAGCTTCAGCGAAACAAATAATAGCGGAAATTACATCGCCGGTACGCAAATAAATATCAAAGGCGGTGAACTCAACATCAATGAAAATGCAGGTTTAACCGTCGCCAAAGGTTTTCAAGAAAGGAAAGACCCACAGCACGGGGATTTGATAAAAGGCATAATCAACTTAACAGATGCCGGTGTCATTAATTTAGGTGGAACTTTAAGGGGCAATATTACCGGTGATGACCGCGGCAAAATTTATTTTCAAAATTCCAGTGCCCAGATTGACGGTGATGTTGACACTCCTAGCCTGATTTTTGAAAATAGCCATGCTTTAAGCAAAGCCATCACTGGCAAAATCACCGATGTAGATACTTTTGAAATTAAAAAAGGCACCATGCTTTATGATAAGGAGTTTGAAGGCTCCGCAACCAACGTTATCGTAGGAGAGGGTGCAACGCTTGATATAGGAGCAAATACTTTGCATTCCGGCGGTGACGTTGGCGAGGACGATGGTGTTGTCTTCAAGGATAACTCTACGTTGAAATTTACTGTAACTGATCAAAATAACTATGGCAAAATCTTTGCCAATTACGTTCAAATCAGCGAAAACGGTACGACTTTAGATATGACCTTAAACGGTGCCGCTCTAGCCAAAGGTGACAAAATGACCCTACAATTATTTAATCTCGAAGATGTCGGTGATTATCAAGGGGTGGAAATCGAGGGTAAATTTGCCAACCTGAGTACAAATTCCCGTTACAAATTTACGGATAATGGCGATGGAACTTTTGAAGTTGCTTCCATCGGTTCTGCTACTGATGCCGTTGTTGACGCCGGTGGTTCGGCGAACAATGCCGAAACAGCCGAGGCGTGGGACAGCGTTAGTGCCTCGGGGAGTTCTCCGGTTGCTGCTGCAGTTACAGAAAAACTGGCGGATCTTTCCAATAAAACCAATACGCCTGAAGGTCAAAAAGCCTATGTTGAGGCTTTAACGGCGATTGCCCCTGAAGTTTCCCCGATGGTGGAACAAACACAGTCTGAGACTGCGGCACAAGTGTTCGGTGCCGTCTCCACACGCTTGAGCGGTGGCTCGGTTTCATCAGGCAGCCAAGGGATGTCCTCAGGCGATAGCGTCTTTGAGCGCGCCGCCGCATGGGTGCAGGGCTTGTACAATAAATCCAAGCTTGATGATACTTCTAAATCCAAAGGCTTTGACTCAGATACCAAAGGCGTCGCTTTCGGTTTAGAAAAATACCTCACCGAAGACGTCAAAGCCGGTATCGGTTATTCATACAGCCAAACAGATATTGACGGCTTTATGCGTGACACGGATGTGGATACCCACACCGCAATTTTGTATGGCGAATATAAGCCGAGCAACTGGTTTGTGAACGGCATTGCGACATATGGTTGGTCAGATTATGAAGAGAAAAAGAATGTCGGTGGCGTGAACGTGAAGGCAGATTATGATGTTGAGACGTTAGGTTTACAACTGATGACGGGTTATGAGATGAAGCTCAAAGCCTTGAACGTAACACCTGAAGCGGGCTTGCGGTATGTGCATGTGGATCAGGATTCGTATAAAGACGGGGCTGATCAACACGTATCGGGTCACACAAGCGACATCATCACCGGTGTGATTGGGGCAAAAGTGAGCAAGGATATTGCCTTGAACAACGGTTTGAACCTCAAACCAGAAGCACGTTTAGCGGCAACATACGACCTTGAAACGGATAAGTCAAATGCGGTTGTGACACTGGCGAACGGCTCGGCATATAAAGTCAACGGCGAGGGATTAGATCGCTTTGGTGTTGAACTTGGCGCGGGTCTGACGGCAGAACTAAACGACAAAGTTGAAGTGACGTTAGGCTATGAGGGTAAGTTCCGTGATGATTATCAGGATCATAGCGGCATTCTCTCAGCCAAGTACAAGTTCTAATAAGGGAACGCGTCTAATGGGCGCCTAATCGCAAAAAGTCGAAGGTTTGAAATTCACGTACGCTTTTAGGTCTAACTCGTAAGGGTTGCCAGAAATGGCAACCCTAACTCGTTTCGGTCACTTGCTTTGTAAAACCTGCCGCGGTCGCTATCGCTTCCTAGCAGTTTTAACAAAGGCTACGCCGCTTGTGGTAAAAACAACCCGTTGGGGTTGTTTTTATCCTCGCGCGCTAGAATTCCAAACCTTCTTTTTTTGCTTCTATTCGCCTCATTATTCGCATTCCCGAAAGTTGGTTAAAAAGAGCGGCTACCTGCTGACGTCATCTTGAACGAAGTGAAAGATCCAGGACAGAAAATATAGCTAATTTATTTCACCTGGATTCTTCGGCAATAAATTGCCTCAGAATGACGTCAGCAGGCTGTTTCACCCCTTTTGCACCCAAGCAAGGAAAGCCAGATAATGAGGTGATTAGAGTGATTTCTTTGGGCTTGGACAATTTTAGCGTACGTTGAAGGTACGTGAATTGGACAAGCCCAAAAAATTGCTCTAGGCACCCATTAGATGGTTTTACAATCCGGTATTAGTTTCCGTCGGTGCTATCGGCATATAAGCCCCCACCCCGCCAAAATACTTCTTAAAGAAGCCGACATCATCACTCATGGTCGGGGTTTCGGTTTCATCAATAGCGACCATTTCGCCCGATTCTTTATCAAAATGAGAAATGCCACTCACTTGCCCGTCGGCATTAAAGGTAATGGAAAGCACTTCACGGTCAATTTCCTCAGGCTTGAAAAACGCCACTTTTTTAAGCGTGGAGGACATATAAATCCATGTATTTTCATCTAACGGATTCACAGAAGACGGACTGCCCAAAAGGTTGCGCACCTCTTCCTGCGATTGCCCTCTTCTTAATTGCGAAACCTTGTCAGGCGAGGGCATATTGCCGTTGTGAACCAAGAACAAATCAGAAGAGCAACCGGCAATAAAAAGCGCCAAAAAACTCAAAAAGTATAATTTATATATTGACATGACAATCCTCATATATTTATATCATAGCAGCGTTTATAACACAGAGATTTTAAGAATGCAAAAAGAATTTTCATTTCCCCTGAATATTGATGAGTTGCACCGGCAGGAGCAACAATATCACCTTCGCGCCGATAATGCTCAACTTAAAACCTTGAAAGACGTTTTACAAGTGGAGAGCGTGAAGTCTTTTGAGGCAAGTTTTTTCTTAAAGCTTAATAACAAAGAACACTTACTAAACATAGAAGGCGAAGTTAAAGCAGAACTTGAGCTTCAGAGCGTTGTTTCGTTAGAAAATTTTTTCAAAACGTACGAAGTGCCGTTTCGTTATTGCTTTGATACTAAGGCAACCTATGCCGAGTTTAAGAAAATGGAAGAGCTTTTGGGCGATGCCGCACCCGACATCATTGAAAATGGCATGCTTGATCTGGCAGATCTTGCCCTTGAACAGCTCTCCCTTGCGATGGAAGATTATCCCCGTAAGCCCGGCGAAACATTTCATTTTAAGCCCGAGTTTGACGTTGAAAAGACAGAGCAAAACAAGCCTTTTGCCGTTTTGGAACGCTTAAAAAAGTAACATAAACAAAAATAAGGCTTGCAATCTTTGAAAAAATTTTATAAAAGCACATTAACGTTTAAGTGTATAATTTTGTTGCATTTAAAATAAAAATGCGCTAAACACACGCTTTGAACATTTAGTTTTAATTTGAAAGAGAAAAAAAATGGCTACACCTAAGAAAAAAACATCTAAATCACGTCGTGACATGCGCCGTTCGCATGACGCATTGGGTGCAAATGCTTATCAAGAGTGCCCCAATTGCGGCGAGCTGAAGCGTCCGCATAATGTTTGCCCGAAATGCGGTCAATATGACGGTAAAGAAGTTGTTGTCAAGAAGAAAGACAAAGAATAATTTTTGAACGTTGGACGGAGCTAGTTTGGTGGCAAACAATCTGGTCATATCGGTAGATGCGATGGGAGGGGATAAGTCCCCTCGAGTCGTTATTGAGGGGTTGGCATTGGCTCAGCCACAAAATCCTGACATTCGTTTTCTGGTTTTTGGCGATGAAGATGCCGTCCGTGAGGAATTAAGGCGTTTTCCGTCTTTGAAAAAGGTTGTGGAGTTGCGCCATACCACCGAGGTTGTGCATAATGAAGACAAGCCCTCGCAGGTTATCCGCAACAAAAACACAAGCATGTATCAAGCGATTGACGCTGTCCGCAGATCTGAAGCACAAGCGGTGATTTCGGCGGGAAACACGGGCGCTTTGATGGCCATATCCAAAATGCTTTTGAAAACCATTCAGAAAATTCATCGTCCTGCCATTGTGAGCATTATGCCGCATCGTTATGGGCGGTATGTGATGTTGGATTTGGGCGCAAACACGGAGTGCAATGCGGTCAATTTAGCGGAGTTTGCCGTGATGGGCAACATTATGGCAAAGCACGCCTTGGGCATTGAGCGCCCGCGGATTGCGCTTTTAAACATTGGCGCCGAGGAAATGAAAGGCAAGGAAGAAATCCGCCATGCCGCGCAGATGATTCGTTCATCTAGCATGGACATTGACTTCATCGGTTACATTGAGCCGCATGAAATTCCGTTTGGCAAAGCGGACGTAATTGTGGCGGACGGTTTCACGGGCAATGTTGCCTTAAAGTCCATTGAGGGCACAGCAAAACTTATTCGTGCCATGATCAAAGACGGCATCAAGAGCTCGTGGCTTGCAAAGTTAGGCTTGCCGTTTATGTACTTTGCCGGCAAGAAGATTGCCGCCACCATGAACCCCAAGCTTTACAACGGGGCGATGTTTGTAGGGCTGAACGGTTTATCGGTCAAAAGCCATGGTGGTGCAGACGGTTTCAGTTATTCTGTTGCCGTTTCAAATGCGGCGAAATTGGTGCGTCAGGATTTTGTCGCCACCATTCGTGATGAACTTGAGCATATTGATTTAGAAGAAATTTCACAGGATATATTCTATGAAGTGTATTAGGTCGGAACTGATTGGTTGGGGGCATTACCTGCCGCCGAAGGTCTTAACGAACGATGACTTATCAAAAATGGTTGATACCAATGATGAGTGGATCAGCACGCGCACGGGCATCAAAACGCGCCATATTTCAGAAGGCGAGAGCACGGCGCAAATGTCTGTAAAAGCGGCAGGTAAAGCCTTGGAAAAGGCGGGTTTAACAGCCGCTGATTTAGATCTTATCATCATCGGCACTTTAACGCCAGATAACACCACGCCTTCCGCCGCGGCAAAGGTTGCGGGGCTTTTAGGGGTAAAGAGCGGCACGCCGGCATTTGATGTGAGTGCCGCATGCTCGGGTTTTGTATATGCTTTGACCATGGCGGATAATATGATTCGTTTGGGGCAAGTTCGCACCGCATTAGTTATTGGGGCAGAAACGCTTTCAAAAGTGACGGATTGGACAGACCGCAACACCTGTGTTTTGTTTGGCGATGGGGCAGGGGCTGTTGTTTTGCGCGCTTTGGAAGGCATTGGAACAGCTGAAGACACGGGCATTTTGAGCACCAAGCTTTACGCGGATGGCACAAAATATGGCTTTTTATATACCACAGGCGGTGTTTCCACAACAGCGAACGCGGGTTACATTACCATGGACGGCAAGGAAGTTTTTAAGTCTGCTGTTGGTTGCCTTTCAGATGCTGCAGAATATGTGTTAAAGGATGCGGGCGCAAGCGTGGAAGCCTTAGACTGGCTTTTGCCGCATCAAGCGAACATTCGTATCATTGACGGCGTCGGTCACAAGTTAGGCATTGCGCCTGAAAAAGTGATTGTGACGGTGGATCATCATGGCAACACATCGGCGGCGTCCATTCCTTTGGCGCTTTCGGAGTCATTGGAAAGTGGCAAAATCCGGAAAGGGCAGCTTGTTGTTTTAAGTGCCATGGGCGCAGGTTTCACTTGGGGCGGTGTGCTGATTCGCATTTAAAAAAGCTGTGAAAGATATTGTTTAAGGCTTGAGATTAAAAAACAAATAAGCTAAATTACGTTAAAACAACCAAAAAGATAAGGAAATGAGATGAAGACAATTACCCGTGCAGACGTTGCCGAAGCCATTTATGAGGAAGTCGGTTTATCGCGTAAAGACTCTGGTGACATTTTAGATATGTTTATAGATGAAATCCGTCGCGAGCTTGTGGCGGGCAAAGATGTCAAGCTTTCTTCTTTCGGCACCTTAAGTCCGCATCATAAAAATCCGCGTGTCGGGCGCAATCCGCGCACAGGTGTTGAGGCGAAGATCACGGCGCGCACGGTTATTTCTTTCAAGCCCTCGCAAATTTTGCGTAAAGCGGTGAACAAGCGTCCTTAAAGGGGGCAACGATGGTCGTCAACAAGTCAAAATCGGCGTTCAGAACCATTGCCGAAGTCGCGGATGACTTAGGCATTGCAACGCATGTTTTGCGCTTTTGGGAGACGAAATTTCCGCAAATTAAGCCGATGAAAGCCGCGGGCGGCAGACGTTATTATCGCCCTGATGATGTTGAGATTGTGAAGCTGATTAAAGATTTTCTTTATGAAAAGCGCTACACGATTGAGGGCGTTCAGAAGCTTCTGAAAGACAAGGGCGTTAAGGCGATTTTGGGCGGCGAAATTCAGAAAGATTTTTTTGATATGTCAGCCCCTGTTGATGAAAAGCCTGCCGATCCGGCGATTGTGGAAGTTTTAAAATTAAGTGAAAATCAGCGCCATTTACTGGAAAGCGCCCGCGCCGAGTTGGAAGCCCTTACCACAGAACTCAAACAAAAAAGATAAAAACAGCATTAATACTTCAGTTTCAAGCTCTTAAAGGAACCTCAAACTGACAGACGAAAAAAATCCTTATTTCTCTTTTAAAAATCTTCTTACTTTTCTGATTTTTTCTTTCAGTTTTCTCTTTTTTTCTTTATAGTGCTCTTTTTTCTTTCCCCAAGTTAAATTTGCCAAAAGCTTGCAGCGGTAATAGTTAAAGCGGATTTGGGAGTAGTTGAAAACATCTCTTAAAAGCTCGTTATTGTTATTGTTCGGTAGGGTAAGCTTTTTAAGGTTTTTGTAAAAAATTTCTTCATAAAATGGTGTTTGGCGCGCATAGTGCCACCAGAGTTCTGCGTTGGGTATATCTGGAAATATCCATGGTTTTTTAGAAGAACTATAATGAAGGAAAGCCTTATTATTTAAAGCATCTGTATAATCAGCCAAAGCATCTTGAGGAAGAACTTTTTCAAGATTAGTATTGTATACGAGAATATGATTTTCTATATTCCACCGCAAAGGTATAAAAGCTACTTGATTTTCACAAATGATGTTCAGAATATCTTGATCTACAAATTTTGGCGCCTTAACCTTATTTAAGGTTGAAATAAATTTTTCATATAACCCAAATTTGCAAATTTCGGCAATATTAAAAATCAGGAACCCTGCTTGAAAGTAGTTATGGGGGTTTTCTAGTGATAGATACTTATAAAAATAGTCTGATTCTTTTTTATTGTTAGAGTACAGTCTTTTTAATATTTCTGTATCAAGAGCAGCGCCTATTAATTTATGTTTTAAATCAAAATCATATAACTTTGCAACATCATCGCAAAACACAGCATCGCAATCACAATAAATTACCTTTTCATACCCTGAAAAAATTTTTTCAATAAAAATTCTAAAATAAGTCGCTTCTGAAAAATGATTTAGGATGTAAAAATTATGTCCTTCAACAAATGACTTTATATTAAAATATCTCAGGCTGATATTTTTATGAAAATGAACAATATTCTGCAATTTTTTCTTTGTGTTGTTTGAAATATCTTTCTCAATAACGACAATATCATAATTTTGTGTTGATGAGCTGTTTGCAACCAAAGATTGTAATGTAACTGCAAGATACGGAATATAATTTTCATCAGCGCTAAAAATTATAGCAATTTTTTCTGAGAATATGTGTTCAATAGTCTTATTCTTCATTTTTTCCCTCATATATATCAGTAAACATACCTTTTAGACCAACAGGATTTATTGAAATAATTTCAGTATCCGGATAAATTAAATCTTTAAATTGTTTGAATAAATTCCAGCCTTTTAATACATTTTTTGAATTCACAAAAGGAACGGAACTGTTATAAAAATATCCTTGTGAACAATCGCATCCGACCAGATATATTTTAGACGGATTTGTGTATAACGCGAATTGAAGAGCGGAGAATACCGTCGAGTGAAAATCTCCAAAAGGTTCCACCGAAATATCATAAGCAAAATTTCCCCAAGACTTGTCTTCTATTAAGTAAATATGGGCATTAGTTTTTAGCCGTGTTGACATAGGAATTCTTTTGACATCAGGAAAAAGCGTTTTTGCTCTTATATCAGCGTGATGACCAAAAAACTTTACACAATCATACTTATTAGCATCCTCATTCATTTGACTTTCACGGGCTTGATCTTGAACAAATAAATAATTCAGCTTTACATTTTTGAATCTGGTAGCGCCGTTTACCCCGATATGTATACAATTTTCTTTAGGTATGTAATACTTTGAAGAAGGACCTGTGGCAAGAATTACAAGCTCTTTGCCTTTATACATATTTCTGTATTTAGCCAAATAGGCATGACACGTTTGAGCTTTGACTAAAACTCTCAAATTGTAGATCTCAATTTGCATTTTCTTTAATTCTTCCGTAAGAAAAACAAACTGATCTAAAATCTTTTTAGAATCTTCTTTTTCAGTGTTTATTTTTTGGGGCGTGCTAGGCGTCAATTTTTTATGATATATTTGAATTCCCAAAAGATATATTTTTTTATTTTGAGCATTTTGCTTTATTTTTAAAAATTCTATACCGCCAAATTTTTTAATGGTTTTTAGAGGAGTAATTTTTGTTGTAATGACTGGATTTTGTTTGAAATAATATAACCAGAACGGCGTGTGTAATATCTCGGAATAGAATTCATAGAGTCCTGATTGTAGGATATTTTCTTTCGTATAAATAGATTTATCCAATGATTTAAAATATTTCCGCATTTTACAGTAAAATTTTCTTTGGGCTGAACCTTGTGCTCTTCTGAACCAAAAATTTAAATGAAGTAAATTTCTTTTAACAAAAACTCCATAGAGCTTTTCGATAACATTTTTCTTTTTGATTAATTCGTCAGTTTTTTGAGCCAATAAAATCGGTTGTGCCCATTGATGAGAGCCGTTTGCCACAAGCTTTGCCGTTGTTGATTGTGGCGACAGACGATAATTATATAACACCTGATTATAGATAATAATTTTTGCATTATCAAGGTAACAACACAAATTAAAAAAAGCATCATAAGGCGCTAACAAATCGGTATCAAATTTTATATGATGAGAAACTAAAAATTCACGGCGATGAAATTTATTCCAAGGAACCGTTGGAATATTAATTAACCAATCAATAGTATCTTGGTATGTAAATGTCTGTTGTGTGAATTTTTTATCGATTTTTGACAATGACCAATAATCTACCTGCTGATTATTTGGGGCAGATGTTTTAAAATCAACGGTTCTTGCGCCGAATATAACCATATCCGCACAGTTTTTCTCTGCTTTTTCAACCAAAACAGATAAAGCATCCTTTTCAACAAAATCATCTGAATCAATAAACCAAACATACTTGCCTTTTGCTCTGCTTAAAGCATTGTTGAGAGCTCTAGGAGCGCCTGTATTTTTCTGATGAATTACAATCACCCGAGAATCTTTTTGAGCATAATCATCACAGATGGCGGGACATCTGTCTGGTGAGCCATCATCCACCAAGATGATTTCCAGATTTTTATATGTTTGACGTATGATGCTGTCTATACATTGCTCCAGATATTTTTCTACCTTGTATATCGGAACGATAACGGATATTTTTGGATTTTTTTTCATTTCTTTTTGCCTTGTTTCAAATAGTTTTTTAAGCCTTATTTTATATAAGAATCTAACGAACGTTAGATTCTTATGATTTTGATTTATCGATGTTTTATCGATTTTTGAGCTGATTGCTTGTTTTTAGAAAATTAAGCTTGACTCTCTAAAGCATTTCTTGTACAAGAATCTAACGTTCCTTAGATTCTTGCACTTTTAAAAATATATTCCTTATTTTTCCCCGGACGCTTCTCTTTCTCATAGGTTTCGGGAGGGGAGAACCTTTCCTGCCGTCACTCTGAGTAGAGTTTTCAGAAAACCAAAAGTAATTGTTGTTTTTTGGGCGAGATAACGCGAGTGTTCGCTTGCGAGGTGGTGATAGACACCGCTGTAAGCGTTACAGAGCGGTACCCGAAGCGAGTGAGCGATTGCTCTAAGAGCAGAACTTACGAGCAAGTAGAGCCTATAAAAACAACAAAAGTAATTGTTGTTTTTTAGGCGAGATCACGTGATTGTTAGCTTGCGAGGTGCCGACAGGCGCCAAAGCAAGCGTTACAGAGCGGTGACCGAAGCGTAGTTAGCGCGCCCGAAGGGCAAGCTCTACGGAGCAAGTATTCCCCCAGCGAGCACCCCAAAAAGCACCTTAATGGTGCTTTTTTTGGTGGAGCTGAGGGGAATGAGCTCGGCTTATCAGCCTCGCTCGCTCCGGCGCTCATCGGCTTCGCCGACCGACGTGCTCCCGCCCGTCTTTCGCTTGTCGTCAAACCCCTCTCTTGGGGTTCGATTCCTGAGTTTCCCTTCAGATTAGAAAAAGGGCATCTAAAGATGCCCTTTTTCTAATCTGGTGGAGCTGAGGGGTTAAAGTTCATAAAAAATATCCCAACGGATAATTTTTATGAACTTTAATCAGATATTGTTAGCGCGCGAGCCGCCGACAGGCGAGCGAAGCAAGTGTTACAATTTCTTGTCCGAAGCGTAGTTAGCGCGCCCGAAGGGCAAGCTCTACGGAGCAAGTATTCCCCCAGCGAGCACCCCAAAAAGCACCTTAATGGTGCTTTTTTTGGTGGAGCTGAGGGGAATGAGCTCGGCTTATCAGCCTCGCTCGCTCCGGCGCTCATCGGCTTCGCCGACCGACGTGCTCCCGCCCGTCTTTCGCTTGTCGTCAAACCCCTCTCTCGGGGTTCGATTCCTGAGCTCCCCTTCAGATTAGAAAAAGGGCATCTAAAGATGCCCTTTTTCTAATCTGGTGGAGCTGAGGGGAATCGAACCCCTGACCTCTTGAATGCCATTCAAGCGCTCTCCCAACTGAGCTACAACCCCGAATAACTCTTGCATCATACATAAAACTTTTTTCTTGTCAATCTGTTTTTTTAAAATAATTATAAAAAAAGCGTCTCCCTAAAGGAGGCGCTTGAAAAATAAATCCGGATTTGTGACCAACTCCCCTCGGAAAACGTAAATGACATCGCCTTCCGAATAAGTTTTTTGGACCCACTCCAGTTTTTTGTACGGCACAAGCACACGCTTGCCTGATTTTGTGACCAAAACAGGAACATCCCTTTTGGCATTGAGTTTGTGCTCTTTGCCAAACAAATTTAACGGATGAAAAACCTTCGCCTTTTTATGCGTTATTTTCCGCACAACTTCTTTAGTTGTGTTTTCCTGCTTATACCGCATAAAACTTTCAGGCGGATTGTACCAAAGCCAAACTAAACCACCGCAAATGCACAAATTAACCGCAGCCGGCAACAAACTGAAAATGTTACCATGCAACAAAACATTGAAAAGCTTACGCACGCATAGCAACAGTGCTATCAGTGCAACCAAGCCCGCTACAATCAAAATAACGTGCCGATACGTGTAAAAATACTCAACCATAATTATATTTTTTTAGAGATTAATAATTAAATTGATAATATAAAATTGCCATCATTTTATTCTTTTTTTTCAAAACTGCAAGCAAAAAAAACGCCGCCTTTTTTTAGGCGGCGTTTGAAAAGCTTTTGAGGCTTATTTACCAAGTTGCGCAGCAACTTCGGCGGCAAAGTCTTCTTCTTTTTTCTGCAAGCCTTCACCAAGCTTAAAGCAGACATAATCTGTGAGTTTGATGTCTGAGCCAAGCTCTTTAGCGGCTTCGGCAATGACCTGTTTGACCTTTTTATCCGGATCCATAATGTAGGCTTGTTCTTCCAAAACAACCTCTTCATAATATTTGCGGATACGACCTTCCACCATTTTTTCAATGATGTTTTCAGGCTTGCCGGACGCTTTGGCTTGTTCGGCAAAAATGCCTTTTTCATGCTCAACGGCTGCCGGATCAACATGCGCAATGTCCAAAAACAGCGGGTTTGAGGCGGCAATGTGCATGGCAATGTGCTTGCCGAGTTCGTTTAACTTGGCTTTATCGGCCTTGGATTCCAAAACAGCCAACACACCAATCCGACCCAAGTTCGGGCGAATTGCACTATGCACATAAGAGGCCACGACGCCCTCTTTGGCTTCCAAAACTTTTGCGCGACGCAAGTTCATATTTTCACCAATCTTGGCGATCATATCCGTTAAGCGCTCTTCAAAAGATTTCCCGCATTTCGGGCAGTTGAAAGCCTTCATATCGCAAACTTCACCGTTGTTGAGCAAAGCCACTTTCGCGGCGTCTTCAACATATTCCTGGAAAATTTCGTTTTTGGCGACAAAGTCTGTTTCAGAGTTAACCTCAACCACGGCACCTTTATTGCCTTCCACGCAAACGGCCACCAAACCTTCGGCGGCAATGCGGCTTGCCTTTTTGGCGGCTGACGCCAAGCCTTTTTTGCGCAACCAATCCACCGCGGTGTTCATATCGCCATTTGCTTCAACCAAAGCCTTTTTGCAATCAAGCATGCCGGCGCCGGTTGATTCTCTTAATTCTTTAACCATAGCGGCTGTAATTTCTGCCATTGTTTTTTCCTCTATATCTGATTTTAACACTTGGGCGGCAGCTCCAAAGCCGCCGCCTTTGAAGACAAAATTGAATTATTCAGCTGTTGCTTCGGCAACAGTTTCAGCTTCTTTTGCTTTTTTGGAAGCGCGTTTTTTGGGTGCGGGCTTTTCTTCAGCCGCAACCTCGGCTTCTTCTAGCTTCACGCCTTGCGCGGCAAGACCGGCCTGCATACCGTCAATAATGGCGGCAGAAACCAATTCGCAATAAAGCGAAATAGCGCGAATGGCATCATCGTTGCCCGGAACGGGATAATCCACTTCATTCGGGTTAGCATTTGTATCCACAATGCCGATGACCGGAATGCCCAACTTTCTAGCCTCTTTGATTGCCAAGGCTTCTTTGGGTGTGTCAATCACGAACAACAAATCCGGCTGACCGCCCATGTTCATGATGCCGCCCAAGGAAAGCTGAAGTTTTTCCTGTTCTTTTTTCAAATTTTGGATTTCTTTTTTGGTGTAACCCTCAACCTCGTTGTTTTCAAACATAGAATTGAGTTTGACCAAACGGTTGATTGATTTATAAACCGTTTTCCAGTTTGTGAGCATACCGCCCAACCAACGGTAATTCACGTAGAACTGACCGCAACGCTCGGCATTTTCTTTCACGATTTCCTGAGCCTGCTTTTTGGTTGCCACAAACAAAACCTTACCGCCGTTTGCAGCCACCTCACGCGCGGCGTTTAAGGCTGTGTAAAGCATGGGGTATGTTTTTTGCAGGTTAATAATGTGAACATTATCTTTTTTGCCATAAATGTAAGGAGCCATTTGCGGGTTCCAACGGCGGGCATGATGCCCGAAGTGTGCGCCGGCTTCAACCAATTGGCGCAATGTAAATGTAGGAAGAGTCATTTTAATATCCTTCTTTTCCGGTTAAACCTCCGCAGACCCTGAAGCCTTTTTAAGGCACCGGAGCGGAGCAAAACCTTGCGCCGCCTGTCTGCGTGTGTGATTACGAGCAGGCACCATTGCCGACTCTGATGAGTCTTTTATAGACATTTAAAACAAAAATCAAGAAGTTTTTTAAAGAAAATTTGATTTTCCTCGCTTCAAACCCCTTTTGGACATGTTATTTACATTTCTTAAATTTTTCGCTTGACTATCTTTTTCGTATTCAATAAACTTGTTAGCAAGGCAGAAATTCTGCCTAGGGCGTCAGAAACCCTTTATAGACTTAGTCGTGCGCACACGACTTTAAAAATATTGTGCCGACTTCTGTTTATGGACGGATGTCGGTGAATAAGGCTCAGCCAAATAAGCCGAGCCGTTTAAGTCTATACGGTTTCTGAACATCCGCCCGCTTCTTTTGGAGCGGTTTTTTTATAAAACTTTTTATAAAGGATGTTTAAATATGAAAAAGAATCTTTTAATAACAACAGCCTTGGTGGCGGTGAGCTTCGCCGTTTCAAACGCTTGGGCTGAAGATGCAACACATAAAGTAACTTCAAAAGACGGGTTAACTGTCAGCGGAACACTGGACGGTTTGCATGCCGGCAATGAAACTGATGCTCAAGGCGGTGCAGTTTTTCACAGCGGAGAAGGTACATTAGAAGTGAAAAGCGGCACAACTTTTTCAAACAATTATGCACAACAGACAGGTGGTGCGATTTCCGCTTACGGCGATGTGAACATTGGCGATAATGTCACGTTCTCAGGCAATAGAAGCTATTTAAGCGAAGATGAGAGTACAAGGTTTAAAGATCACCCCGAAGGTCGTGATACTATAGCCACTGAAATGGGCAGCGCTATTTATATGCAAGGAAAACACAACCTCACAATTGGTGAGCACGCCACTTTTTCAGGGAACAAATCTAGCAGTGGTGTTGTTTTTCTTTATGACGGCGTTAATGCCACAATAGGTGACAATGTTTCCTTTGTTGACAATGAAGCAGGAGAAAAGTTTAGTCATGCAGAAAAACCTGTCACGGGTGGTGGCGCTTTAAACTTGTCGGCTGCAAGCACAAAAAATGAAGTGAGCGTAGGTAAGAATGCTTTGTTCGCCAGAAATATAGCAGATTTTGGCGCAGCGGTATTTGTCAATGATGATAAAAACGAGCTAACTCTTGGAGAGAATGCTACATTCACCGGAAACATAGCAAGACAAGCCGGTGGTGCTATCTCTAATGGTGGTACGCTTAATTTTGGAAATAATGTAACCTTTGATGGAAACCAAACAGAGCTGACAGAAACCGGTGGAGGTGCCGCAGGTGCTATTCTGAATAATGGTAACTTAACTTTCAATGGGGATTCTACTTTTAAGAATAACCAAGCCAAAAACGGCGGTGCTCTTATGAACAACAACGGGACAACCACTTTTAAAGGTGATACCGTATTTAATAACAACACTGCAACAAAACAAGGTGGCGCTATTTATAACGCTAACGAGATCACATTTGAAGGAAACGCCGTATTTTCTAACAATACAGCCAATGGCAAATTAAATGATATTTATAATGCAAACAGCAGTGGCAAAATTACTGTCACAGACGGTGCTTCGTTGACTTTAGACGGCGGTATCAACGGTAGTGGTGGCACATTCACGCTTGAGGAAGGTTCAATCTTAAATGTTCACAGCAATACGACAATTGCATCCACAGTAACAGTAGAGGATAAGTCGGAAGGCGCGAACATCAATGTCAAGCTCAGAGCGGGTGAGAGTGGATTTTCGCTAAAAGATATCTTTGGCGAAGAGAAATATTCAGACTTAGAAAAACATCTCAAAACCGAAAATGGTCTTTTCAGATATACGGAAACTGAAGACGGCACATACACATCTGAAGAAAAATCCGCCGGTGAAGTGGCTTCTGGTTTGGGCGTGAAGAAAGTCGAAGCTGATACGCTTTTAGGTATCATGCGTACCAAATCAACCAATGAAAAGTTAAATGAACTTCAAAACACTTTGGCAGATATGGCACAAGACACGAATGTCATCAACCCAGAAGAAAGAGTTATGCACAAGGCTTAAGGGAAGAGTTAGCAAAGAGGATAAGTTTGCGCATAACA
>CANRJO010000014.1 GCA_947630965.1 uncultured Alphaproteobacteria bacterium
AAGGGGCTTTTCTTATTTTTCAAGCGGTTTAAGCTTGCCTTTTAGGGCAATTTTTAACACCTCGCTCACATCGGAAACAGGAATAATTTTAAGCCCTGTTTTGACATTATCGGGAATTTCCGCCAAGTCTTTTTCATTTTCTTTCGGAATAATCACCGTCTTAATGCCCCCGCGCAACGCCGAAAGCAACTTTTCTTTTAAGCCGCCAATCGGCAAAACGCGCCCTTGAAGCGTAATTTCGCCCGTCATCGCAACGTCTTTGCGCACCGGCAACTTTGTAAACACCGAAACAAGCGTTGTGTACATGGCAATACCTGCGGACGGCCCGTCTTTGGGCGTGGCGCCCTCCGGCACATGAATATGCACGTCGGTTTTATCAAAAACCTCAGGATCAATGCCCAACGCTTTAGAATGCGCGCGAACCACCGAAAAGGCCGTGTCAATGGATTCTTTCATGACTTCGCCCAACTTGCCGGTTTGCATCACTTTACCCTTGCCAGGCATATCCACCGCCTCAATGAACAAAATATCGCCGCCGACTTCCGTCCACGCCAAACCCGTCGTGACGCCAATGTGATCTTCCTCTTCCGCCTCACCGAAACGGAAACGGCGCACACCCAAGTATTTTTCCAAGTTCTTGGCGTTGACTTCAATTTTAACGCAACGATCTTTGTTCATCAAAATTTCTTTGACAGATTTGCGCGCAATGGTCGCTAGCTCGCGCTCTAGGTTGCGCACGCCCGCCTCTCGCGTGTAATAACGGATAATATCACGCACGGCATCGTCACTGATAGAAAGTTCCGAACACGCCACCGCATTTTCGCCGAATATCTTCGGGATTAAGTGCCGGCGCGCAATCTCAACCTTTTCATCTTCCGTGTAACCGGACAGGCGGATAATTTCCATTCTATCAAGCAATGGTCGCGGCATATCCAAAGAATTGGCGGTTGTGACAAACATCACATCGGAAAGGTCATAATCCACTTCCAAATAATGGTCATTAAACGTGGCGTTTTGCTCCGGATCAAGCACTTCTAAAAGCGCCGAGCTCGGGTCACCGCGCCAATCGTTGCCAAGCTTATCAATTTCATCAAGCAAGAACAAGGGGTTTGATGTGCCTGTCTTTTTCATGCTTTGAATGATTTTGCCGGGCATAGAACCAATGTATGTGCGGCGATGTCCGCGGATTTCCGCCTCATCGCGCATACCCCCTAGGGAGGCGCGCACAAAGTTACGCCCTGTGGCGCGCGCTATGGATTGCCCCAGTGATGTTTTACCAACGCCCGGTGGACCAACAAGGCACAAAATCGGCCCTTTGATTTTATCGGCGCGCGACTGCACCGCCAAATATTCCACGATGCGCTCTTTAACTTTATCTAACCCATAATGATCTTTTTCTAAAATCTCGGTGGCTTTGACCAAGTCTTTATTCACTTTAGAATATTTTTTCCACGGAATATCCAAAAGCCAATCCAAATAATTGCGCACAACGGTGGCTTCAGAGCTCATGGCGCCCATCGTTTTGAGCTTTCGAACCTCGCCCAAAGCTTTTTCTTTGGCTTCTTTAGAGAGCTTTGTCTTTTTAATTTTTTTCATATAAGCCGAGATTTCATCCTCGTCTTCGCCATCGTTGAGCTCTTTTTGAATGGCTTTCATTTGCTCGTTGAGGTAATATTCTTTTTGGCTTTTTTCCATTTGCTGTTTGACGCGGTTTTTGATTTTCGCCTCAACTTCCATCATTGCCATTTCCGAATCCATTAACGCCAAAAGTTTTTCAAAGCGCGCCTTGACGGAATCGGCTTCCAAAAGCTGCTGTTTATCCTCAACCTTTAAGCTCATGTGCGAGGCGATGGTATCGGCAAGTTTGCTGTAATCCTCAATCTGACGAACCGAAACCAACACATCTGGCGAGATTTTTTTGAAAGCTTTCACATATTCCTCAAACTGCGAAACAACCGCGCGCGCCATGGCTTCCGTTTCAAGATCAGAGGCGCTCTCGTCGGGCAAAAGCGAAACTTCGGCTTGAATAAAGCTCTCGCTTAGGTCAAACTTTTTAATTTTGACGCGGTCTAAACCCTCAATCAAAACTTTGACTGTACCGTCCGGGAGTTTCAACATTTGTAAAATGTTTCCTAACGTGCCCGTATGATAAATGTCTTGCTCTTTGGGGTCTTCATCCGCGGCACGCTTTTGCGTGGCAAGCACAATTTGAGAGTTGAGCTCGCTGCCGCGCTCTAGCGCGTTAATGGACTTTTCGCGCCCGACAAAAAGCGGTACAATCATCTTCGGGAAAACAACCGTGTCACGCAAGGGCAACACCGGATATTTCTCACTTTCCGTTATGGCTTTATTTTGAGGCATATTTTGGCTTCTCCTTTTTTTCACTATATAGGAAATCTATAAACATTTGGCAAGCCCCGCAACGCAAAACTTTTTAATCCACAATTTTGTTTTAAAACGCGTGAAATTATGGTTGCGAAATTTGAAAAATCAGTTATGATTGCCTTGAAATGAAACTAAAAAAACTTGGGAAAAAGATTATTAATATGCCTCTCACCGCACGGTTTATCAGCTTTGCGGCATATTGGTATGTGCGCTTTGTGGCAGCAACAGCCCGGTGGGATATTCGCAACATTCAAAATTTTTACGACAATCTGGAAAAATACGGCAGCCTTATTTATGTGACTTGGCACGGGCGTGTGGCGATGGCTCCGTATTTTTGGGATAAGCGTAAAACACTCAAAGCCCTTGTTTCGCCTCATCGTGACGGACAACTCATTGTTGGCGTTCTAAACCGTTTCGGCATTGGCAATATTGACGGCTCCACTAATGAGCACGCTCAAAGTGCCGCAGTGAGCCTTATGCGCGAGCTTAAGCGTGGCACCACCATTGCTATTATTCCTGACGGACCGCGCGGTCCTTCCATGACCATGACAAACAGCCCGCTCTACTATGCCCAAAAAACAGGTAAGCCGATTGTGGGCGTGACATATAGTATGAAGCATGCTAAAATTATTCACAAAAGTTGGGACAGAATGCTTATCCCTCTGCCGTTTCAAAAAGGCATTTGCGCGGTGACAAAACCGTTTTTTGTGCCTGAGAATGCCTCTAAAGACGAGCTTGAAAAATATCGGCAGGAATTTGAAAAAACTCTTAATGACCTCACGTGGGAACTTGATCAGGAGCTTGGTCTGCCACACATTGAACAAGGCACCCTGCCCCGCAGAAGAAGAATAAAGGAACATTAAATGTTGATGAAACTTTATAATATGCTCATCCGCTTTCTTTATCCGCTTGCCATTAGTCGATATATCGAAAAGCGCAAAAAAATTGGCAAAGAAGATGTAAAACGCTTTAACGAGCGTATCGGGCGTCCAACACTTCAGCGCCCTGAAGGGAAACTTATTTGGATGCATGGCGCCTCGGTTGGCGAATCGATTTCGATGTTGCCCTTAATTGAGCGTCTTTTGCAAACTTATCCCGATGCGCACATTATGGTGACCACGGGCACCACAACTTCTGCCGAAGTGATGTCAAAACGTTTGCCCGAGCGCGCGTTTCATCAATATTTGCCGATTGATCATCCTGTGTTTGTTACACGCTTTATCAAGCATTGGCAACCAGATATTGCGCTTTGGTTTGAATCGGAATTTTGGCCGGCGCTTCTTTCCACCATCAAGCGCAAAAATATTCCGCTGATCCTTGTGAATGGGCGGATTTCAAACAAATCTTTCAAGCGGTGGCAACAGTTTGAGTTTGTGATTAAGGAGCTTTTGGATTGCTTCACACTTTGCCTTGGGCAATCTGAGGAAGATACTTACAGGCTCCGCGTTTTGGGTGCTAAAAACACGCTTTGTTTGGGAAACCTAAAATATGCCGGTCTGCCTCTGCCCGTTGATGAAAATGTCAAAAATGAAATTGCAACGCTTATTGGCGGTCGCCCCGCTTGGCTTGTGAGCTCCACGCATGATGATGAAGAATATAAAATTGGGCGGTTTCTTAAAGAATTAGGGCAAAAGGTACCGAATCTGCTCACGTTTATTGCGCCTCGACATCCGCAACGTGGGCAAGAAATTAAGGAAAAGCTTGAAAAAGAACTCGGGCTTCAGGTGGCGTTGCGCTCAAAAGGCGAAAAACTCACGCCAAAAACGGAAGTTTATATTGCCGATACCATTGGAGAAATGGGCATTTGGTATAATCTGTTCCCGCTTGTGTTTGTGGGCGGGTCGCTCATTCCGCACGGCGGGCAAAACTTTATGGAACCTTCGCGTTGTCGGGATGCCGTGATTGTGGGGCCGCACATGCATAACTTTACCGATGCGATGAACCGCGCAAAAAAAGTCGATGCCATTATTCAGGTGAATGATGTGCTTGATTTGATGGATATGGTTCAAAATCTGCTCACCAACCCCGAGCTCTTGGAAGCCAAGCGCAGTTTGGCGTATAATTGGGCAAACAGTGAGGCTAAAGTTTTGGACGGGATTGTTGAAAAAATCAGGGAATATTTGGATTAATGAAAACACCTTTGTTTTGGAAACAAAAAACTTTTCTTTCCACGCTCCTTTTGCCTTTGGGTTGGGTTTATGGCACCGTGACTGCTTGGCGGATGCGGCGCGCACGTCCTTACCAAGCAAGTTGCCCTGTTTTTTGTGTGGGTAACATTACCGCAGGTGGCACGGGCAAAACGCCTGTATCCATTGCGTTGGCAGAAATTTTGAAAAGCATGGGCAAGCACCCTTTCTTTATCTCACGTGGGTATGGTGGCAAGCTCAAAGGTGTTTTGGTTGATGAAAAAAAGCACACGCCTTTTGACGTGGGCGATGAGCCTTTGCTTCTGGCACAAACCGCGCCGGTGGTGATTAACCCGAACCGCGCCGAGGCCGCTAAGCTTGCGCTTCAAAACGGGGCAGATTGTCTGATTATGGACGATGGTTTTCAAAATCCGACACTTCATAAAGACTTTTCGTTTCTAGTTTTTGATGGCGCTTATGGAATCGGCAATGGGCGGGTTTTACCTGCAGGGCCGTTGCGCGAATCGTTTGAAGGCGGCGTTCAGCGCGCGCAAGCTCTGATTATCTTGGGGCAAGACGTGCAAAACTTGGCACAAAAAACAAAATTACCTGTTTTGCGCGGTCAGATTGTGCCTGTTTCGCCTCAAAAAAATAAAAAGCCGGTGCTTGCATTTGCGGGCATTGGGCACCCCGAAAAGTTTTATCGCTCTTTGGAAGAATGCGGTTTTGACGTGGCGGCAACGCGTGATTTCCCCGATCATCATTTTTATGAGGAAGCGGAGCTTGATGCCTTGGTTGAAGAGGCAAAGCAGCATGATTTAGAAATTTACACCACGAGCAAGGATTATGTGAAAATCAGCGCCAAATTCAAGCCTTTGATTAAAGTGTTAGGGATAAGAGTAGAATTTGATGATCAGCGTGTAAAGCGCTTACTTAAGAAATATATATAATTCCTATCTTTTAAGGTGTGAAAATAAAAAAATCTTCTCGTGTGGATGTTTTTTGTTGCTCTATTTTTTAAAAACCTCAATCACTTGATTTTGATTGATTTTTTATTATTGACATGGGCATTTTTTTAAAGTATCTTCAGGTTAATATGTTGGGGTGTGTATAATGCTGTCTAGAGTAATTTTGCCATGAAAATTATAAATAAAATTAAAGAATTACCTAATGGTTATAAAATAATAAAGATTTTCATAGCTGGAATTTTGGTTTGGTCAGTTGAAAAAAACTTTATATGGAAAAGTCTGAAACTTTTGGGCTTTCCGCTGGTATCACATAAAAAAAAGTCTTCCGTTTATAAAATGGAACAAGTTTTTCACAATATAAATGATTTTGTTCATTTCACGAAGGAGCAATGTTTATCTACTCATAAAAAAATTATGCTTTGGGTTGATCATTCACTGGGGGGGTACTGAAACCTATAGCTTTAACCAGTTTTCAGAATTACAAAAAGAATATATTCTGTTGCGACTGCAATATAATCCAAGCTTTAATGTTTATATTTTTTCAATCCCGGATAAAGCTCTCGGATATACATTAAATTTTGACATTGTCAAATCGGTGATTTCTGAATTTGTCTTTGGGGAAATTTGTGTCAATAATATTGTTGCTTGGGAAGAAACACTAAATTTATTAAAATCTCTTTCTTGTTACAAAAAAAATCATCCTCAAACAAAGGTTTCTTTCAGAGGGCATGATTTTTACGCGATATGCCCATCATATAATCTTTTAAATTGTGATAATGTTTTTTGTAATTTATCATATCCAAAAGGGTGCTCTTATTGTATAAAAAACATCAACATAGTTAATAAAAAATTATTATTTTCAGGATTTAATGATATGACCGTTTGGAAAAAATCATGGAATGATTTTTTTAGTCATACCTGTGATGAGATGATTGTTTTTTCAAATTCTACGAAAGAGTTGTTTATCAGAGTTTACCCTGTTCTTGAAACAAAAATACATATTATTCCTCACAAAACAAAACAATTACCCATTGTGCAAGTGAAAAAACATAAAAATATAAATATTGCTATGCTCGGAAGTATAACATCTGTAGCCAAAGGCGCCAATATTGTAGGAGAAATGTGTGATGGTAACAAAGATCCGCATTTAAAATTGGTTGTTATCGGAGCTTATAAAAATGCACCAAAAGGGTTAATTGTCACTGGAAAATATAAGCCTTTAGATATTCCGAAGCTTATCAAAAAATATCAGATTGATATCGTTTTTATTCCTTCCGTTTGCCCTGAAACATTCTCATATACCACAGCTGAGGCTATGAGTATGAATATGCCTGTGGTGTGTTATAATATGGGGGCTCCGGCAGAACGTATTTCAAAATATGAAAAAGGGTTAGTTTTGAAAAACATTCATCCGCTTGAAAATTTACAAGAAATAAAAAATTTTGTTGAGAAATTGAGAAAGGAAATAAAATAATGCATTTTTTTACAAGTGTGACAACCTGCTATATCCCTAAAGCACGCGTTTTGGCCAAAACATTAAAAGAGCACAATCCAAATGCGGTAATGCATTTAGTTATTTCTGACGATTTACCTGAAAATTTTAATGTAAAAAATGAAGATTTTGATTTTGTATGGCAGGCAGAAGATTTTATTAAAACAGAAAATAATAAAAAATGGTTCTACGTACATACGGTTGTCGAATTATGTACTGCAGTAAAGGGGGCTGCAGCCCTCTATATATTACAAAAAACAAAAACAGATAAGCTCGTTTATTTAGATCCTGATATTGCTGTCTTTAATAATTTAGACAGACTTTCTGAAATGCTTGATGAAAACAGCGTATTAATAACACCTCATCAAACGCAACCCGCCCTTAGTTATCAGGGTATCATAGAGGAAGAAATTTGTTCTCTAAAACATGGTGTCTATAATTTTGGATTTTTTGCTGTTAAAAACGATATAAACGGTTTGAAGTTTTTAAATTGGTGGAATGATCGTTTAATGCAATTTTGTTATGACGATATTCCTAATGGTTTATTTACAGATCAGAAGTGGGGAGATTTGCTTCCTGCCTTATTTGACTTTGTAAAAATTGTAAGAGATCCTACATATAACGTGGCTACATGGAATCTTGCAACAAGAAAAATTACCGGAAATTCTAAGGACGGTTGGAAAGTGAACGGAAAGCCCTTGGCATTTTATCACTTTACCGGCTTTGATTCCGGTGCGCATAGACAAGTGCTTGCTCAACATGCTCAAGAAGGCGACCCTGCTTGGGATTTAAGCCTGTATTATGAAAAAATGTTGAATGAAATGGAACAAGCAAAATTAGGGCATACGCCTTTCAAATATGCTTTTTATGATAATGGAATGAAAATTTCTAAATTTTCACGTCAATTATTTAGAAATACGGATGTTTATAATATGTTTGATAATCCTTTTAGCGAAAAATGTTATAAGTGGATGAAAACGCACTCTGACGATAAGATGACCCTTGTCAACCTCTTGATGAAATATGTGAAATATAAGTTCCTTTACCACTTTTCATTTGGGAAAATTCACAAACGTTATAAATCCATATTTAAATATTATAAAAATAAAGTTAATGCATTAACGAAATATTTGTAATGTCAGAAAATAGAAAAAACATCTAAAAAAGTGTTTTTTTCATGTAATTTCCTAGTTTTTATAGGTATAAAATAACACTTTTCAGACTGAATTTTTATAGAAATGGTTTCATTAAAGCTACTTTCATGGCACAAGGCTTAATAATAATCTCCGTCGTAGTTGGTGTAGCCAAAGCTATCCGTATGAGAACGTGAATTATAGTTATTATCACCTATTCTGCCATTCGTGTTTGTATAGCCAAAGCTGTCCGTGTGTGAACGAAGATCTACATTGCTGTCGCCAACTCTGCCATTGGTATTGGTATAACCGAAACTGTCCGTATGGGAACGAAGGTCCACATTGTTGTCGCCAATTCTGCCATTCGTGTTTGTATAACCGAAACTATCCGTATGTGAATGCGTGTCAACTTGTTTGCCACCAATGGAACCTGTCGTGTTTGTATAGCCAAAGCTGTCCGTGTGTGAACGAATATCTACAGTTTCACCGGCAGAATTTACGCCGGAACAATGCCGATAACCGAAGCTGTCTTCATAACAAGTGACGCCGGCGTTTGCTTGAAAGGCAATCAGGCAAAAACTTAAACTCAAAAGTATTTTTTTCATCATTTCTCCTTTCATTTGTTTCGGATCTATCACATCCCTGCCCTACCGGCATTTTAATCCTCGCAAAGCCAAAGGCGAATCGGCTCATTTTGAAGCGTGGCAAAAGGCTCGTCCAAAAATGCCTTTGTTAAAAGCGCCTCGGCTTCTTTTTGCCCAATGCCGCGTGAACGCAAGTAAAAGAGCTGATTTTCATCTAGCGCGCCACTTGTCGCGCCATGACTACATTTCACATCGTCTGCAAAAATTTCCAACGCTGGCTTCACATCAACCGTTGCCTGATTGGAAAGCATGAGCGCTTTATGAAGTTGCGTGCCGTTCGCCCCAAAAGCCTTCGGCTCAATGCGAATTTTCCCCTGAAAAACACCATGCCCCTCGTCTTCCAAAACACCTTTAATCAGCTGTTTGGAAGTGGTTTGCGCACAAGCGTGAATGACATTTGCCGTTGTGTCATGCGTTGTTTTGCCTTTGGTGCGATAAGCCGCATTTAAAACTGTTTCCGCGCCCTCTTCTTTTAAATGCACCATCGTTTCATGGCGTGCAAGCAAAGCCCCAAGCTCAGAAACATAACTTTCAAATTTGGCGTTTTGGCGCACCGAAACAGCATTAAACGCCAAATGCGCCGCTTTTTCATTTTCCTGTTGCTTTTTGTAATGTTTCAAAACGGCGGATTTGCCTAAAAAGATTTCATTGACGACATTATGCGCATAAGTTAGCGTCTTGTTTTTGCTTTCAAAAAATTCCACCCAATCAACCGTGGTCTCGCTTTCCAAAACAATGATATTATGAAAATCTGCCCAAAGGGGAAAATCTTCATCTGTTTCATAAATAAACGCCAACGGTTTATCAAGCCTTATGCCGCGCGCCACGCGGATAAAAACGCCCTCGCCTAAATGCGCCGTATTCAGCGCCGCAAACGGCATTTTATTCAATTCAAAACTTTTATTTAAATAAGCCGACGTTTCATGCTCTGCCGCCGCTTCTTCCAAGCTTAAAAGCGTTACGCCCTCAGGCAAATGCGGTTGATGCGCGCATAAATGGCCGTTATGAAAATAAATTTCATAAGCCTCAAACGGTAAATGATGTTCATGCTTATGTTCACAAGTGCAGGTCGTATGGTTCTCTGAACACGGCTTGGGCGCTTGATAAATATTTGAAAGAATCGGTTTTATGTTTGTATATTTCCATTCTTCCGCCTTTGGTGTCGGCAAGCAAAATGCCGCGCGCCCTTTATCGCGCCAACCGCTTATGACCGCGTTACTTGTTTCCGAAAGCCCGATGTCTAACAAATTTTGCATCAGCAACCCTCATTTACAAACGCGGCATAGCCTTTTTCTTCAAGCGCTAAAGCAAGCGTTTTATCGCCCGAACGCACAATGTGTCCGTCCGCAAAAATATGCACCACATCCGGCGTGATGTAATTTAACAACCGTTGATAATGCGTGATAATCAACATGGCGCGTTTGCCGTCACGAAGTGTGTTCACACCATCCGCCACCACTTTTAAGGCGTCAATATCCAAGCCGGAATCCGCCTCGTCCAAAAGGGCCATTGTCGGCTTTAAAACCGCCATTTGCCACGTTTCCATACGCTTTTTTTCGCCCCCTGAAAAGCCAACATTTACCGGACGTTTAAGCATCTCGGTGCTGATGCCTAACTTGGCAGCCTCTTCTTTGGCAATTTTCAAAAAGCCTAAAGTATCTAACTCCGGTTCGCCTCTGTGCTTGCGCACGGCGTTTAAGGCATGCTTTAAGAAATTAACAGTCGGCACGCCGGCAATCTCCACCGGATATTGCATAATCATAAACAAACCCTCGCGCGCACGCTCCTCAACGCTCATCTGAAGTAAATCTTTGCCATGAAAGCGCACCGTGCCGCTTAAAACCTCGTAGCCGGGCTTGCCGCACAAAACATTTGAAAGCGTGGATTTGCCTGCGCCGTTCGGCCCCATTAAGGCATGAACTTCGCCTTCCATAATGGTCAGATTGAGGTTTTTGATAATCTGTTTATCGCCGGCTTTGGCGCATAAATCCTTAATTTCAAGCACAGGTTTCGTCATTTTAACCGACACTCCCTTCCAATGAAATGTTAATCAGCTTGGCGGCTTCAATGGCAAATTCCATCGGCAACTGTTGCATAACTTCACGGCAAAAACCGTTGACAATCAGCCCAACCGCATCTTCCTCACTTAAACCGCGCTGACGGCAATAAAAAAGCTGTTCATCGCCGATTTTAGACGTTGTCGCTTCATGCTCCAAAACTGCCGTTGCATTATGATTTTCAACATAAGGCACAGTGTGCGCGCCACATAACGCGCCAATGAGCAAATTATCGCACTGCGAATAATTCCGCGCGTGTTCCGCCGTTTGCGACACATGCACCAAGCCCCGATATGTTTGATTTGAACGACCGGCGGAAATGCCCTTGGAAATGATTTTGGAGCGCGTGTTTTTGCCCAAATGAATCATTTTTGTGCCGGTATCGGCTTGCTGATGATTGTTGGTCATGGCCACCGAGTAAAACTCGCCAACCGAATTATCGCCCTGCAAAACACATGACGGATATTTCCAAGTGATAGAAGAACCCGTTTCCACCTGTGTCCATGAAACTTTAGAATTTTCGCCACGGCAAGCCGCCCTTTTGGTCACAAAATTATAAACGCCGCCTTTGCCCTCCGAATCGCCGGGATACCAGTTTTGAACCGTGGAATATTTGACCTCGGCATCTTTTAAAACCACAATTTCCACAATGGCGGCATGAAGTTGATTTTCATCGCGTTGGGGGGCGGTGCACCCCTCTAAATAAGAAACATAGCTCCCCTCGTCTGCCACAATCAGCGTGCGTTCAAACTGACCTGTGTTTTTGGCGTTAATCCTAAAATATGTGGAAAGCTCCATAGGGCAACGCACACCTTTCGGAATGTAAACAAACGAACCGTCCGTAAATACCGCCGAATTCAAACAGGCAAAGAAATTATCGGTATAAGGCACAACTGAACCTAAATATTTTTGCACTAAATCAGGGTGTTTTTGCACCGCTTCCGAAATGGAGCAGAAAATAATGCCGTGCTTTTCAAGCTCGGCGCGGTAAGTGGTTGCCACCGAAACGCTATCAAAAACCGCGTCGACGGCCACAACACCTGCTAAAACTTCTTGCTCTTTTAACGGAATGCCCAACTTATTATATGTTTCAAGCAATTCAGGCGCGACATCGTTCAAGCTTTGGGGCGCATTTTTTGGCTTGGGCGCAGAGAAATATGACAAGGTCTGATAATCAATCGGGTCATAAGTGATGTTTGCCCATTTGGGCTCAGTCATCGTTTGCCAATGCTCAAAAGCTTTCAGGCGGCGTTGTAAAAGCCACTCTGGTTCATTTTTCTTTTGTGAAATCAGGCGGATAATATCTTCATTTAAACCCACAGGCGCAGAATCGGCGTCTATGTCCGTGACAAAGCCGTATTTATATTTATCGCCGCTTTCATCGGCTATGGTTGGTTTTTGCGCCATTTTTAAGCCTTTCAAATTGTGCGCTCAGCATAGGCTTTTGCTTTTTAAAAATCAAGTGGTTTTAACGATTATTTCACGAATTGGTGGCAATAATCGCAACAGAATAAAGGAAGGACGATGCTTAAAAAGTTTGCGGCACATATTTTGTTATGCCTGTTTTTAACGGGTTGTTACAGCTCAAACATTCAGCTTTTGAACCGCGCCACTTGGCTCGGCACCACGCCTTCCGTGGTGACTGTCGGGCATGGCGATACGCTTTACTCCATTTCCAAGCGCTATGACGTGAATCTGCAAGAATTGATCCAGGCAAACGGTTTGCATGCACCATATAATATTAAGGTTGGGCAAACGTTACGGATTCCAAAATCAACTTATCATATTGTGCGCAAAGGCGATACGCTTTATTCTATCTCTAAGCGTTACAATACCACTGTTGACAATTTGGTTCGTGCCAATGGATTAACGCAACCTTATACCATCAGCGTGGGGCAAAAAATTGCGCTTTCGGGCACCAAAGCCGTGGCACCTTCACAGCGTAAAGCCACAACTTCCGCGCCTGCCAAGACAACAACGACCGCAAAAGCCACAACATCTTCTTCAACTAAGACGAAAACAGCGTCATCTACTTATACGGCGCCAAAAAATCGCACAACTAAATTTATGTGGCCTGTTCAAGGCAAAGTGATTGCCAATTTCGGAAGTCTCGGCAAAGGGCGCAAAAATGACGGCATTAACATTAGCGCCGCTAAAGGCACCGCCGTCAAGGCCGCCGATGCCGGCACGGTCGCTTATGCCGGTAACGAGCTCAAAGGCTTCGGAAACCTGATTTTGATTAAGCACAACGATGGGTGGATTACTGCCTATGCGCATAACGACAAACTTTTGGTCAAAAAAGGGCAAAAAGTGAAAAAAGGCGAAAAGATATCCACAGTCGGCAGCACTGGTGGCGTGAGCGATCCGCAACTTCACTTTGAGGTGCGCGCGGGCAAAAAAGCCGTCAACCCGCGAACTTATTTGCCTTAATTCAGATTTTTGCTTAAAAAGTGCAAATTGTGATTGTAATTTGCAAGGTTGCGTATATAATCCCGATAGTTTTAAATGAAGGAGAAGAAAAATGTTTATCAGTCAGGCATGGGCACAAGATGTTGCAACTGTCAGCACAAGCGCCTCTTTGGCAGGGACTTTTATTCAAGTTATCGGTATTGTTTTGGTGTTTTATTTGCTTTTGATCCGTCCACAACAAAAACGGATGAAACAGCACGAAGCACGCTTAAAAGCCTTAAAAACAGGCGATAAAGTTTTAACCGGCGGTGGGCTCTATGCCGTTGTTAAAAAAATTAAGGACGATGACTTAACGCTTGAACTTTCAAAGGGCTTGGAAGTGGTGGCGCCCCGCTTTACCATTCGTGAAGTTTTGACTGAAGAGCCTTCCGCTCCTTCTCAACCTAAAGCTCATAAATAAGCAAGGAATGACAAATGTATAAACTTTCTCGTGAACGAATTTTAATTATCTTGGCGATCTGTTTGGTCGGCTTGTTTTTTGCTGTGCCAAACTTTTTGCCGCAATCCCTGAAATTGCCCAATTGGTGGCAACCAGTCAGCCTCGGGCTTGACCTGCAAGGCGGTTCTAACCTGCTCTTAAACGTGGATATGGACGAAGTTTTGAAAGAACGTATGCAAACTTTGGAAGATTCCGCGCGGCAGGTTTTGCGCGAACATCGCATTCGTTACCAAAATCTGAACGCCTCGGCGGAAGGCTTGAGCGTGAAGATTGAGGATTTTAACGATCGGAGCAAGGCTATGAATTATCTGCGTGCTTTGGAAGAAGGACTCGAAGCACAGATGGAAGATGACACCATTCGCTTGAATTATAATGAAATTACCTTAAAACAGCTCAAAGCTCGCGTGATTGACCAATCCATTGAGATTGTGCGTCGCCGTATTGATGAGCTTGGCACCAAAGAGCCCGTGATTCAGCGCCAAGGTGATGACCGCATTGTGGTGCAGTTGCCCGGCGTGCAAAACCCTGATGAAGTGAAGCAACTGTTGGGTAAAACCGCTAAGATGTCTTTCCACATTGTGGATAGCCGCACGTCTTTGGCTGATGCCCGCCGTGGCAAAATCAACACGGCTTCCCGCGTGGTCAAAGGCGAAGACGGCGTGAGCCAATATATTATCTCACGCAAGGCGGCTGTCGGCGGTGAAAACTTGGTTGACGCGCAAGTCACCTTTGCAGAAGGCAATCGGCCGGCGGTGAGTTTTAAGTTTAACACAACCGGCGGGCGCAAGTTTGGTGAGGTCACGCGCGATCATATCGGCGAGCAACTTGCCATTGTGCTTGATAATGAGGTGATTTCCGCCCCCGTTATTCAGTCGGCCATTACGGGCGGTAATGGCATTATTACCGGCAACTTCACTACGGAAAGTGCTGAAGAATTGGCTTTGATGTTGCGCTCAGGCGCCCTGCCCGCACCTTTGACGGTTTTGGAAGAGCGTACGGTCGGTGCCGGTTTGGGGGCTGATTCCATCCGCGCGGGGCTTGTGGCTTCCGTGATTGGCTTTATTGCTGTGTTGGTCTTTATTATTGCCGCCTACGGCTTGTTCGGCATTTTCACGACCATCACGCTCTTTATGAACCTTTTCCTCATGCTCGGTATTATGAGCATTATCGGCACAACGCTTACATTGCCGGGCATTGCGGGTATTATCCTTTCCATTGCCATGGCGGTTGATGCCAATGTGCTGATTTTTGAGCGCATGCGCGAGGAAGTGAAAAAAGGTCGCTCCACCAAAGACGCCGCCGAAACAGGTTTCAGCGAGGCTTGGGCAACCATTGTGGACTCCAACCTGACAACGGTTGTTGCCGCCTTGGTGCTCTTTTGGCTCGGCACTGGTCCGGTGCGTGGCTTTGCCGTGACGTTGACCATCGGTATTTTGACCTCCATGTTTACATCTGTAACCGTGGCTAGGTTGATTATCGCGGCGTGGATTGTGCGTTGCAAGCCAACCAAATTGCCGATTTAATGATTTATAAGGAAGAACGAAAATGAAAATGTTAAGTTGGATTACCAAAGAAACAAATATTGATTTCTTGAAAGTGCGCAAGCTGACTTATGCTTTAACACTTATGTTGGTGGCACTCTCATGTTGGTGCATTGCTTTCAAAGGCTTTAATTACGGCATTGACTTCTCGGGTGGCGTTTTGATTGAGCTTAAGAGCGATCATCAAATTAACCCCGACAAATTGCGTTCAGAGCTCTCGGGCTTGAACCTTGATGAGGTCACGCTGCAAACTATTGGCGACTCAGGCGATGAAATTATGCTCCGCGTGCAGGGCGAAGGCTCCGATGAAGATAGCCAACGCGTGATGGTGGCCAAAATTCGCCAAGCTCTCGGCAATGGTTATGAATATCGGCGCGTGGAAACCGTCGGACCGCAAGTGGGTGATGAATTGAAGCGGCAGGGCATTTTGGCCTCGTTGGTTGCTATTTTGGCGATTTCCGCTTACATCTGGTTCCGCTTTGAATGGCAGTTTGCTTTGGGTGCGCTTATCGGCTTGTTTAATGATTTGCTCATCACCGCCGGTTTGCTCTCGCTGTTTAACTTTGACTTCAGCTTAACAACGGTTGCCGCTATTTTAACGGTTGCCGGTTATTCCGTGAATGATAAGGTTGTTTCTTATGACCGAATCCGCGAGAACTTGCGCAAATATAAGAAAATGCCGCAGTATGACTTATTAAATAAAAGCATTAACGACATTTTCTCCCGCACGATTTTGACGGGTCTGACCACCATTTTTGCCGCGGTCGCTCTGTTTATTTTCGGCGGTGATACTTTGCGGAGCTTTTCGTTTACGATTTTGTTCGGGGTGATTATCGGAACATATTCTTCCATTTATGTTTCTGATGCGCTCTTAAACCTCTTTGACTTAAGGGTCACGCAAGAGGCACATAAAAACGTTAACCCCTTCGGAAATGCCTAAATTCAAAATCCCGCCCCAAAGGCGGGATTTTTTAAGGTCAAAATTAAAGCTATGTTTTTTTAACAACTTGTCTTATCACCATTATATCTTTATATTTTCGTTTTAAAGTGCGCCTTTTTTTCCCGAAGGATAGTTTATATTTCAGATAATGTCTAAAAATGTTACTTAATGATGTATCAACGTAATCTTCATTTAAAATAAAGGTACCATCCACAGTTTTAATTCTTATATTTTTTCTTTTTTCAATCTTAAATAGGAATATTGTGAGTAAAAACTCTCCAAAATAGCCTAAGAATCGAGCGGCATTCTCGTCCATATTAAAAGAATCGACTTGTTTATCAACATATTGCAAAATTCTAAAGCAAAAATTGCTATATTCGAAAAACAAATCTTTTCTCATGACAAACATATTACATAAATACTGCATAGGCTCAGAACAAAGGCGATTTGCCTCGGCTGAATAGTCAGGGTAAAGCTCTTTAATTGCTTTTATTAAGATATCAAAATTTTTAGCATCTTGCTTTGGAAGTTTCGAATATTGAATACGGCAGTTATCGGACTGTAAATTTCTTAAATCATAGGGTTTTAGGACAAGGCAATCACAGTCTGTCAGTTTTTGTTTAATCTTCTTATCTGTAATATGCTTTTTATATTCTGGCGTTATGAAGGGAACAAAATATACATTTCCTTTAGGGAGCCAACACCAATCAGGGTTGCCTTTCCAGTCATCAAATATAAAATGGCGGCGATAATGCATAAAACCAACCATATCAGGGTTACCTATTTTATCATAATTTTTCCAAACCCAATATTGAGCAGTAAGTTCGCAATATTTGGTGTTATATTGTGAAATATTATCGCCTATATCATCACGGAGCATCCCTTTAAAAAGCTTAGAGGCGTTGGCATATCCGGTCTGAATCGGGGTTAAGATTTCAGACTGGATAAGCGGGTACTCATTATGATAAGATATGAAGATTTTTATGAGCATGTATCCCTTCTAAATTTTGACAAATGATTTCTTTAATTTTTTAGCATCTTTAAGTAATTTAATCACACTTTGGTATTTTTGATTATATTTTTGATATCGTTTGCCAAAAGCAAAAGCTTTTTTGATTCCATACCAAAACTTTTTTAAGTTAAAATGCATTGGGTGTGCTAAAACAAACAAAAGTTTAGTATTGTATTCATTTGAGGCAAAACGATTGTTAAGGTTTGGGAAATGAACTTGTACAAATTCTTTACGAAGTTTTTGTATTTCTGCAATATTGGCTTGTGGTTTTAGTTGGGAAAATCTAAAATCAATCAGGCGTTGCAAAATTTCTTCATAAAATGGCGTTCGCCGTGCATGTGACCACCAAATGTCGGCAAAATCTTCATCTGGATAAAACCAAGGCTTAATAGAACTGCAATAGTGAAATATCTTAGCTTGAAAATACTGTTTGGCGTGTTCATCTAGATATTTTTTAGGGGTGAAATCATGATAAGTTTTTTTTATAAATCTATTTTCAACTTCAAAATTCCATTTGACATCTATTTCTTTTATATTATTTTTGAAATAAATATTGAGCGCATCTTGTTCTTGTAAAGATAACTTATTTGTATTTGCTAGGTTAATCATATCTTGAATAACATCAAAATTTTTAAAAAATTTTGTATTGCAAACCATAACGCCGGTATTATAATATTTATATAAATCTTCTAATTGTAAAATATCTTGAGCGTATTGTTTTTGAGTAGGCAATTTGTTAACTATCCCGCCCCAAAAAGTATCTATGGCTGTTGCGATAGGATTATTTTTTATATTGACTTTATATAATTCCTGCAAATCATCATTAATAATAATATCCACATCCAGAGTAATAATTTTAGGAAAATTTTGTAGTATAAACGGAGCCATCAATCTGTAATAACATTCTCTACTGAGATTTTTGTTATGAATATATAAAGGCTCTTTTATCAGATATGTCTCAGGGTTTATAAAATGTAATTTAACATTTTTTTTAGTAATGAGTGATAACAATTTTTTGCGAGTAATATCATCAAACGATGATTCTAAAACAAAAATGTCATACAATCTGTTGTCTTTTATATTACATAACAATGATTGAATAGCTACGCCTAAATATGGAGCATATTTGTAGCTACAACCAAACGCAATTCCTATAGAATCTTGGCCAGAAGGATTAATTTCATAATTTATACTTGTATTCTTCACAAAAGTGGAATACAATTCTTTTATTCTGATATACTTATTTTTGTGTTTTTTAAATAAAAATAATGATAGTAAAAACTCTCCCATATATCCACATATACGTTGTGCTTTTTCACTATACAAATTAACTTCTGAACGTTCAAAAAATTTATTTAATACTGTAAACAGAAAAGTGCTATATTCCTCAAATATTTCCTTTTTACAAATAAACATATTATAAAAATATCTATAAGGACCAGAATTTAACTGTTTTATTTCTTCATAATATTCTGGAAATAAATACATAACAGTGCTGATTAATTTATCGTAATCCTTTTCCTGAACGCCATAGCAACTTTTAACAAATTCTTCTTTACTCGTATTACAGCCTAAAAATGATACATCTGCTTGTTTTACGCATATAATATCTGCATTAGTTACAATATTGCAAATATTTTCTTCTTTCAATCCAATTTTATCATAATATTCGTCATCTATTCTATCAAACGAGTATGCTGAATATCCTTGAGTCATTTTTGGATCTGCATTTGGATCTATATAGTCCTCATTAAAAACAAAATGTCTACGATAATGCATAAAACCAATATAATCCGGATTTCCTAATTTATCATAATTTTTCCAAGCCCAATATTGTGCAGTAAGTTCTGCATAATAAGGATTTAATTCAGAAATATTATCTCCTGTATCATCGCCAATCATTTCACTAAAAATTTCTTCAGCAATTGCTCTTCCTGTTTGAATTGGTGTTATGATGGTGTTTTTTATAATTTTATGTTTATCTTTATAAGAAACTAGTATTTTAATATTAGTCATTTTAAGTATTACTCCTTTGTATATTCATCTAAAAAAATACCTTTTAACCCAACGGGATTTATTGATATGATTTCTAGATCTGCGTAATAATTCTTTATGAATGGCAAAAAGAATTTTTTTAAAATTTCAATTTGATAATTTGCTGGGCTCATTGCATTCGGTCTACTATAAGCATAACCAGATCCGCAATCCCAACCGACTAGATATAAACGTTTGGGATTTGCATATAAAATAAATTGCAAGGCTGAAAATGGCGTTCCTGAAAAATCTCCGACAGGCTCTCTTGATAAATCATAAGCAACATTATGACAACAAATATCTTCGAGCAAATATTGTGAAATATTTTCATCGTATGTATAGTTTATTGGTATTCTGTCTATGTCTTTTTTTACAATAGCTAATCTATCATCTGGAATAATTCCATAAAACTTTTTGCAATTATTTCCTTTATAATTATTGCAGTCTATATTTAAGGTCTGATTAGCGTTTTGATGAATAGTGCTATCCTGCACAAAAAGATAATCTAGCATTATCTTATTTAAATAGACGGCACCATTAACACCAACATGAATAGCATTAGGAATTGGAATGTATTTTTTAGCGGTAGGACCAGTACACACCAAAACAACATCCTTTCCCGCAAAGGCATTTTTATACATTCCAAATGTTTTCTCATGTAATTTTTGCGCTTCAATCACACATTTTAAATTTGATATTTTTTTATTCATAAAATTATTGATATTTGATAATCTGTCAATTTTTTGATGCATTATTGCAATCTGTTGAAGTAAACAAAAATTTTTGTCGACATTATAATATATAGGAATTCCACAAATTTTAATATATTTTTTTTGGGGAGTATCTTTTTTGGAAAGTATAGTAACGCCTAAAAAACGAATAGATTTGTAATTTACTTTTTTTAATATTTTTAAGATATTCCAGAAATAGTTTGTTGATGTGTTTTGACTGTTTTGTTCTTCTCTTTTTATGCAAATCCCCAAAAAAGATAATTTATCATATTGTTTATTTGTTTCTTTTTTTAAACCTAATTTATAGATTAATTCTTCATTTGGTGTGCTTTTTTGTAAAAATAAACAATAAGATTTTAAATAAAGTGATTTGTATGTGTCATTACCAATAGTATATTTATATTGATATAACATTTTCCAGAAGTTATAAAAAGGAGTTAATTTGTAAACTTTTAAAAATTCTTGTTTATAAGGGTGCTGTACTGAAGGAAGCCAAGGTTTTGCAGCCCCCACAAAATGTATTATAGCAGGTGACGAAGAGATAATCTTATAATCATTAACATTACTAGGTTTGTATATTCCCAGAGAGAAAAGGTATTCGTGATAAAAATTCCATGAAATGCTAATAGGAAAAATATAACCACGAAATGCATCGTTGATGATATCTTGGTCAGAAATTTGATATTTATTAGAATTTATTTGTATTTTTTGCCTTAAATTTTCTTTATAATTTATAGAGCGCAGTTTTTGTAAGTTTATTAGTAAAACTCCGGTATTAAAATAAGGTAAATCCTTATTTCCCCATAATCTTTCAGCTATTTTGCTATGGTTTGCATCTTCAGCTGCAGCGAATAGATAAGTATTTATATTCAGGTTATAAAGTTTACTTATGTCTTTCTTTATGAGTAAATCGCTATCAAGACATAGTATTTTATCTAAATTAGGAAGAAGATCAGGTAAGAATAAGCGAGCATACGTAATCCTTTTTACATGATTAGGAGTTTTAATCTTTTCTATCATCTTAAACTTGTCATCATCAATATAAATATATTCAACATCAAAATTATATTTTTTTTTCATTTTTAAAATTTTGTTTTTGCTATTATCAGTAATATCTTCAGTTAGAATATGAAAAAAAATTGATTGCTTAGACGGTAGATGTTGTAACACTGAGAGCATAACAACCGCAGTATATTTCATATATTCATCACTACTCACAAGCGCAATATGAATATTATTTTTTTTCATAACTTAACCTCATTCCACTTTCAAAAGCCTGATGACTCCAGAGGTAATCCCATTTACCAAAGCGGCCGATGCTTTCGATGCCGATTTCTTTGAGATAATTGAGGATTACCTCGCGATTTTGATATATTTCATGGGTGAAAGTGACGTTGGCGTATGGTTCAAAGCGAATGTCTTTGACCACGATGTCTGCATCGTCAAACCCACAAATTTGCTTTAATTTTTCTATTGTTTGTCCTAAAACCAAGTCTGCCGGCGGAATTTTGGCATCATTGGCATAAAAAACCTCTGCTTGCAAAGAAGAACAGCCTTCCGGCGCATTGTCAGCGGATTTTAAATTAGGCGAATAGACCCTTGCCGGCGGGACATCCTCATCATAAATATAAAACCACAAATGCTTGGCAACATCCGGTCTGTTAAAACCAAGCGACACTTGATAACCGCAAGTCCAGTGCAAATTTTGAGCCGCTTTTAATACTTCTGCCGGGCAATCGTCTATCATCTTAACGATTTCCGGCAGGGGCAAAGAGGAAATGAGTTTTGAATATTCCTCACAACTGCCGTCAGCAAAGAAAATTTGCTTGCTTTGCGGTGAAATTCTGATCACTTTCTTGTTAAAGCGAATATCTAAACCTTTGCGGCAATAATCCAAAATGCTTCTAAAGCCGCCTTTTTTAGGATATTTCATATAATTCGTATAATAAAAATTTTCAGCTTGTTCGGCATAAGATCCACGCAAGACTTCTTCAAACGCCGGAGAATGGATACGATTGCCAATCCATTTGGTTTCCATATTTTTGGGCAATTGTCCCCAATATTTTTTGGTATAAACCGTGGCAAAATTATCGGTAAAATAATTGCCGTTCTGAACCCGAAGCCATTCATCATAATCTTTTATATCGGCGATTTCTTTATGCGGGCGATCCAGAAAATCGGCAATTATTTTCACTTTTTCTTCTATTGGTAGTACCGCCAGATTATTAATTGCCGGATGCTTAAGCCAACTTCCATGATAGTAGTTGTACGAAACTGATGGGTGGGCAAACAAAGGAGACGATTTTTCAAATATATCGGCGATATATTCATCTTTTGTAAAAGAAAAATGTACAAAGCGATCAAAGCGGAAACCTTTTATTGAAAAATTTCCACACAAGCCGCCCCAATCGTTATCTTTTTCAAAAATAACGCTACTTTGCCCATTTTGCTTTAAATGATAGCCGGCCGATATACCGGCTATACCTGAGCCTAGAATCAGATTATTTGGCAAAGTGCTCTCCATGTTCTAGAATTTGTTTGACACAGAAATCATACATGTCTTCACGATGCAAAGCCTCTTTATACCAATCAACCGTCTTTTCAATCGCTTCTTGCAAGCCCCATTTGGCTTCCCACTGCAACATTACATAAGCTTTGGTTACATCTAAATTGAGTAAAGTGTTTTCATGTACGGCATTGGGATCTGAGGCATCAACAACTTTTCCTTTGCCATAATAATCAACCAAACGCTTAACAACCTCAAATACAGTTTTATTGGCTGAAATATGAGGACCAAAGTTAAATGAAGTTGCGTATTTGACAGGGTCTTCAATAAGTTTTTGGCCAACTTTCAAATAACCGGATAAAGGCTCTAAAACATGCTCCCAAGGACGTGTCGCTATCGGATTTCGGATTTGAATATCTTTTCCGGTTTCTATATATCGAATGCAATCCGGAATTAAACGGTTGTCGGACCAATCACCACCGCCGATAACATTACCGGCACGAACAGTTGCAACGGCTTTGCCATGTTTGGCATAATCTTTGGGGTTAAAATAAGAGTTACGATAAGAGGCTATCATCAACTCTGCACAACCTTTAGATGATGAATAAGGGTCTTGACCTCCCATACGATCCGTTTCTTTATAGCCCCAAATCTGTTCCACATTTTCATAACACTTGTCTGAAGTAATCATGACGACTGTTTTAACGCAATCATGCAGGCGGACAGCTTCCATAATATTTAATGACCCCATCAAGTTTGTTTCAAAAGTTTCTTTGGGGCGTTGATAGGCGGTAAGAACCAAGGCCTGTGCGGCTAAATGAAAAATTATCTCCGGTTTATACTTTTCAATCGTTTCCGATAAATGAGCAAAATCTCTGGTGTCTCCACGAACGTCGGCATAAAGCTTTTCATGTAAGTGGCAGGCTTCAAAATTTCCTTTGTCAGAATAAGGGTCTAAAGAGTAGCCTACAACCTTTGCGCCCATCATTGTCAGCCAAATGGACAACCATGAGCCTTTAAATCCCGTATGTCCGGTTACTAAAACTGTTTTACCTTTATATATATCATTATACATTATGCGTTCTCCAATATTGAATTGTCATTTTTAGGCCTTCTTCCAAGCTATATTTTGGCTTCCAACCAATTGATTTTAATTTTGCGTTGTTTCCAACAACAACATCATCCCCAAAGGCAGCGGGAATTACTCCCCAAAGAATTTTTCCGTGGAAATTGGTTAATTCGGCAATTTGATTAACGATTGTACGCAACTGCACTGGCTGACCGGAACAAACGTTAACAGCTCCCACCAGATCACTTTCAAAAATATCAACAATTGCTCGAGCGGTGTCTTCAACATGTAAATAATCTTGAAATTTCAAACAATCACTTACTTTAACATCTTCCCCTTTGAGACAAGAATTAATTACGGAAGGCATTAATCGTTGAGGCTTTTCATTAGGGCCATATAAGTTGAAAATTCTCGGCCATTTAAACGAAATATTATTTTGCTTACAATAAACCTTTGCTATATTAAATACAGCATTTTTGCCGTTTCCATACAATGTTCCTGGATCTGTCGGTGTTTCATCTTCAAGCAGGTAGCCATACTTATATTCATATTCTGAACAAGTTCCGGCGCCTAAAAATGTTTTTCCACCATGCTCCTTAAACGATCTTAAAAGATTTAGTGTGGCAATCACCCAATCCATATTCAAATCGGATACATGACATTTCGGGCCGACATACCAAGCCAAATGAATAAGATTTTCAAAATTGTTTTCAGATATAAATTTTTCAACGGCTTTTGCATCAAGCAAATTCATTTCGTGTTGAATGAAATTTTCTTGTTTTTCTCCCTCGGAGGGATAAACCAAGGCATGAACTTCATAGTCCCGGCGCAATAATTCTTTCGTAACTTGTGAACCAATAAAGCCTGTCGCTCCGGTGAGCAAGACCTTTTTCATAAAATTACTCCCAAAGCTTCCAGGGGGCGTTGCCTGCGGCCCACATTTTGTTCAAGTCTTCTTTATCTTTGAGCATATCCATCGCATGCCAAAAGTCCGTATGTTTGTAGGCATTCAATTGACCGGCTTTGGTCAAATTTTTAAGAGGATCTTCTTCCCACATCATATTTTCACAGTCTTCAGGGATATAGCTAAATATTTCAGGTTCGCATACAAAGAATCCGGCGTTTATCCAAGAACCTGTTTCTTTTGGTTTTTCAGCAAAATTTGAAATGGTACCGTTTTCTTCTATTCCCAAAGCACCCCAACGTCCTTCCGGCTGATAAGCGGTCAATGTGCAAAGCTTACCGGATTTTTCATGATTGGCTATCAGGGCCGGAATAGCGATGTTTCCGACGCCATCGCCATAGGTTAGCATGAAACGCTCGTTTCCAATATATTTTTGTGCTTTTTTAATCCGTCCTGCCGTTTTGGTGTTACGCCCGCTATAAAGTAAGGTAACCTTCCACGGCTCACAGGTGTTTTGATGCACAGTGAAGTCATTTGTTGATAAATCTACCGTTACATCAGAATTATTCATATAGTAATTTACGAAGTAATCTTTGATGATTTCTTGTTTATATCCGGTTAAAATAACAAAGTCATTAAAACCATAATGAGAGTAGATTTTCATAATATGCCACAAAATCGGATATCCGCCAATGCCGACCATTGGTTTGGGTTTTACCGCTGTCTCTTCTCCCAGGCGAGTTCCTAAGCCGCCAGCCAGTATTAAAACTTTCATATTTTGTTCTCCTTGTTCTTAAACTTTATTTTTAATCCGCATATCCATAAATTTTTTTTCTGAAAATCATTCTGAATAGAAAAGACTTTATGAAAAAAAGAAGGATGATAGGCTGAATGGATTTTGTATAAGAATCCTGTAAAATCTTGGTCTTTGTTTATTTTGTTAAGAAGATGTTCCAATCCATCCTCCCGCTTTAAAACGCCAGATAATCCCAGGCTTCTATTCAAAAACTTTATGCACGCTATTTTGTCTGATGATGAAAATTTTTGCTTGAGAGCATAATTTATAAGATGTGCGATAACGTTTAGTTTATGAGCATTTCGCTCTTTACAATCCATAATGTTGTTCAAGGTTGAATTTTCATGCCAGACATAATGATAATTTGTATTAAAAACCAAAGAGATGGCGTTAGCAAAATAAACAGCTTGAAACAGGAAGATATTATCTTCATAATATGATTTGGGAGACGTGGAAAAACGAATATTATGAGATACGACTAACTCTCGTTTAAATATCTTATCCCAAACAGCCCCATTCTTAATAATATCAAGCTTGTCGGCTAAGCCGCTAACTTTTGACACGTTTTCCCTATGTCGCATGGAAATTGTGTGATCAGGATATTCTTGTATATATTCCGCATAAGCAATTTCAGACTTTTGTTTGTTGGCTGTAGACCATAGCCTTTCATAAAAATCAGATTCCACCCAATCATCCGAATCGCAAAATCCTATATAATTTCCGGAAGAAGCTTCTAATCCGGCATTCATCCCTGTGCCATATCCGACATTTTTCTCTAAATGAATGATTTTGATGTTAGAATGATGATTTTCATATTTTGCCAAAATGTTTTTACAGGCTTGATTAGCCCCATTATCAACCAAAATTAATTCAATATCTTCCAAAGTTTGAGAGACTAAGCTTTGCAAACATTTTTCTAAATATTTCTCCGTATTATACACCGGCATGATGACAGAGACTTTAGGCATGGCTGACCTCGTATTGCTTTTGAACGTTATAAACAGCACGCCATGAAACGTTAAGCTCGCGGGCAATATCCGCCTTGGTGCGCCCCTGCGCAAGTGAGCGCATAATAAACTCGCCACTTTGGTTTAAGATACTTTTTTTGTTTTTGACGCCAAAGGCTCTGCCCAACTTTTGCCCACTGGCACGTTTTTCATGCAAAACATTTCTGGTGATAATCGAATTCATCGATGAGCGAATGTCTGCCGCCATCTCTAACCCTTTTATGAACTCATTGCTTGCTTTGTTCGGTTCAAAACTTAAATTTTCATGCACAATATAAAGCTTATTATTTTTTTCTAGCAAGCGACTGATATTTTGCGTTATTGATTTAAGCGAATCGCCTAACGAGACAACATTGGCAACCAAAAGCTCATGACCGCCTGTCGGCGTAAGGCTTTCCAAATTAGAGATATTTTCCTCACTCAAGAAGATCTCTATTTTCAGCCCTCGCTCTTTGGCATAAGCATTTAAAAGCGCTTTTTGCGCTTTTATCTCTATGTTTTTGGGGCACTTGTCTAAATAGCCGATAATCACTTTGTCCTTCGCTTTAATGTTTGTATTTAACCATTGTTAGATTCGCATAGTTGACAGTTTCTAACGAACGTTAGATTCTTATAACCATAAATATATAAGGGAGTCAAGCATAATTTTAGAGCTATATTGAAAAATCGGATAATTTTACAGACTCATAAATATATAAGAATCTAACGTTGGTTAGATTATAGGCTTTTATGTTTTTTATTGTTTTTGGCTTTCCAAAAAGTGGTAAATTGTAAACGTGCTCACTTTCATCAAGCGTGCCACGTGTGTTTTGGGGACGCCTTCTTTTAAAAGTCTTAAAACATCTTTTTCTTTGCCGTCTAAAGCGTGTTTTTTGTTTTTACTGCCTGAATTGCGCCCAAGCTTGCGTCCGCTTGCTTTTATGCGCGCTAAGGCTTCTTTGGTACGCTGACTGATGAGGTTTCGCTCAATTTCCGCCGAAAGCGAAAAAGCAAACGCCAAGACTTTGCTTTGAATATCGGCACCCAAGCGGTAGTTATCTTTAATTGTCCAAACCTGAGCCTCTTTTTTCATGCAAATGTTCAGAATGGTCATAATTTGCAACAAATTACGCCCCAAACGCGAGATTTCCGAACACAGCAAAATATCGCCTTTTTTCAAGCGCCTTAAAAGTATTCCCAACTTGCGTTTTTCATAATCTTTGGTGCCTGATATTTTTTCAGTTATCCACATGTCTATTTTGATTTTTTTTCTTTTGCAAAAATTTCTGATTTCAAACTCTTGATTTTCAAGTGTTTGTTTATCTGTTGAAACGCGAATATAGCCATAAATCATGATGTTCTCCTTTTAAATAATGTTTTTAGATTCATTATTTTAACAGGAAGAACATAAAATACGGCTTTATGTGCCTTATTTTACGAATTTAAAGCAAAAGCCATAAAAAAAATCCGCATCAGCGGACTTCTACACTTTTAAACTATAGCAAAAAAAAGGTACCTCAAAAAAAAGGGGTTGTCAAGCCCTAAAAACGGCAGTTTTGCGATGGTTAATT
>CANRJO010000015.1 GCA_947630965.1 uncultured Alphaproteobacteria bacterium
AAACTTTTTGCTTGAAGAATCGGAAAAAACGGTTTAGATTCGGGGCGAATTGAAAGTTTTTTAATTTTAAGCGCGTCGCTTTTTTAGCGTTGTGCGCTTATGTGTTTAACCTGAAACAGCTTAAAGGAGCTTGAATAACCATGAGTAAATGGGTTTATACATTTGGTAACGGCAAAGCCGAAGGCGATGCCTCCATGCGTAATCTCCTCGGCGGTAAAGGCGCAAACCTCGCGGAAATGAACCTCGTCGGCTTGCCCGTTCCTCCGGGATTTACGGTTACAACTGAAGTTTGTACATACTACTATGCTAACAACAATACTTATCCGTCTGATTTGAAAGATCAGGTGCGTGAGGCTGTTGCCGGCGTTGAAAAAATTATGGGCAAGAAATTTGCCGATGCCAACAACCCGTTGTTGTTCTCGGTTCGTTCGGGCGCTCGCGTTTCTATGCCGGGCATGATGGACACCGTTTTGAACCTCGGCTTAAATGATGAAACAGTTAAAGCTTTGGCCAAAGCCTCTAATAATGAGCGCTTTGCTTATGACTCTTATCGCCGCTTTTTGCAAATGTTCTCTGACGTTGTGCTTGGCGCAGATTTAGATTTGTATGAAGAAGCTTTGGAAAATATGAAAAAAGCGCACGGCTATAAGTCTGATACTGATTTGACCGCTGATGACTTGAAAGAATTGGTCGTTCAATATAAAGAAATTGGTCAAAAAATCGGTAAAGTTGTGCCGCAAGATCCTTGGGATCAGCTTTGGGCCGGTATTGGCGCTGTGTTTGGCTCTTGGATGTCAGCGCGCGCAATTACATACCGCAAGTTAAACAATATCCCCGGCGATTGGGGCACGGCAGTTAACGTTCAAACCATGGTGTTTGGTAACGCCGGCGATGATAGCGCTACAGGCGTTTGTTTCTCGCGCGATCCGGCAACTGGTGAAAACAGATATTATGGCGAATATTTGGTTAATGCTCAAGGCGAAGACGTGGTGGCTGGTATTCGCACACCGCAACCGATGGGAAGCATTGGCGATGGCACGTCGTTAGAAGAAAAATGGCCTCAGCTTTATAAAGAATTGGTTGATGCCCGCAACAACCTTGAAAAGCACTACAAAGATATGCAAGATATGGAATTTACCATTGAACATGGCAAACTTTGGATGTTGCAATGCCGTAACGGTAAGCGCACTGCTGCCGCCGCGGTTCGTATGGCTGTTGAAATGTTTGAAGAAGGCTTGCTCAACAAGGAAGAAGCTATTATGCGCGTGGGCGCTGATCAGCTTGATCAGCTCTTGCACCCGATGCTTGATCCTAAAGCCAAGAAAAATGTGATTGCAACAGGCTTGCCGGCATCTCCGGGGGCGGCTGTCGGTCGCGCCGTGTTTAATGCGGAAGACGCTGAAGCTTGGGCGAAGAAAGGCGAAAAAGTTATTTTAATTCGTAACGAAACCTCGCCTGAAGATATTGGCGGTATGCACGCATCTCAGGGTGTGATTACCGCGCGTGGCGGTATGACATCGCACGCGGCTGTGGTTGCCCGTGGTATGGGTACACCTTGCGTTTCGGGTTCTACCGACATTACTATTGATTATAAAGCAAAAACAATGTCAACAAAGTCTGGCGTGGTGATTAAAGAAGGCGATTGGCTCTCTTTGGACGGCGCAAAAGGTCAGATTATTGAAGGTCAAATTCCGACCGTTGAGGCTGATACAAACACCGGTAATTTCGGCAAACTGATGAGCTGGGTTGATGAAATCAGAACCATGAAAGTCCGCGCTAACGCTGAAACACCGAAAGACGCAAAGCAAGCTTTGGCTTTTGGCGCTGAAGGTATTGGTTTGGCTCGTACGGAACACATGTTCTTTGATCCCAAACGTATTGCCGATATGCGCTCTATGATTTTGGCAGATGATGAGGCTGGTCGTCGTGCGGCTTTGGCTCGTTTGTTGCCTTATCAAAAGCAAGACTTCAAAGATTTGTTCAAAATTATGGACGGTCTGCCGGTAACAATCCGCTTGCTTGACCCGCCGTTGCACGAATTTTTGCCACATACCGATGCGGAAATGCAGGAATTGGCGGATAAATTGGGCAAAACATTGGCTGAAGTTAAAGCCCGCGCTAACGCTTTGCACGAGCTGAACCCGATGTTGGGTCATCGTGGTTGCCGCTTGCCGATTACATATCCTGAAATTGGCGAAATGCAAACTCGCGCTATTTTGGAAGCCGCTTTGGAATGCGAGGCCGAGGGTATTAAAGTTATCCCTGAAATTGAAGTGCCTTTGACAGGTTCTAAGAAAGAATTAGACATTGTGAAAGACATTATTGATACAACGGCCGCCAAAGTGTTTGCTGAAAAAGGCAAGAAGGTTGACTATATCGTCGGTACAATGATTGAGTTGCCCCGTGCGGCTCTTATGGCGGAAGAATTGGCACAATCTGCCGCGTTCTTTGGCTTTGGTACAAACGACTTAACCCAAACAACCTTGGGTATGAGCCGTGACGATACAGGCGCTATTTTGGATGAGTATCGCGCACGTGGCGTTTATGTGGCTGATCCGTTCGCGTCCATTGATGTGGAAGGCGTCGGCAAGCTTGTGAAGCGTGCCTGCGTTGAAGGTCGCAAAGTCAACCCGAGCATTCACTTAGGTGTCTGTGGCGAACACGGTGGCGATCCGAAGTCTATTGAATTCTTCCAAGAATGTGGCTTAGACTACGTTTCCTGCTCACCGTTTAGGGTGCCGGTTGCGCGGCTTGCAGCCGCTCAAGCAGCTGTTAAGAAACGCGCATAGCAGCACATCTAGAGGCGTTTTTGCGGGTCTCGGGAAATTCATGTACCTTTTTTGTACACTAGAATTTCCCTCGCCCTGAAAACGCCTCTATCTGTACTACTCTTCGCGTTTCTTTGGATTGAGTGCAAGGGTAAGAAAAAACGCTCCTAAAGAGGAGCGTTTTTTAATTTTTTGGAGATGGCCCACAAAAGATCTTGGAGCGTAAAACGCTGCCAAGCGTTTTTGTTTTCAGTCACATCCTCAAGCGAAATATGAAAAACTTTTTCAAGACTGTGGCAGATATCTGTCATATCAAACGGATCAATGCCCAAATCTTTCGCCAAACGGGTTGAACGAGTCAACACCTTATTCTTCGGCAAATTCATAATTTTTCTAATAACCAAAGAGGTTTTTTCTAAAATGTTGTCTTCCATGGTGTTTTAAATTAAAATTTTCTTTTTTAACTCATTTTCTATTTTTTCTGCCAATTTTTGAACCGTCCAGAAGCTCCAAGATTTATTCCACCCCGGCGCCTCAAACGGTAAGTCAAGAAAGACCGTATTGTAATGCCTTTCGAGCTCAATAATCAGGCAAGTCCACTTCAACAAGTCTAAAAGCTCGTAAAGTTGCGTATCAGGCCTGATTTCTTTCAAAGGGCAATTTGTTTCATTGGCAATTTTTCCCCGAACAACAAGGAAAACCGAAGATTCTTCTTCCTTTTTCTTTTTATTAAAAATATTCATAATCTATAAAATTATAATTAGACATAATTGTTTATTTTGACAGAATTTTACGCTTATTCTTCAAAATGTCAACAAAAAAATGCTTTCCTTTTATAAAAAATGGCAAAGATGATTCGGATGTTTTTTTTGTCCTGGATCCTTCGCGAATACATGTTAATAAATTTTAGAAAATATATCCAAAATATCTAAAATCGGAAATAATTAAATTGTTTTATTTCATTAAACAAATAAGGAGGATGTTATGGTACAAGATAAATTTAGTGATAAAATGCCTGAAGTTTTATTAGTTCCAAAGCCGAGAAGAATTGAAATAAATTGCACACTAAACGTGCGAGCTTATGGGCTTTTTGATACTGTTACAGGTACACAAGTAAAAGACTTTGTAAAATGCGACGGCAAACAAATTGAGTTTGATAACTTAGACCCAAATATGCACTATGATGTTGGTGTTATTGAAAATATGGGAGACGAAAAACCCCAATTTACAATAATATGGAGTAATCAAATGCGTGATGATACGGAAGAGATATTAAAAAATTCTAACGGTTTACCCGTAGAATATCCGTATGTCTATAAAGTAAAATTTAACGACAGTAATTCTAAGAACGTTTATGACTTAGTGGATGATGAGGGAGAAACAGTGGGTCAAGTTGTAAAATTATCACCTCAAGACGATAAGCCTTATATTCATTATGTTCATTCTTTCAAAATGAAAGATGATACGATAAAATAATAAAAGTTGTTTTTTGGGCTCTACAGGATGACGGATGGAGTAAAACTCATGGAAAGGCGGAGAGTGGTACAGATAAAGTCGTTTTAAGGGCGAGGGAAATTCTAGCGTACAAAAGAGGTACGTGAATTTCCCGAGACCCGCGAAAACGGCTTTAGATGTGTCGCTATACGCCTTTCCCTATCAGTTCTAGAAATTCAGACTCAGTAAGCATCGCAACCCCTAGCTCTTGCGCTTTCTTCGCCTTCGATCCCGCCTCCGCCCCGACAATCACATAATCCGTATGCGCAGAAACGGAGCCCGCGACTTTTGCCCCTAGGGCGGCGGCTTTAGCCTTGGCCTCGGCGCGCGTCATACGCTCAAGCGTGCCTGTAAAAACAACAGTTTTGCCACTGATTGGCGAGGCATAATTGGTGGTGTCCTCAAAGGGTTCAACCTCAACATATTTCAAAAGTTCCGAAAGCGTTTGCAGATTGTGTTCTTCTTTAAAAAACTCCACAATATCTTTCGCCATGGCTTGCCCGATACCGTCAATGCTCAACAGCTTTTCCACGTCATCGGCCTGCATTTTGGAAGAAAAATTTTGAAACGAGCCATAATTTTTAGCAATCAAAAGCGATGTTGCCTCGCCCACTTGCCGAATGCCCAAGGCGTAAATAAAGCGGGGCAGGGTAATCCGCCGCCGATTCCTAATAGCCTGAAACAAATTGGCGGCCGATTTTTCGCCCCACCCCTCGCGATTTTCAAGGTGCAGACCTTGCGCAGTAGAAAACAAATCATCGCCGCCGTTGCGTGCCTCAAGCGTAAAAATATCGGCAGGCTTTCTTAAAATGCCTTCTTCAAAAAATTGCTCAATGATTTTACTGCCCAAGCCCTCAATATTGAATGCCTCGCGCGAGACAAAGTGCTTTAAGCGCTCAATCGCTTGCGCGGGGCAACTTAAACCGCCCGTGCAACGCCGAACAGCCTCGTCCTCCTCCCGAATAGCGTGCGCGCCACATTCTGGACAATGTGTTGGAAATTCATAAGGCGTCGAGTCGCTCGGGCGTTTTTCTAAAACCACGCCCAAAACTTGCGGAATCACATCGCCCGCGCGCTGAATGGTCACATAATCGCCAAGGCGAATGTCTTTGCGCTTAATTTCATCTTCGTTGTGAAGTGTGGCGTGCGAAACAATCACCCCGCCCACATTAACAGGCTCTAAATCCGCCACAGGGGTTAAAGCACCGGTGCGCCCAACTTGCACGCGTATATTTTCAATGCGCGTAATAGCTTTTTCAGCGGGAAATTTATGCGCAATCGCCCAGCGTGGCGTGCGTGTTAAAAAGCCGAGCCTGTTTTGCAAGGCAAGCGAATTAACCTTATAAACAATACCGTCAATATCATAGGGCAAATCGGCGCGCGTTTGCGCCAAAGTTTCATAGCTTTGCACAACGTCGGCAACCGTGCGGCAAAGTTTGTTATACGGATTAACTGGAAAGCCCCAAGCCTCGGCTTTTGCCAGAAATTCGGATTGCGAAGTCCACAAAATTTCAGAAATTTCGCCCCAAGTATAAACAAGCAGACTAAGCTTGCGTTCGCGCGTGATGTTGGGGTCCAATTGCCGCAAAGAGCCGGCGGCGGCGTTGCGCGGATTGGCAAAAGGCTTTTTGTGGAGCGCCTCATTTTTTTCATTAAGCGCAAAAAAATCCGCCTTAGACATATAAACTTCGCCACGCATTTCAATAAGCTTAGGAAAATCAGGCGCGGTCACTTTATGCGGCAAACCGGCAATGGTTTTTAAGTTTTCGGTAATGTCCTCGCCCGTAATGCCGTCGCCGCGTGTTGCGCCACTCACAAGCACGCCGTTTTCATAGCGCGCGGAAAATGAAAGCCCGTCCATTTTGGGTTCGGCAGTCATTTCAATTTCAGAATCTGTGTTTAAGAAACGGCGCACGCTTTCCACAAATTCCACAAGCTCTTCTTCACTAAAAATATCCGCAAGCGAAAGCATGGGTACGCGGTGCCTGATTTTTTTGAAAGCGCTTTGCAAAGGCGCGCCAACACGCTTAGAGGGACTATCCGCGCGCACCAGATGCGGAAACCGCGCCTCAATATCAAAATTGCGGTGCTTTAAGGCGTCATATTCCGCATCTGTCAGATAAGGATCATCGTTTTGATAATAAGCGTTATCCGCCTTGGCAATTTCGGTTGCCAAGGAAAGAAGTTCGGCTTTGGCTTGTTCTTCGGTTAAGTCTTTGACGTCAATCATCACATTCTCCGAAAAGGAGTATAGCGCATAAAACGAATTTCACCATAAAAAAAGTTTGGTTTTCAAACCAAACTTTTTAGAAGCATTTTTAAGCCTGCATCGGCTCTTTTTTCCCTTTTTTCTTCACGTTGATTTTTTTATAGTTTTGTTTTTCAACGTGCGTTTTCGGAATTTTGACCGTTAGCACGCCGTTGTCATATTCGGCATCAGCGGCGGTATAGTCCAAATCCCATGGGAGCGGAATGCTACGCTTAAACATACCGTACGAGATTTCTGAAAAATAATTATTTTTAGAAGTTTCTTCCGTTGAATGTTGTTTTTCGCCCGAGATGGTCAAATATCCTTCATCCGAGATTTTAAGGTCAATATCTTCTTCCTTAATCCCCGGCATTTCAGCAACAACCAAAACGGAGTCTTTATGATCCGTCACGTCAATTTTGGGTTCCAAATCGCCCATATCGGCGTTACTAAAATCAAAAAAGTAGTTCCAAAGGCTTTTTAAGTCATGCGAGCGCGTGCTCAAAGCCTGATTTTCTTTGGCAGAATTTGAAACAAGATTTTTCATCTTCTGTACTCCTTGGAAAAAATTAGTATTCAACGTCTTCTTCGTCAATTTCGACAACTTCGTCTTCAACAGGGGCAGACTTGCAGCCACAGCCGCAACCGCCGCTTTTTTGAGAAGCTGATTTTTTGTTTTCGCCCTGAAAAGTGTTTGAGCTTTGTTCATTTTCGCTATTCATAGAATAGTTATCTTCTTTCAAATGATCCATGGTATCCTCCTAAATGTTAAAATTAAAATTTTTAGTTGTTCCGCTCACAAAGATATGAGTTCTTTATCTGATTTTTAGCTAGACAATCGGTTAAGCCGTGAACATGCCACCTGTCACGCTATAAACCTGCGCGGTTGTATAAGACGATTCGTCTGAGGCAAGCAAAACATAAACGCCCGAAAGCTCCACAGGTTGTCCGGCGCGCTTTAAGAGTGTTTCTTGCCCAAAAGGCGGAATTTTTTCATCAGGCTGCCCACCGCTGATTTGTAACGCTGTCCAAATGGGCCCTGGAGCAACAGCATTCACGCGGATTCCCTTTGGGGCGAGTTGCGTTGCCAAAGCCTTTGTGAAGGCAATAATGGCGCTTTTGGTGGCGGAATAATCAAGCAAAAGTTCGCTCGGCTGAAAAGCCACCACGGAGCTTGTGGTAATAATGCTTGAGCCGGCTTCCAAAAACGGCAGAGCGGCTTTGACTGTCCAAAACATGGAAAAGAGGTTCACTTCAAAAGTTTTGCGCAGTTGTGCGGTGTCTAAATCTTCAATTTTGCGCACAAACTGTTGCTGACCGGCATTCAGCGTTAAAATGTCCAGACCGTTGAGTTCTTGATGCGCACGCTTAACCATTTCAGCGCAAAAAAGCTCGTCGCTCACATCGCCTTCAATCAAAACGGCTTTTTGTCCTGCGGCTTCAATCAGGTCTTTAACTTCTTCGGCGTCTTGGCGCTCTGAGGGCAAAAAGCTAATTGCCACATCAGCCCCTTCGCGGGCATAAGCAATCGCCGCCGCGCGCCCAATGCCGGAATCGCCACCTGTCACAAGGGCTTTGCGTCCTTGCAAGCGGGCGCAACCTTCGTATGATTCTTCGCCACAATCGGGTTTGGGGAGCATATCGGTTTCAACACCCGGACGCTTTTGGTGCTGAAGCTCAAAATCGGTGTGATGAAATTTGGTTAAAGGGTTGATTAAAATGCTTTTCTTTTTCATGGTATTTCTCCTTTTCAGGCAATATGTAGAATAAGAAACGCAAAAATCCATAATCCGAAAGTCTAAGAGCGCTTTTGAAATTGTTTTTTAATGTTTTTTAACACGCGGGAGTTATAGTTAAATTGGTCGGGGAGCTCTAAGCAAATGTCCAGAGTGCTTCGGCACTTAAAAGTTTAGAGAGTCACCCATTAGTATGTGATCTGTAATCTTCCCGACCACCTCTCAACCATTTAATCTTTTTTTAAAGAACATCTGATAAATTGACCGCAGAGTTCCAGAGGGAACTTCGGGTTTCTGTAAACCTACAATACACGGCACGATATATTGCCGATAGGCTTTTAGCCATTATATCCCCGTCTGTTAAGGTCGGGGAGCTCTAAGCAAATGTACAGAGTGCTTCGGCATTTAAAAGTTTAGAGAGTCATTTGATATTGTATGATTACAGACTTCCCGACCACCTAGAGGTGGTCTTTGTTTATAAGACAAAGGGGAAGGGCAATGAAAAAAATTTGGTTTATTTTGAGTATTTTGGGTTTGATGAATATGGCGCAAGCGGAGCAAACGCTCCAAAAACTAAACAATATCACCGTCAAAGACGGCGATACCATTTCCGCCACAATCAATGATGAAAAAGTAAAAATCAGACTTTCCGGCATTGATTGCTATGAAACCAAACCGAACCTTAGAATATATAAACAGGCATATTTGAGTAAAATGTCTGTGGAAGAAACAATGCAAAGAGGAAAAAACTCTAAAAATATTTTACAAAACTATATTGATAAAAATAAAAATAATATTTATTTGAAACCTGATAAAATGGACATGTACGGACGCCTGCTCGGAAGCATTTTTTCTGATCATGAAAACATCAATAAATATATGCTTCAAAACGGCGGCTGTTTTATTTATGGAAAGGAAAATCAAATGCAACAAAAACAAGACATCACATGGGTTGTGAGCTCTGATTTAAACGCCCTGTTACAAGAAAATCAGATTTTGGTAATAGAAACCGAAAACAACAAACCCACCGGCAACGCAAAAATTGTTTCGCGTGATCAAATTACAACGGAAGATGAAAAATTGCGTGCCGAACTCCAAAAAAAACCGCTCATTGTTTTAATCAACAAAGAAGCGGTACATTATAATTTGAAATAAAAAGGCTATTGCAACGGTGGAATATTCAACTGTGCAATATTCCCCGGCTTAATTTTAACACTGGAATAACGCATATTGCCTGTTTCAATCACAAAACGTTGCCGACCGGTCAACTGTGAGGCTAAATCGTAAAAATCACGCCCGTTAAGCTCTTGGCGTTGGGGGTTCATCACATACAAAACACAGCCTTGCGTTTTTTCGGCCACGCCGCAACGGCTTCTGCCCTGCGGCACTTCAGGGTTAACAACCACGCCTTGCAAACCGTTGCGTACAACTTGCTCTGATGAAAACATTATTTTTCCAAACAAAAGCCCTGCCAAAAAGCAAAGAAGTAAAATACCAACAAACTTTTTGGGGTTTAAGCGTGCAATAAAGCCATCAAAAGGTGTTTGATACTCATAAATCTCATTTTCCGGATTAAGGTTTTGCTCTTGCGCATACGGATCCATATATGCCGGATTCGGATAAGCATTTTCAGGCGTTGTTGAAACACCGGTAGCGCGGATAAGACCGCCACCCGCAGCCGGCGTGGCTTGAGTGTTGGGCGCAGAGGGCGCCGCTGTTGAGCCAGCAAAAGACTGTGCGCCTTGCTCTTGTGGAACACTCTGAATAGGTCCCTGATGCATTTTAGGACGCTTAATCTTTCTCAAACGAGGCATACCGTTTGCAGGAAAATCAGATTGAGCCTGCTCTCCCTCCTGAGGTTCTGAAGCGTTTGTATTTTCTAAATCAGCCATAACACATTATCCTCAAATACTGTTTTTAATGGTTTCAGTTGTTTCCAAAGTTCTAATAAGGCGCGGCACCATAAAAATAACGGTTTCAGAGCGCGGCGCCTTAACACCGAAAAGTTCATTAGGCAACCCGATCATCAGCAAATTTTCCCCAAGTTTGTTGCGCGTTTTAAAGGTGGTAATCTGCCCTTGCGTATTTTCAAGCGTAATTTCTGATATAATGCGGTTATCATCAATGACATTCGCTTTGGCAAGAACGGATAACTCCGCTTCGGCGCATTTCATTAAGCCGCATTTCCCGATATCAAAGCGTGAAAGCCATTGGTTTGGCACCACAAATTTGCCCTCTGCCACAGGCACCACACGCCCGTTTTGCCCCACAAAGCGGCTTAACGTTTCCAGGTTAATATCATTTGTGGTGGTCAGCACACGCCCGATAACACTTGTTTGCGCGGTGGTAATGGTTCCAAACTCAAACGTATCCAAAAGTTTTTTCCATTCAATATCGCATTTGTCATTAGGAAAAATTTTGAAGATACTGATATCATAAGCCACCAAATAAGGGCTTTCTTCAAAATAATCAATCAAGTTCAAAACCTTATTGCGAACTTCAACATCGGCATCAAACAAGATGGAATAATCCGCCCAGTTAGGGGTCATATCCGTAATGCCTGCACCGCGCAAAACATCAAGCGCCGCGAGCAAAAAGGGTCTTGACGGCGGGGTGTAAAGCATCATCTCCACCTTGCGCGAAAGTGTCATCACCTTTTTTTGAGCATCGTAAGTGTAAAAAATCTCAGCGGCTTGGGTAATCATATCTACAATATCGGCAAATTCGCCTCTTAAATTATCGCCCGAAATTTGGTCATACGGGGCATCTTTGGCAACAAGTTTAATGCCGGCCTCATCGGTTAATTGCAAAAGGGCTTGTTCGGCAGGCTTTGTTTCAAAGGTATAGCCCATAACTTCAAAGCGGGGTAAAGGATCATTGCGGTTGGCGCGCTCAAGCTTAAAAGCAGCGTTATTAAACGGCAATGTCAAAAGCATTTGCTGTGTTTCCCAGTTAACATAGCAACGAAGGGGCGTTTCCAAATCAAGCGCATTGGCGCCGTCAGGTGTGCGAATAGCACTTTCGCCTTTCGGAAAAACAGCCTCAACATTATATTTTGGCACAAGCACTTGAACTTCTTCCTTTTGCTTAACAGACTGTCTTTCAAAAGCCTGACATGAAGACAAAATTGTTAAAGCGCAAACCAAAACCGTGAATGTTAAAAATTTTCTCATTTAGACGTATCCTCGGGGTCTTTAGGTTGGAATTGAGGCGCATCGTCATCTTTTTGCACAGTTTCAAAACCTTTATCAAAATCAGGGTTCTCTCCTCTGTTTTCTTCCAAAAGTTTATTCACAAGGTCATCCATATTCATACCGGCGCCGACTGTCGGATCAACAGATTTATCAATTTCGCCCAAAGCCTCTTTCATTTTGTTAAGCTCTTGCGGATCTTGTTTAATCATTTCCGGCGAAGAGTTATTGCGGAGTTCTTCCTGATAAAGGTTCAAATTATCTTGCAAGGCTTTAACGCCGCCGGCAATTTTTTTCTCAACATAGGGATGAAGAGAAGGCGTTGTCAAAATATGGTTGCCTGTTTCGCAAATTTCTTCCAACACATCTAAAATATAGCCGTAAAAGGGGTATTCTTCCATGGCAATATTGCCCATGCGAACGCACCTAGCGGCAATCCGCGAGATTGTCCGGTCATAATAGTCCCTTAAAACAAGATAGTTGTCCACATACCACAACTCTTCTTTAGAAACTGTTTGGGCATCATTTTCCGCGTTCATACTCATACTCCTTACTATCAGAATAATGAAGGAAGAAAGCTTTGTAAACAGGTTTTTAATTGAACGAACAATTAATTAAACAAACAAGTTTATTTTTGGTTATTATTTGTGTTCTGATCAGGGGCATTATCTTCAACATATGCCCATTCCCAATCATCGCCTTCTTCATCTGTTTTGCCGTCATCTTCCACATATTCCCACTCCCACTCATCATCAGAACCGGCGTTACTTTGGGCTTGCGGCTCAGTTTGAGGGGCGCTTTGTGAATCAATTGTCGGCTCCAAATTATCATCAAGTGATATGGGCGTAATATCTAAATCATCCAAAGAGAAAGTATCTTCTTCTTGAGATAAGGCGGCAACTTCTTCGGGTAGCTCAATCGACGCAGGTTGCTCTGTTGCTTTCTGCGGGGTTGTTTTTTCGGTTTTGGTTAAAGCTTGCCGAATTTTTTCAATTTCAGGCGGCAAGGGAGAAACAGTCGATTCTTCCTCAGGTGTCGATTCGGTCTTCGGATTTTCTGTAAATTTAAAATCTTCAACCGGCTTCGGCTCAGGTGCCACAACAGATTCAGGAACAGCAACGGGCTCAGGTTCAGGTGCCGCAACAGGTTCAGACACCATAACAGGTTGGGGCGCAGGCGCTGCAACAGGCTCTGGCTCAGGAGCTACAACAGGTTCAGGCTTCGGCACAGGTGCTGCAACAGGTTCCGGCTCAGGCTCGGGCGCTGCAACAGGCTCTGGCTCAGACACCACAACAGGCTCAGACTTCGTCTCAGGCACCACAACAGGTTCAGGCTTTGGCTCAGGCACCACAACAGGTTCAGGCTTTGGCTCAGACACCACAACAGGCTCAGGCTTCGGCTCAGACACCACAACAGGCTCAGGCTTCGGCTCAGACACCACAACAGGCTCAGACTTCGGCTCAGACACCACAACAGGCTCAGGCTTTGGCTCAGACACCGCAACAGGTTCAGGTGCAGGCTCCGGCTCGGTAACCACAACAGGCTCAGGTTTGGGCTCAGGTACGGAAGAAGGGTTTTGTCCCTTGGTTTTTAAAATTTTCTCTAAAAAATTTTTTTGCTTCTTGGAGGGTCTAGGCTGTCCGTCCATGCCCGTTGGCTCAAATTGCCGAGCTTTATTTTGGGGCTCAGAATGTGTTTCTTGCGTGCGTGCAGCCAAAAGTTCGCGAACCATTGCCATCATATTGGCTTGAGATTCTGCCATAGATTTTGTCAGTGCCTGTATATCATCGCGGTGGCGTTGGTCAGCTTGTTGCAAAGCTTTTCCAAGAGAAGTTGCAAGCGTTGTGGCAAAAGAAGGATCAAGCCCGATGGTGTGAACATCGCCATTTGATTGCTTGGTTGTTTTTGCCAAAAGATCACGCGCATCTTTTTTGCGCTTTTCGGAAGATTCCTCAAGCTCATTTTCGTCCATCATACCTCTTTTAAGCTCAAGTTCTTCAATGTGTTCTTGCAAAAGCGAGCCACCAGGAAGCGTGCTGAACAAAACCCGAATTTCATCCGGCAAATCCAAAAGCATTTGATCAAACTGATCTTTACGTGCTTGGTTAAAAATATGAATTTGATGAAAAATATTCAAATGACGTTGAGCAACAAGAATAGGCTCTTCCTCATCTTTCTTTTTCTTGCTGTATTCAACATTTTCAATCAGTTCATCAGCCACGGCAAAACCCTTTATTAAAAGAAACAATACACTTATTTTGGCATTGTAATCGTGAAGGAGTAAATTTCAAGTTAAAATTATAAAAAAAACCCGCCTTGAGGCGGGAATTTTTATTTTAGAGTGTAATGGCCACAATTTTGTGCATTTTAATCAGGTCATTATTCGAGAGCTTAATCCGTTCATCGGGGTTCCACCGCATGCCATAAAGCTGCCCGCTGTCATCTTCGCGGATGCTCAAAAGCTGTGCCTCGGTATCTCTGATGTAATAAACGGCAATATCGCCCACGCTGACCATATCTTGCGGATCAGCAAACAAAATGGCACGGTTGGGTAAAAGCGAACCCAAACGGCGTGTGGACAAGTTAATGCCGTACACATCTTTTTTGGAGCCCAAAATAACAGGGCAGACAACTTCTTTGGCTTCTTTATCTTCACGATTGATGATAATGTTGCCATCTTTACCGGCATGACCGAAAACCTTGATTTTCCGGCTGTTTTCAACAGTGTTAAAGACCGAAACGCTCATCCCTTTCGGGGTGGCAAGCATTTTATATTTTGTATCATTATGCGCGATAATATCATCAAGTTGTCCGGCTTCATCCAAACGCTTAACCTCCGATTTCAGCTTGTCAACACTCAAAGATAAAGCGCGCGCCAAATTTTGATATTCTTTGTCTGAAACCTCGCGTTGCCCCATTTCAATACGGTGATAAACAGAAAGTGTCATATCCGCATTTTCAGCAACTTCAATGAGCGTTAAGCCGCGATCATTTCTTAAGTGACGCAAAGCCGCACCCAATGTTTTAAGACCTGTTGTTTCGTTGATTTTGCTCCGGCGTTCTTGTTCACGGCGCCATGCCAAAATAACATCCTGCTCGGAATTTTTCTCATTGACGTATAAATCCTGCAACGAACAATCCGTTAATTCGGCAACTTGAATAAGCTGTTCTTGGTTTAAGCGACGATAACCTTTTTCAATCTTGGAAATGGCAGATAAGCTAATGCCCAAATGATCGGCAAGTTCTTGCATGGAAATGCCTCTTAAACGGCGGTGCATTCTAATCTGATTAGGGAAAATAATTTCTTCCATGATAGCCTCTTCAAAAATATCAAAAACTGAGGTTATCATAATCCGGCTTTTAAATTTTGCAAGACAAAATTTTTGGCATTCTGTATAAAGTTAAAAAATTATTACACAATCTTGCTTGTATAAACCGCGCCTGTATCTTGCGCCCGACCCGAGGCAACCTGTGCCGTGTGCATTGTGTGATCATTGCGGTCAAAGCCGTACATAGCCATATCAATATCCATTTTTTTGCCAAAGCGCCCTTGAGCATTAAGCGGCTTAGTAAAGCGATGACGCCGATAATATTCATCCGCAAAGCTGTATGAAACTTTGGCTTGTGCCTCGCCGGCGCGATAGCTGACATTCTTGTTCTGAATACCGTTGCTATAAAGTACCGAGTAACTGCCATCATTTTGCGTATGGATAAACTCGGTAATCATTTGGTTACCGTTTTTCCCGCCGATAGCCATATTAAGTTCAGTTTGAGAACCGTCTTCATTAATTTGCACCATATGCATATTGCCATTTTTATCAAAGGTAACATTGCGGCTCTTAAAATAAGTATCAAATTGTCCACCGCGTTGTTTCATCACTTCCGTACCAACAGCTTTCATCACATCTTCTTGGCTCAAACCGGAGTTTTTGACCAAGTCATTAACCCGATCCGTATTAATGGTGCCATCTTTATTGGTCAGATGTGCACCGGAGGCGCCTCTAAATTTAAAGTCTTCATGAATAACATTGCCGCTATTATCAAGACGTTCGCGTTTGGTAATTGCAGATCCTGATGTAATACGGACATAGCCGTTACCAATCAGGCTTTTTCTGGTTTTAGACCACACTTGCTTACCATCTTCATCAATACTGACAATGCGTGTCACTTTCTGCCCCAACAAATTGCGTGATGTACGCTCATATCCCACAATATTGCCGTCTTTATCTTTAATAGCCGAGCCATTTTTCTTAACTTTATTAATACGGTAATTGTTTTGTGCCTTCCTGATGCGCGATCCCACAAAACGATCCGCAACTTGACCGCCGGCTTTACCGAGTTTCTTGCCGGCTTTTCCGGCCACGGAGGACATCTTCTGACCGGCTTGCGCAAACATGCCGCCCACGCTCCGCCCGATACTGCCGACATCAGCGGCTTTAGCATAAGAATCGGCAAAGCTTTTACCTTCATCTAAAAAGACCCAACCGAGAAAACACACCACAACAAGCTTCAAACCCGTAACGCCCCAATACGCCAGACCGTTAATTGGATCAACAAAGATAGTCCAGGCATCACCGGTTGAGGCGGCATATTGCTCTAGTGAATTCATAAATTGATCAACAACCGTCATGATAATATAAATGATAATGGTCAGGAACACAAAGTTAAACATGGCGTTCATAAAGAAGTCCCAAATCATTTTAAGATAACGCGCGGTTGCCTTAAACGCCCATGCGCCAATAGCTGCCGGCGCCAAAGCGGAAGCAATGGCCATCTGCAGCACACAATCAATCAGACACCATGGAAACGCAAGCAACAACACCATAGCCCCCGCCATCAGCATCAGCCCCGTAATCAGAAAGGGGAAAGAGGGGATAATATATTTAATAAACGCCTGATCTTTCCAACCCAAACACCATGATTGCCTGCCATAAGCATACATTCTGTCAACGCTGTCTTGAATGCTTTTAATGGTGCAGATAATGCCTTTGCCCATAGAGCGAGGAAGCCCCCCGTCTGATGATTGGGTAAATTCTTTATCATAGCCCACAATATTTTGCATATATTCAGCGCCGTCAGAGCAGGAGCCTTGCCCTGTCAGAATTTGCGTAAAAGTAAGCCCCGTATTAAACACCGGCTCAAGTGTCAAGCCCACCACCTGGAAGAAGCTTACTTTCAAAATCAAGACAACAAGCAACACTTTAAAGGCTTGAAGGAGCAATTCTTGTATCATTTTACTTGGTTGCTTAACCTCAATGGCCGAAACATGTTTTAAGACATAAACGGCAATCCACAGGGCAAAAGCCATAATCACAAGCATAGCCACGCCACCAGCAAGGGCGGTATAAGCATTAAGCGCCACCCGGCTTGCCGTATTAAACAATACGCGGAACAATGGACAGAACCAACATGTATCACTATCGGGCAAAAACTTTTCAAGCGGACACCCTGTCTCACCGGCAAAAGCAAAGCTGTCACCGGTATCGCCCCCGGCAGGTTGAGGACTCATACTTCCGGAAGCGGAAGCTTCAGATTTATCTTGAGCGGCTTCAGCGGAGAGATCTTCCCATTCATTGGTACTTGTTTTGCCTTGGCATTTTTGCACATCATAGCTGCAACCACCGCAAAAAGTTTGAATATCATCACATAAAGGGTTAACAATAGAGGTGGAGTTTAAGGAAGAATAGTTATAATCTTTGCCAAACCGAATACTATGAATTTCAAAATGCAGGTGTGGACCGTAAGGTTTGCAGCCGTCCTTAGGTTGCCCGGCATCGCACAACACGCCTGTTGAGCTGTTGTAGTTAGAGCCGCCGACATAAGCAATTGGCTCGCCACGTTTAACAGAACCTGATGTTTTAATATAACCACTCAGGTGAAGATAAACGGTTGCAAATTTATTATCACATGAGCCACCCTGGCCACCAACTTTACATTGGCATTTTTTCTCATGTTCAATAATCAAAGCGCGTCCGCCACCACCGATATTGAGAGCGGACTTAATCACACCGTCAGCTGCCGCGGTAACAACGGTACCTGCCGCGGTGGCATAGTCTGTGCCTTTGTGGTTACGGGGCTTGGAGTTACCACCCGCGCCGTTTGCGCGGTAACAGTTTGTCTCGGAAACACGACTAATGGAAGCAACAGGCATGGTATCAAGACAAGAGCCACTTTGGGCGTTTTGGTTCATAATGCAGTTCGGGTCAACATCATAACGTGTGCCGGAAGGGCATTTATTAGGCAAAATGCCGTTAGAGTTAAATTGCAGTTCACAAGTGCTGTTATTACACTCTGATTGACAAGATCCGGGATAATCACCAAAATTCTGCGCGCGTGAAGAAGAGGGTAACAGGCAAACACCAAGAAACGCTGCCGTCAAAATTTTAAGGATATGTCTTTTAAAGTACGTCATTTTAATTATTCCATATTATTTTGCTCTGCTCTTCTAGCGTTTTCTTGTTCTTCCGCCGCCCTTAAATCCTCTTGCTCTTTGTCAAATTTTGCTTGTTGTTCTGCCTTCCGATCCTTCTCTTTTCTTTTTTGTTCAGGCGTTTTTTTGTTTTGTTGCATTTTTGTGCCGACAGCAACCATCATGCCGCCCATAAAACCGCGTGCACCTTGACCATTACCCGCAAGTTTTGTACCCATGGCAACGGTGGCGCGCCCCATTTGTGTTTTAGCAACATCTTTGGCAAAAGAGGCAACTGGTGCCGCAATTTGTTTTTTAGCAAAATCGATGCTCTGTGTCATCGAACCGTGGATAGGTGAGGCGGCTTGTCCCTTACCAAAAGTGTTATCGGGGAAAAACTTATCGGCATAATCTGCCACGGTTGAGCCAATAAGCTTCATGCCATAAGCAAGAGCAAAAACAATCATCAAAAACGATGTACTTGAGAAAGAGAAGTTTTCAGCTAAAGAGTCATTTTTCTCAAAATCCACATTTTCCAACACGGTTGCTAAATCGGCCATAGCGGTTATCAGCAAATTAAGTGTATATGAAACAGTGAGCGCCAAAAAGATAAATATGGCGGCATTTTTAAGAAAAACGCTAATAAGCATGGAAAGCTTATTTTTAGTTGGCGGAAAAGGCCACAGAGCAATGCCGATGGGGAGCAAAACAATAGCAAATCCCAACTTAAAGGCAATGTCCACCAGATAAAACACAACAGAAAGCGTAATCATAAAGCCTAAAAAATAAACAACCAAACCACATAGCCAAACAGGAATATGCGGAAACGTGGTTATCTCGATACCTGCAATTGTCACATGGATTCTCAAGGTATGTGTGGCGTGGCACATCATAGCATGCCCCACAACCAAAGCCATAGATGCCGTATCGCTGATGTTTTGAGTGGTATTATAAAGACTTTGCATCACAGAATCAGGAATAATTCCACCGCCGGCAGATTTTAATTCTTCCGCTTGTTTAAATGTTGCCGAGCGGATTTCTTCACAGATAGATTTTCTTTCTGAATTGCTAAGTGTTTTTGTATAATCATGAACAGATTTTGCCTCAACAGCAGAGCTCATCAGCGATAAAGCCATAAAGCAGGAGAAAAACAATATGTTAAGCATCTTCATCATTTGTTTTCTCCCTGATTTCCTTGTTGCTGAGGCTCTTCCTCCGTAATCATGTCCGCAACCTTTTTGGTTTCTGCCGTATCAATATCTACGGTTGAAACAATGAGTGTATCGGCAAAATTTGTGGCGGCAAGCATAATTGGCTCAAGGGTATAGTGTAAAATAACCGAAATGCCCGCATTAATCACCACATACGCCACGAGCGCCTTAAAAAACTGAATGAATAAATCTTGCAACATTTTCATTGGCTCAACGGTTGAAAAAGCCGAAACATTTTTAACCACAAAGAACCCTAGCCACAAGAGCATGCCGACAAACAAAATAACATTAGCGGCTTGTCGTGAAACATCATAAGCTTTAGCCGCGGCTTTAATAAAAGCGGAAGTCAGCGTTTCAATAATCTGACAGCTGAAGCAATCAGACAGATACACGGTTTTAATATTATTAAAGTTACATTCGTTGCCGCTTTCTGTTTTAAGTGTAATTAGCCCAAACAAGGCGCTAGTTCTTGTTTCGCCCGAAACACCGCCAATCACCGAAACGCTGCAACCTTTGGGAATGGAGGCGCTTTTAGCTTGGCAAGTATATATAGATGTTTCGGATTTATTATATAAAACGTTATGATGTGCCGGATCAGCATCAACATCTCTGCCTGTAAAAAAGTGCCATACGGCAGCGCCCGCCGCCCAAAGCGGATTAAGCGCGGCGGCTGTTCCCTGAACGGATTCGCCCATTTGTTGCCATAAACTTTTAGAGCAGAGCACACAAATATTGCTATCTAAATTACATTCAACAGGTGTCCCTCGGGCAGTGTGACCGCACAGAATAACTTTTCCTTTGTCAGCCCCAAAAGCTTGTGTGGCTGTGGCAAAAAGGCTTAAAACAAAGACGAATGTTAAAAAGATTTTCCTCATGATTCGTCTTCTCCTTGATCACGTCCGGAAATATGGTTCGTAAAGTTTTTTGCCTTTGAGGCATTATTTTTAAGAGTTCTATAACCTTTAAGAGAATCCAACGTTCTAACAACAGGGGTACCTATGCCCGCGGTTATAAAGAGGAAGGCGCCTTTAGCCGCCCATGCGGCCAATTTCGCAATTTTTCTCTGGAAGTTTGTGCTACCGCCACCGCCCACAATCGTATTAGCAAGCGAAACAGCCAAACCACAACTTTTCAAGACCAAGAAAGCAATCAGCACAACGGAAAGCATAGCAGGCCCAAAATCTTCATATTGCTTAAAGGCAATCTCCTCTCCGCCGTAGTTTGTGCTACCAAGGGCATAGGAGTTGTCATAAATAATCTGTTGCATAGCAAGCATAGCCATGGTGGCAATAAGAGCCAAACACATCATCACAGCGGCAGAGTTAAAAATGGTAAGCATTCCCTGTTTGCTCCATCGTCTTGTGGATTTAAAAGGAACCGCCAATATAAGGAAAGGCAAAATAATCACCACAATATTCATTCTAAAGATAGAATCCACAAGATATGTCACAAAGGCAAGCTTCACGAACAAGAAAATCACAAAAACAATCAAGCCTGAAAGCCAACTCGTCAAGTTGGTGGCACCAAGCATTTCTTTTGCAATCAAAAAGCCCATTTGCAAACGGTCGCTCGTGGCGCACACCAAGCAGTTCATCAAATCAGCAGGGCCTGATGGAAAAGCGGCTTGTCCGCTACTATAGCTGATAGGTGTTAATGGCGGAGCCGCGCAAATTAAGTCATTGGTATAAATCAGGCATGTTTCGCCGAGCATTTGCCCGCGCAAATCAACATTTTCGCTTTTTGCGGAAAGTTCCAAAACGCGGCTGCCATATTCCAAAAAAGCGTAATAAACAGGGAAGATAAGCTTGTTAAGTGTCCATAGTAAAAAGGTTGTGGAAGAGGCAAGTAAACCGCAAAACAAGCACAGAAACGCCACGCGCCCGATTTCCGTCCATACTTCAGCAGGGGCTTCTTCAACCACGGAGCCCACATGTTTTAAAAGGCGGATAGAAAGCCAAATAGCAAAAGCCACCATCATAAAAGGCAGAGTGCTTTTTGTCACACTTGGATAAGCCTTTAAGGAAGATTCGCCCATGGCATCATAAAACATTTGTAATAAGCCGGCTTGCCAACAAGCGCGCTGTTGCTCGTCAAGCGATGATTCTTCACCGGAATACTCATTACCATTAACAGTGGTTGTTCCTGAGATATCGCCTCTGTTTGATTCGCACGCGCAAAGGCTTAAAACCAAGGTCAACACCATAACCCCGGTTTTAAGATATTTGAATATGTCCAATGCGCGTAACATCATATTTACACCTTACGAAGACTCTTCATCGGAATCAGCATCGCCGGATTCGCCGCCACTACTGCCGCTGCTACCGCCAGAGCCACCACTGCCTTTGCCCTTACCGCCGCCATAGCTGACATCGCCACTACTGCCGCTGCTACCGCCAGAGCCACCACTGCCTTTGCCCTTACCGCCGCCATCGCTGCCATCGACATTACCGCCGTTGCTACCATCAGAGCCGCCACCGCCTTTACCGCCACCCTTAGCAACTTTAATCCCGGCTTTACCGAGAGCCAAGCCTGCTTTACCAGCACCCATCGTGACCTTTTTAGCCGCCTGATACGCCGTACCGCCAATCTTGTTGCCAATACCTGTAGATCCGCCGCCACCGGCCATTTCTGTAGCAAGCGAGTTAATCTGCCCAACCAACTTAAAGGCAAACAGACAGCTTGCCACCAAAATCAAGAAATCCGTGCCACTAATATCCATCAGTTCTTTCAAAGCGTCCACATTATTACCATTAATAGCGGCAATCAGCTCATCTTTTCCGCCTGTACCGCCCGTTAAAGCATACGAAATAAGCTCCGAGGTAATGCCGATAACACAGCCCATCATCACAAAGTTGAAGAAGCAGTTCATAAAAATGTCCCAACCGGTTTTTGTATATTTAGCCGTCACCTTGAAAGGCCACGCTGCAATCAGGAAAGGCAAGAGTGTGCAGAAAATACCAAACCGCACGGCGCTATCTAAAAGATAAAAGCTTGCAGCCAATACAATCGCCCAACCAAAACCAAAAATAAGAAGTCCCTCAAGAAGCATTGAAAAATCAGGCAAAATCTTAGCCGCAGCATGCCATGAAACACACATCAGTGCAGAACCAATAGCGGGCATTTCCGCTGCCATTTTGTTAAAGAGCCTGATAGAAGCCATAACCTTGCCCAAAAGATCCTCAGAAATCACACCCGCAGGCATACCTCCTGCTTCATCAACAGCCAAGGAATTAAATTGTGATAAAATATCATCTTGGAAAAGAAGTGATAACCCAAACTCCAACCCCGCCTGCATCAGCGGATTAATTACATAATAATAAATCCAGTTGGGGTTGGAAAGCAACAAGGCGGCAACAAAAACCTTAAAGCCCTGAACCATCAAAGAGCCCAAATATTTGGGGGCATCTTGCTTTGTAAAAGAACCAATGGTAATAAGGGTTTGCCATGCAATATAAAGTGCTAAAACAACAATAATAACGTTTCTAAACCCGCCTGCCAAAGCCGCAAAAGACTTTGTGGCAATAGTCTGATCTGTTCGCAAAATCACGGAAAAAAGCGGACAAAGAATACAAGTTTTAATCTCTGCAATCTTCAAGGGCAAAGGTTCACAGCCCTCTAGCACGCCGCTTGTGGCCTCGCCGTCTTCATTGATTGCCGTATAAACAGTACTTCCTTGCGGACATTCTTCTCCTTCTTTCACATCTTCGGCGCATTGAATGTTAATATAATTATTTGGGTTCAGCGTTTCTAAATAGCCCTGAATAGAGCCAATCAGTTGTTTCATATGCGCTACAATATCTTCAAGCTCTTCACCCATTTGGAAACACTTATTGATACCTTCGGCAGGATTTTTTTCATAAGAAACACGGGCTTGGTTAGCGCCGGTATCAAAATATTTATACATAATTTTATCAGTTGGGATGCTGATATTGTTTTGTTTAATGACATTTTTCTGTTCGCTCGTCCAGTTAACCAGTTTTTTATCATCTAGCTCACTTTTTTCGCCCCCAAACAGACCACCCACATATCTGCAGTTTCCAGTGTGAGATTCATTTTTAAAATCTTCGAGTGTTTTTGTAACGGGTGCCATGCCGGAGCTCGCAATAGCTACATAATTATTATATTCTTTTTGAGCACCACTATCACTTAATGTATAAGTGTAAGAAAAGCCCTCAAGCTCGTGCACTTTGCTCTCGTATGTCCCACTACGATAAGACTGATATTCGCTCCAAAGCTTATTAATTTGCTGAATAACATCCTTTTTTTGTTCATCAGTAAGCGCAGCAACTTTTTCCGCCTTTGCGACTGTTGCGCCAAACACGGTCATAAAGCTCAAAATAAGAACAAAGAAAAGATTAATGCTTTTTTTTGCCATGTTTAACGTCCTTCGTGAAAGGGTTGCCCAAAACCTTAAAAGCCAGTATGAAGACAATAAGCAAAATAAGGCTCGCCAAAGCATACATGTAACCGGAGGACATAATATCAAACACCCCCGCATACATAGCGCCCAAAGCAACGGCAAACATTAATAAGGTTATAAAAACAGACTTCATACCAACCCCATAATTGTAATTACATCTCTATTTTACCACAAAAATACCTGAATTTATGTTACAATAATTTTAAATTACCTAAATTTTCCCGTTTGAAGAAACTTAAGGCAAGCAAGTGCCATTTTTCGATTTTTAAGCGTGCCGATTCGTGCATTTCTAAATCGGATAATTTCCTTAGAGAAAGAAGCTTCTGTTTGCTGATTAATCGGCGCGCTTTCAAAACGTTTCAAAAACGGCTCCACAAAGCGTCCAAGCGGTGTTTGGCAGAAAATCAGCCCCAAATCAGAATCGGGCGGAAATTTAACAATACCCTTGACGGAAGAGGTCGCACATTCTTTAAGCATTGGCCCGAAAATTTTGTTAAAAATGCGATACCGAGTCAAAATCTCAAACAAATCACTCCCACAGTTGTTGGGGTTGATGTTAATAATGCGCCCGAGCTTAAAGTTTTCTCGCCAATCAAAAGTTTCATTCAAAAGCCTGCGCAAAACAAGCGCGCCGGAGCCATAAGTAATAAAAGAAACGGTATGAATATCTTCACAATGTGAAAGAAAAAAGTTCAGCTGTTGCAAGTGTTGACGCATAGATTTCCGCGTAGAGGGATAATTTAAGGCGGCAACATGATACCCTTCTGTTGTCAAACATCGCCAAATAGTGCGAAACATACTTTTTGTTTGCCCCAAGCCATGCAACATCACAACCATTTCGCCTGATTGCCGTGGAATTTCACAAACTTCAATATATTTTACAAAAGCCTTACGACATGTTTCAAACGAGCCCTCTGCGCGGCAAATATCCCAATTATCAAGCAAACGGCAGACTTTGCGTTTATAATGGCGTTGAATACGCCATTTTTGATAAAAGAACACGTCTTCCCAAAATTGCTTACCGCCGAAAGTAAAAAATTGGAACATTAAAATCTCCTCTTATTTTAAAGAAGCCCGATTCGGAACAGCCGTGATACTCACGCGCGATTCGTCGCCTTTAATGGTTTCAATCAAAATCTGAACTGCCCGATGGTCGCGATAATAAGTCATCTGACTGATGCGCGCTCGCACAACCGCCACTTCCGTCCAACCGCTTTTCGGCATTTCGGAAATATAAAAGTCATACACCTGACTCGGATTATAAGGCGATGTATAAACAACACTCCCAATCCAATTTTCCCCGCTGCCCAAAGCGTTTGTATCCCCAAGCTCCATATAGGCGCGGTCAGGGAACGGCACGTCCGGAAAATTTGCAAAAGCCGGCGGCAAAGGTGAGCCGTCTACCCCATTTAAAACAAGAGACTCGCGTGCACATGCCGTGAGTAAAAAGGCAAACAATAAGCCTAACAATCTGATTTTATGACATTTTATTAACATTTTGACAGATTCTCCCCATACTTTAATGCACGTATTATAAAGGCTTAAAGTTAACAAAAAGGAAATAATGCACTATTTTCGAACAAACTTTTTGAACTCTGAAAAAAGCGCCGATTCAAAGCGTTGCAAAAAAAATGAAAAAAATGTTTAAAATTTTCAAAAAAAAGGGTTGACAACCAAAATCATATTTATTATAAGCACGAACACCGACCCTGAGGGGGAGGTGGTTATAGGACAGAGTAGATAAGAAGAGGATATACGGGCGACATGAGCTTTTTTAGCGAATGAAGTCTGTATAGGAACCTAGAGAGATTCTTTATGAGTGAGTATATAGACAGGATGGAACACAT
>CANRJO010000016.1 GCA_947630965.1 uncultured Alphaproteobacteria bacterium
CTTGCGTTTCCATTTTAATCTTGGTGCTTTTTATCTTCTGCCTCGGCGGCTTTTTCTACCGTGTCTTTTAATTCTTTTGCCTCGTTTTGCAACATTTCTTTGGCTTTTTTATACTCGTACTGTGCTTTGCCTAAGGCTTTGGCAAGTTCGGGGATTCGCTTGCCGCCGAACAAAATCAGGACCACAACCAGAATCAGGATAATTTCCGTTAGACCTAAAGACATATTTCCTCCTTATGATGTTAAAGTTGATTGCTTATCTATGGCGTGCACCTTAATGGCTTGTACCGGACAAACGTTTTGGCATGCCCCGCACCCGATACATTTTGACGTGTCCACCTTGGCGGCGTGTCCTTCGGGCGGGATAATCGCGCCTCTGGGGCATTCCATGGCGCATAAGCCACATTGGACGCAAATTTTGGGGTTGACATCGGCAATCGCTAAACGGGTGCGGCGTTTTTCTTCCAAACTTAAGCGTTTTAAAGCGCCTGAGGGGCAAACCGATGAGCAAGTGTTGCAATTAAAACTGCAAAAACTTTTGCTGTAATCTAAATGAACGGCAGGAAAATCGGCGTTTGCTTTTTGAATGACTTTCATCGGGCAGTTTTCAACGCACAGATTGCAGTTTAAGCACTTGTTGGCAAATGTTTGCGGATTACCTGCTCCAGGTGGTAAAATCAGGGTTTTGACTTTGTTTGCAATCGTTTGGGAAAGTTTGATGCCACTTTTATACATGACCCCTAAAAATAACGCCGTGCCGCATAAGTTTAAGAATTGTCGGCGGTTCGGGTTAAACGCCATGGGCTTTGATTTCTTAATGCCAAAGCGCAAGGCGTTAAAGCGACATCTGCCCAAACAGCGCAGGCATTTAACGCATGTTTCGTTGTTGATGGTCTGATTTTTAAAATCAATGCTGCCGGTGGGGCAAACTTTGGCGCAACTGCCACATAAGACACATTTTTCTCCGGAGGTGTCAATATAGATTTGAAAGAGGGCGTGTTTGGAAAAAAGCCCTAAAACCGTGCCGACGGGGCAAATATCGGTGCAGATAAGGCGACCTTTCCAAAGTGCTAAAAGGCAGATGATGAGCAGGGCAATCAGCCCAAAAGTGGTCATACTTGCCGCTGAGCCGAAAATCGTGTAAGGATCAATCAGGCGTAAGAGGTAAGTTGTACCGCCGAAAAGCGTACCGAAAGCCACGAGGGCAATGACATATTTATAAGGGCGGTTCGTGCGGTGTGAAACGCGGCGGCGTGTGATGAGCATCAGAATTTCTTGTAAAATGCCGACAGGGCAGAGCAAAGAGCAGTAAAAACGTCCGAAAAGAAGCGTTAAAACCATCAAGGTGCCAAGCAATATTATGGCATAAATAGAAAAATCAGCAAGTATGCGCGCCACAAGCGGGACGAATTCCGCCTCAAAAACATGTATTTTGTAAAAAGCATAACGAAACGCCGCAAAACACAGCCCAAGAAAAACAAGAGCTAGCGTAAGGCGTATGAGAAAGGGGAAGTTAGGCTTCCGATGATGTTTTATCTTTTCCATGCCTTTCAGTTAAGCCTGAAAGCGTCCGTTGGTCAAGACTTTTGCACTTTGTTTTCACAAAAAGTTTTTGAAAAGTGTTTCTGATTTGTGCAAGATTTTATTTTATGATGATTTTTTTGTTGACAAGGCGAAAAGCTTTTGTTATATCGTTTTTGTTTCGCCGACATAGCTCAGTTGGTAGAGCAACTGATTTGTAATCAGTGGGTCGGGAGTTCAAGTCTCTCTGTCGGCACCATTTTCAAGCCCCTTAACGGGGCTTTTGTTTTTATCTGCCATTTTTATGCTAATTTATGCTAAAATCATTGGGTTTGGTTTATGCCAAAATTTCTCTAACTTAAAAGGAAGACAAAAATGATTTATGCATACCTTCGTGTTTCTACTGATAAGCAAACTCTTGAAAGTCAGGCGTTTGAAATTAAAAACTTTTGTGCGCAACAAAATCTTAAGATTGATAGATGGATTATGGAAAAAATCAGTGGTATAACAGATTTTGAAAAACGTGAACTTGGCAAAATTTTGAAAAGGCTTAGAAAAAATGATATTCTTATTTGTTCTGAAATTTCACGATTAGGGCGTAATCTTTTGCAGATTATGACACTTTTAAATTTGTGTATGAAAAAAGAAGCAAAAATTTGGACCATTAAGGATCATTTCAGGCTCGGTACCGATATTCAAAGTAAAGTTTTGGCGTTTGCTTTTTCGCTTTCTGCCGAGATTGAGCGAAATCTGATTAGTCAACGCACAAAAGAGGCGCTCCATTGCCTTCAAGCAAAGGGGCAAAGATTGGGGCGCGCTTATGGCAGCCGCAATAAAAAACATATTTTAGATGGGAAAGAAACACAGTTAAAAATTCTGCTTTCTCAAAATTATTCCAAAAGGCGAATCGCTCAAATATTGGGAGTCTCAGAGCGGTCTATTTATAATTTTCTGGAAAGAAACGCTTAACGCTATTTTAAATAAGAATTTCTTCGCTGTTATTTAACCATCCTTAGATTTTCATAACACACTAAAATCTATATGTCAAATGATATTTTGTGTTTTGTGTATTTTTTAAAATGCAACTATCTGCAAATCTAAAGATGGTTAAACGGCATAGCTTACTTATGCTTTTAAGTGGGGGAAAATATGATTATTGCCTATTTGGACAAGGGGATAAAAAATATTTCAACAGAGGCACAAAAAGAGCTTCTGTCTACTTATGCCCAAAACAAAGGTTTAAAAATTGATATTTTCCTTGCAGATGAAAGCATATTAAACATGGGAAAAAACTTCCAAACGGCCGGGCATATATTTCTGGTGGCTAATGTCGTTTCACTTGGCGATTCCCTTAAAGAAATTGCAGAGAGTATTAAAGGTTTTATCTTAAAAAAGAACTCTCTTGTCTGTGTTCATGGAAACTTGATTTTTGAGCCAAACAAAGATTGTGAAAAGCTCTTGCAGGGCATTGAAATGGCGGTTGGAATACGGGCTTCGCTTTGTTCAATTATTACAAGAAAAGTGCTTCAGAAAAGGCGAAGCAACGGTCAAAAACTCGGGCGTGCTTTTGGGGCGCAAAGTAAAAACAGTATTTTACAGCTCAAAGGTAAATTTATTATGCAAGCTCTTGCGCAAGGGCGCACAAAAGCTGATATTGCCCGTGAGCTGAATGTTTCCTGGCGCGCGATCTATAATGTTCAAAAACAAATACCAACTGTGTCAAGTATAACGCAATAAGAAAAGGAAGTAAATCCGATGAGCATTTATGTGACAAAACCTTATCTACCGTCTTTTGAGGAGTATGAAAAATTTTTAAAGGATATATGGGAGACTAATGTATTAACTAATCAAGGAAAGTTGCTTAAAAAGTTTGAATCCGAGTTATCAGCTTATTTGCGAGTTAATTATTTTCATTATGTAACTAACGGCACAATCGCATTGCAACTTGCGTTAAAAGCTTTGGATATTGAAGAAGGCGAAATAATTACCACGCCGTTTTCATATGTTGCAACCATATCAAGTATTTTATGGGAGCGGTGCAAGCCTGTTTTTGTAGATATTGAGCCCCATAATTTTACTTTGGATCCTCAAAAAATTGAGGAGGCTCTTACGCCTCGGACCAGGGCGATTATGCCGGTGCATGTTTTTGGGTATGCTTGCGATGTGGAAGCCATTGAGAAAATTGCAAAGAAGCATCATTTGAAAGTTATCTATGATGCTGCACATGCTTTTGGCTCTTTTTATAAGGGCAGGGCACTCTCATCTTATGGAGACATTTCAACATTATCCTTTCATGCAACTAAGTTGTTTCACACGGTGGAGGGTGGCGCCATTATTGTTCAAGATGAATATGTTTCTCAAAAGCTTGATCTGATTAAACGTTTTGGGCATAGGGAAGATAAGCATTTTTACTTAGGAATAAACGGGAAGCAGTCAGAATTTCATGCTGCCATGGGGCTAGCGATATTTCCGCATTTAACTGAAATTATGCAATTGCGCAAGCATGTTTCGGATTTGTATGATTTGTATCTTGAAAGGCATTTAGAGCGTCCGAAATCTCAGAAATATTTGGAATATAACTATGCCTATTATCCGGTTTTGTTTCATAATGAGACTGAGCTTAAACGTGTTTTTGAGGCTTTAAATGCGCAAAATATTTACCCGAGGCGTTATTTTTATCCTAGTTTAACTACTTTACCATATTTGAAAAATAAACAATCTTGTCCGATTTCTGAAAATATTTGTTCACGGATTGCTTGCCTGCCTTTGTATCCCGATTTAAAAGATGATGAAGTCAAAAAGATTTGCAGAATTATACTACCTTCTTTGGGAAATCGCAATTTAGCTGCATAGGATATGTGAAAATGAGTAAAAAAATAGGAATAATGCAACCTTACTTTTTTCCCTATTTGGGGTATTGGCAGTTGATGAATGCGGTTGATGTATATGTTATTTATGATGATGTAAATTATATAAAAAATGGTTGGATTAATAGAAATAACATTTTATTAAATGGTAATAGGCATTTATTGACGTTGCCTCTTGATGGAGCATCTTCTTTTTTACCAATTAATCAAATTAAAATAACTTCCAATGTTATTCTCAAAGATAAACTTTTAAAAACAGTGGAACAGGCCTATAAAAAGGCCCCCTTTTTTAATGAAGTATTTCCTATAATTTATACCGTAATTAAAGAAGAAAGCTGTTTAATAGAGAAGGCTTTGGAAACACAGTTCAAACTTGTTAATAATTACTTAGATATTACAACCCAATTAGTCATTTCATCCCACTTAGAAAAAAATAATAACTTTGTGGCAGAAGAAAAGGTTATTCATATTTGTAAGTTGCTTAATGCTACAGATTATTATAATGCCTTCGGTGGACAACAGTTGTATTCCAAAGATGATTTTGCAAAAGAAAATATTAATCTGCGTTTTCTGAATATGAATAATATTGAATACCCTCAATTTAAAAATACATTTGTTCCATCTTTATCTATTATTGATGTCATGATGTTTAATTCAAGGGAACAGATAAAATTTTTATTACAACAATATGAACTAATCTAATGGAAATCGATATTATGAGTAGTAACAAATATAAAGTTCAAGTGATTTGTTTAACATATAATCACAAAGATTATATAGAGCAAGCGCTTCAAGGATTTATTATGCAAGAAGTTAATTTTTCGTATCAGGTCCTTGTGGGCGATGATTGTTCTACGGATGGTAGCACAGATATAATAAAGAAATATGCTCAAAAATACCCGGATATAATAAAATTAATATCACATAATAAGAATCTTGGAAGCATCTTAAACGCACAAGATTTAAGAAACAGAATTACTGCAGAATATATTTGTTATTGTGAAGGGGATGATTATTGGACAGATCCTTTTAAGCTTCAAAAACAAGTTGATTTTTTAGAAGCGCATCCTGAATATAGAGGATGTTTTCATGATGCTGAAATAGTAAAACCGAAAGAAAAATATTGGTATGGTGATAAATCTTATAATTATGATGATGAAGGTAAAAGATATTTACCTAGAAGTAAAAAAGGGTTTGTAAAAAAGCATAAATATACAATATCTGACTTAATAGGTAATTATATTATCCATACGGCAACTATAATGTATAGATGGAATTATAATATTAAATTTCCAGAATGGATGAATAAATGCCGCGGAGGTGATATTGTTATCCAAATGTTACAATTAGGAAAAGATGGCGGATATTATTATATGCCAGAGGCTATGTCTGTATATAGAGTAGCTAATGGAGTTTCTTCATATCAAAATCATAAAGAATTGATAAAAATCTCTAAGATGGATACACTGTTAACTTATCAAAATTTAAAAGAATACTTTGCTCCAGATTTTGAAAAAGAAATTAATAATTTCATGCAACCGAATTTTGCAATGCTGTTTCAATATATAAATCAAGAAAAAGATATAGATTTGCTTGGAAAATTTGTGGAAAATTTTCCTAATAAATATATAGCCTTAACAAATTATTTTATTAGAAAAAAGATAAATAATAGAAATTTTACATGGAGATTCACTATCTTTTCCATAGAATTACTGAAAGTCAAAAAAAATGATAATTATTTAATTGTATATTTATTAGGCTTTATTCCAATTGTTAAATATAATAGGAAGGTTGGTTAATACAAATGAAAAAAATTATGATATTGGGAGCAGGTGTTGGACAAATTCCGTTAATCCGTAAAGCAATTGAACTCAAATTTTATGTTATCGTGATAACTTCACAAGGGCCATATCCAGGAATATCAATGGCTAATAAAGTTTATTATGAAGATGTTCGGAATAAAGGAAAAATACTTGAAATTGCTAAAAAAGAGCAAATAAATTATATAATATCAGATCAATTTGATTTGGCTGTAACAAGTGTGGCCTATGTTGCTGAAAAAATGAATCTTTCAGGTATTGGCTATCAATGTTCACTTCATTTTACAAATAAATTTTTGATGAAAGAAAAAGTTCAAAAAATCGGTTTACAAACAGCCAAACATTGTGAAGTAAATAGTATAGAAGAAGCTCAAGATGTGATTTCTAATTTTAAATTCCCTGTTGTCATAAAACCAGAGGATTCAGATGGAAGTAGAGGAGTCTTTATTATAAAAAGTTTACCTCAACTGGTGGAGCTTTTTCCCATTACAAAAAGTTATTCTATGTCAGGAAAGATAATATGTGAAGAATTTATTCCGGGTCAGGAATATGTGGTCGATGGTATAGCTGCTAATTATTTACATCAAAATTTAATTATCGGTAAAAGTAAAAATTTTCCATTAGAAAATCTATGTATATCAGGGGAAAGAATATTTAAAAGTGTGGCTAATAAATTAAATAGTATTGAAAGAAAAATATTAGAAATAAATAATTTGATAGTAAAAGAATTTGGATTAAAATATGGCAATACGCATGCTGAATATATTTATAATGCTCAAACTAATAGCATTTATCTAAATGAAATAGCCGCACGAGGTGGAGGATGTTGTATCAATTCTCATATTATACCTTTATTGACAAAAATTGATACTGTAGATTATCTATATGCAAACATGCAAAATAATATAAATATTCAATTACCACAAAGGCTCCCAAGAGGATGGGCTGCGTATGTAACATTTTTATTACCTAAAGGTATAATTATAAAAGTCGAAGGCTTAGATAAATTAAAGAACTTATCTGCAATAAAAGCAAATTTTGTAAAAATAGGCAGTATTTCAACAGGAATAATAAATAAGTCATCTAAAATAGGACCAATTATTATTTTATCAGATAAAAAGCGAGTGTTACTTAAAACAATAAAAACAATAAAAAAAATCATAAAAATAGAGGTACAACAAGACGATGGCACAATTGTTAATCCAATATGGACCTAAGCTTTCAATCGTTTGTCCTACTTATAATCATGTGCATTTTATAAGAGATGCACTAGAGGGGTTTGTTATGCAGAAGACAAATTTTCCATTTGAAGTGCTTATTCATGATGATGCCTCCACGGATGGCACTGCAGATATTATACGTGAATATGCGCTTAAGTATCCAGATATTATTAAACCCACTTATCAAACGGAAAATCAATTTGGAAAATCAATTTATATCTGTCGAGATATTCTCTTTCCAGGTATTCAAAGTAAGTATGTTGCCCTATGTGAAGGGGATGATTATTGGACAGATCCTTTTAAGCTTCAAAAACAAGTTGATTTTTTGGAATCACATCCGGATTACAGTATCTGTTTTCATCCCGTTAAAGTTCATTGGGAAAATCATTCTAAACCAGATTCTCTTTATCCAAAGTCGAAAATGCTGAAAAAAATGAACCTGGATGTTTTGCTTCAATGTAATTTTATTCAGACAAATTCGGTTGTCTATCGTTGGCGCCGAGAGTGTACGAAAATTTTTCCAGATTATATTGCCCCTGGTGACTGGTTTTTGCACTTATTGCATGCACAAGTTGGTAAGATTGGATATCTTCCTGAAGTGATGGGAGTTTATCGTAAGCATGCGGGTGGTATTTGGAGTGGCGCAGGTGAAAGTGATGCCTGGTTTAGCAAATATTGGATGCCGCATTTGCTTTTTTATCAAAAAGTTCAGGAAACTTTTCATTGTGACAAGACCGCAGAAATGACTGAAATGATGCGGAAAGGGATAATTTCATGTCTTAAAGTACAAAACTTTAAACTTCTCCAGAAAGTTGAAAAAACATATCCAGATTGTTATTATCTGGCTTTAGAAAAATTAAGTTCACCAAAGAGAAAAAAGTCTTTTAATCTTTTTCGTTTTTTAGGACTTAAAAAGTAGCTTTTTGTGGTGAAAATTTCAAATGAAGTATCCTTTCGGCTATATGGGGTTGATAAGGGGATTTTGAGAGCTATATTAAGCGTGTTCATGATACGTATCGTGGAAAATAGAATTTAGTTTCAACTTTACCTGTATCAGAACAAAAAATGTTCCTTTGAATAACAGGCAACAAAAGATCTAAATTCGTTTGATGTTTGTTTTTGAAAGGTCACCAGAGAGGGATTTATTCCCTCTCTCTTTATTTTTTACAATCAAAGTTATCCACCAAAGGGAATCTTGCCTTTACTTTTAAGCTTAAACGATTATTTTATTTTAAGTGAATTATATAAGGAGTTTTTCTAATGGCTCAAGATAGTTTTTTAAATGATATTAAAGAAAAAAAGATTGCCGTTACCGTGTTTTTGATTAACGGCGTCAAACTACAGGGCATTATTACATCTTATGATGCAAACTCGCTTCTTTTACGCCGCGATGGGCATACGCAGCTTGTTTATCAGCATGCTGTTTCTACTATTATGCCTAATGCTAACGTTGATGTGGCAGAAGAGTAATTTTGCTTGAGATTTCGCAAAAACGCGTTGTGCGTGCTGCTGTTTTGTGCCCATTCCAAGCACATTTAAGGCATACCGAATCCGCCGAAAATCGCTTGAGCGAAGCTGTGGCTTTGGTGAGGGCTATTTTTGTTGATGTTTGTTTTGCCGAAATTGTTTCGCTTCGTGAAATTAAGCCTGCAACTTATTTTAATAAGGGCTTTTTGGAAAATTTGGCTTCACAATTTACTTCCCAAAATATTGAACTCTTGATTGTTGATGCGCCGCTTTCGCCCATTCAGCAACGGAATCTGGAAAAAGAACTTTGTTTGAAAGTGATTGATCGAACAGCTCTTATCTTGGAAATTTTCGGCGAGCGTGCGCAAACAGGCGAGGGCAAGTTGCAGGTGGAGCTAGCGCATTTAACTTATCAGCGTTCGCGTTTGGTGCGCAGTTGGACGCACTTGGAACGTCAACGCGGCGGTGCAGGCTTTTTGGGTGGCCCGGGCGAAAAACAGATTGAGCTTGACCGCCGCTTGATTGATGAAAAAATCGTCAAAATTAAAAAGGAACTTGAAAAGGTTAAAAATACAAGAACCTTGCAACGTGGCAATCGTCGGCGCGTGCCGTACCCTGTGGCGGCGCTTGTGGGCTATACCAACGCCGGAAAATCAACGCTTTTTAACCGTTTATCCGGCGCTTCTGTCATGGCAAAAGATATGCTTTTTGCCACTCTGGATCCGACATTGCGCAAAATTACGTTACCTTCTGGGCGAGAGGTTATTCTTTCTGATACCGTCGGGTTTATCTCAGATTTACCGCATGAGCTGATTATGGCGTTTCGCTCCACGTTGGAGGAAGTTTTGGAAGCTGATATTCTTATCCATGTGCGCGATGTTTCTTCCGCGGAAACAGAACAACAACGCCAAAATGTTTTTGAGGTTCTTAAAACACTCGGGCTAGAAAATTTGTCTCATAACAACAAGTATATTGAAGTTCTAAATAAAATTGATCTTCTAGATGAGGAAAATAAAAACATATTTAATAATCAGGTTAAAAAAGCGCCTGACAGACTTTTGACGCTCTCAGCCTTAAGCGGTGAGGGGTGTGCGGCGCTTTTAAGCCTGATTGATAATAAACTTTCACTTGATTTTGCAACCTGCCGCATTTATGCCGATCCCGCAGATGGCAAGCTTCGGGCGTGGCTTTTTCAAAATGCTGAAGTCATGCAGGTTTCTCCAACTGAAAATGAGGTTATCTATCAGGTTAAAATCAGCAGTGTTTGGTTGGAGCGGTTTCGGCATTTGTTTTCCCAAACGCATTTTGAATGTTTATAATTTCAAGTCAGCGTTGCAATCTCTTGTCAATGTTGTATAACCAATTTGATATAGATGTTTCTGACGGAAGAAAATATGAGGTTTTTAAAAATCGTTTTTTTTGTGATTGGGCTTTGCTTCTGGGCTGTTTCAGCTATTGCCGAATCTGTGCCCGATGCGTGGCTTCAATTTTTGGCGCAAACAAAAGAGGAAATGCTTGAACGCGGCATTGATGAAAAAGTTTGGGAAAAAACTTATGGCAAAAACACTTATTATCATCCCAAGCCTGAAGTTTTGCAAAAAGATAAAAAACAGGCTGAGTTTGTTTTGAGCTCTGAAGATTATTTGGAGAGCCTTCTCAATGCGAAGCGTGTGGAAAAAACACGCCGTCAATATGCTGAAATGAAGAAAAAATATGCCGATATTGAAAAAAAATATCAGGTACCGCTTTCGTATCTGGCGGCATTCTGGGCTGTGGAAACGGATTTCGGGCATTATAAGGGGCATTATCTTTTGGCAGATGGGCTTCTTAATCTGGCAGCGGATGAGCGCCGTTCCAAATTTTTCAAAAATGAGCTTTATCATTTCTTAAAAATTGTGCAAGATCATGATTTGGATCCGCAAAATCTTTATGGTTCATGGGCGGGGGCTATGGGGCATTTTCAGTTTATGCCCTCCACTTATGAAGCTTATGCTGTGGATTGGGATGGTGACGGCTTTGCCGATGTTTGGAATTCGGTGCCGGATGCGCTTGCTTCTGCCGCCAATTATTTACACAAACTCGGCTTTAAGCCCGATGAACCTTGGGGCGCTGAGGTCGTTTTACCTTGGAATTTTGACTTTGATGAGGTCGGCTTGTCCGAATCCAATACAGTCAAACAATGGCAAAAGCTTGATGTTCGTCTTGTGGACGGGAATAAACTTCAATTTGACAAAGCCCTTAAGGGCTCCGTGATTGTTCCGGATGGGCGGCGGGGGCGGAGCTATCTGGTGTTTCGGAATTTTCGTAAAATCATGATATGGAATCGTTCTCAAAACTATGCTTTGGCTGTCGGCATTCTTTCCGATGTTGCCACAAATAATAAGCCATTTAATTTTGCCGCAAGTGCGCACCAGTTTAAGCCGACCTCTGACGAAGTTTCTTTTATTCAGCGTTTTTCGAACCAAGTTTTGGGAACAGATCTGAAAGTTGACGGTAAGTTGGGTGTTCAAACGCAAGCGGCTGTTAAAAAGCTACAGGCAAAGGCAGGTTTGCCGGCAGACGGCTATCCGGATTTTCGCTTTATTACTAAGCTTAAAAATTATGATCCTGCGCAAGGCTTTGAAGTTCCGCTGCCGCCGCGTAAAGTGAAAAAATAGGTTGAATAAGATAAAATCGGGCTAGACGTGCTTATAAAAAAGCGTTAACTTAGCCACAATGATTATAATAAAAAATAGGATGACAAATGAACGCTCAATATATTCTTGCATTTTCGGCTTTGGCGTTTTTAAGCGCTTGTTCTTCAACCGGTACACCTGAGCTTAGCGGTCTTACACCGCAAGCACAAGCCGTTGCCATCACACAACATGGTGGCACTTATAAGGTGGGTAACCCTTATAAGATTATGGGCAAATGGTATTATCCGAAAGAGGATTATTCTTATTCTGAGGTTGGTATTGCCAGTTGGTATGGTGAAGATTTTCACGCTAAGAAAACAGCTAATGGCGAAAAGTATGATATGAATACTTTAACAGCGGCACATAGGACGCTTCCGCTACCATCCATTGTTCGTGTCACAAACCTTGAAAATGGCCGCTCGCTTGTGTTGCGCGTGAATGATCGCGGGCCTTATGCCAAAGATCGCATTATTGACATTTCCAAGCGTGGGGCTCAGTTGTTGGGTTATCAGACCAAAGGAACCGCCAAGGTGCGTGTTGAAATTTTGGCAGAAGAAAGCCGTGCCTTGAAAGCGGCTATGCTTGGCGAAGATGTTCCTTCTGTTGCTACGTTTACACCCATTCCCGCAGCTTCCGCATCTGTGTCAACGCCGACGCCTGAGTCCGTGCCAACATATACACCGCAAGAAGAGTCTGAATCCGTTGTTGCCCAAAGCGGTACTTATATTCAAGCGGCGGCCTTTACACAACGAAATTTGGCTGATGGCTTGAGCGGACGCTTGTCTTCGTTTGGAGACAGCTTTGTGGTGCCTGCAACCGTTAACGGCGTTAGGTATTACCGCGTGCGTATCGGGCCCTTTAGCAATACCGAAGCGGCTTATGAAACGTTATCCAAAGTTAAAAATTATGGCATTTCTGATGCCCGAATTGTTCATGAATAAGGAGATCTTTTTATGAAAAATCAAAAGCTTTTGTTTTCTTTGATATCTTTGAGTGCCTTGATGGCAGGCGCGGCTAGTGCCTTTGAAACAACCGCGCGTAATGCCGTTTTGATGGATTATGATACGGGCGCTTATCTTTATGAAAAAGCAGCCGATGAGTCTGTTCCGCCGGCTTCTATGAGCAAGCTTATGACGTTATATGTGATTTTTGATAAACTGCGTAATGGCACCCTTTCCTTAGATGATAAATTTACCGTGAGTGAAAATGCCTGGCGCAAGGGCGGTGCTGCAAGCGGCGGTTCAACCATGTTTTTGAAAATCGGTGAAGAAGTCTCGCTTGAAGATCTGCTTCAGGGCATTATTGTGCAATCGGGTAATGATGCCTGCATTGTTGCCGCGGAAAATATTGCCGGTACGGAAGAAGATTTTGCGCTTTTGATGAATGAAACGGCGCAAAAGCTTGGTTTGAAAAATAGTAGCTTTGCCAATGCCACGGGCTTGCCTGATCCCGAGCAACGGATGTCTATGGAAGATTTGGCTTTGCTTGCCAAACGTATTATTAGCGAATTTCCAGAATATTATCGGATTTTTTCGGAAAAGAACTTTACGCATAATAACATTAAACAAGGCAACCGCAACCCCTTGCTTTATTCTATGACGGGTGCCGATGGCTTAAAAACAGGGCATACCGATGAGGCAGGCTTTTGCTTAACGGCTTCGGCTTTGAAAGGTGGACGGCGGCTTATCAGCGCCATGAGCGGCATGCAAAGCAATCGTGAACGCTCGGAAGAGGCTGAACGCTTGATGAGCTATGGTTTCCGCGAGTTTGATAATTATCAGGTTTTGACCGCTAACGAGCCTTTGGCTGATGTTTCGGTTTGGTATGGTGTTGTGCCAAGCGTTCAAGCGGCGGTAGCTCAAAACGAGGTGGAAACTATCCGCCGGAGTGAACGTAACCGCTTTTCAGTTAAAATTACTTATGATGAACCCGTCGTCGCGCCCGTTAAAAAAGGTGATCAAATTGGTAGCGCATTGTTGACTGATCCAGAGGGTAATGTCCGTGAAGTTGCTTTGGTTGCCGTTCATGATGTTGCGGAAGTCGGATTTATGAAAAAATTGTGGCTCAATGTGCAATATTTGCTTTTCGGGAAAAAGTAAATGAAAGGGCGCTTTATTACATTCGAAGGCGGGGAGGGATGCGGAAAATCAACGCAAATCAAACTGTTGTATGAATATCTTAAAAGAAAAGATAAAGATATCGTCTTGACCAAAGAGCCAGGGGGAACAGATATCGGACTGGAGTTGCGGCGCATTTTGGTTGAAGGCGAGGTCAGCAAGCTTGATGCTTCAGCCGAGGCGCTTTTGTTTTTTGCCGATCGCCGTATTCATTTGGTTCAAAAAGTTTGGCCGGCTTTAGCGCAAGGCTGTTGGGTTTTAAGCGACCGCTTTGCTGACTCTACCATGGCTTATCAGTATTATGCTTATCATGAGCGCCTATCAAAAACAGACTTGGACATGCTTTATCGCTTTGCTGTGGGCGATTTTAAGCCTGATTTAACGCTTATTTTGGATTTAGATCCGCAGATCGGGCTTGCACGTTCTTTCAAAAAGGCAGAGGGTATGGCTCAAAAAGAGCTCCGCAATGAAAGCCGTGCTTTAGAGTGGCACCAACGCTTGCGCCAAGGCTTTTTGCAAATTGCTCAAGCCGAGCCTCAAAGATGTGTGGTTCTTGACGCTAATCAAAGTATTGAAGCGCTTCATGCTGATGTTGTCCGTACGGTTTCCGAAAGGTTTAAAATCTGATGGAAAATGTTGCGCCACATCAAAATAACTATCTCATCGGTCATGAAAATGCTGAGAAAGTGTTTCTAAATGCGTGGAAAAAAGGAGCTCTTCACCATGCATGGCTTATCAGTGGTGCGGAAGGGATCGGAAAAGCAACACTTTGCTATAAAATTGCCCGCTTTTTACTCTCGGCGGATCCGCTTCAAAAAGACAAATATCAAACCATAAACGTTTCGGAAAATGATCCGGCTTTTCGATTGATTGCGCGGCAAGCACATCCGGATTTGAAAGTGTTGGAGCGCGATTTTATTGAGACCGATAAAAAGAAGGTTATGAAAGCCATTAAAGATGGCGAAGCGCTCAATGATGAAGAACTTCAAGCGTTGAAAAAATCCGCCTTTATTAAGGTTGAGGAAGCCCGCTCTATTCACGCGTTTTTGAGCAAAAAATCTTTTGACGGTAATTGGCGTGTGGTCCTGATTGACAGCGCTGATGATTTGAATACCGCGGGTGCGAATGCTCTTTTGAAAATTTTGGAGGAGCCGCCTGCCAAAAGTATTTTGCTTTTGGTTAGTCATCAGCCCAGTCGTTTGTTGCCGACCATTCGCTCGCGTTGTGCCAAGCTTGTTTTGGAGCCGCTGACGGAAAGCAATGTTGCAACTTTAATGCGGCGCTATCGTCCGGAAATGAGTGAAAAAGAGGTTTTAGGTATTTCTAAAATCTCGGGTGGCAGTATCGGACGCGCCATCAGATATGCCGATGCTGACGGTTTAAGTATTTATAAAACACTTGAAAAGCTAGTTTATGACAGTGGCGGTTTAGATGTTTCAGCGGCTTCGGATCTTGCTTCTGCTGCTCAAAAAGATGAAACTCTTTGGGATTTAACGACAGAACTTTTCCAAAAGCTCCTTTTTGAAACATTGCGTGCTGGTACGCATGTTTCGGCGCTTAGCGAAGTTTGGGATAAGGCGCAAAAAATGTTTCGTGATGTTGAGGCGCTGAATATGGATAAAAAACAGGTTTTGCTGAACTTGATTTATGACATGAATAAAGCGGTGCACGATGTTGATTGACAGTCATTGCCATTTGGGCTCGGAAGAGTTTGATACCATCCTTGATGAGGTTATGTTGCGGGCAAGTGTTGCTGATGTGCGCTATATTTTAAATGCCGGCGGTAAATTTGATGCTCTTGATAAGCAACTTCGCATTTGTTCCTTATTCCCGAATGTTTTTACCGTAACAGGCGTTCACCCGCACGATGCCAAAGATTATGCTTTTGTGACCGCGGAAGATGTTTTGAAAAATACGGCTTATCCTCAAGTTGTGGCGATTGGGGAATGCGGGCTAGATTATTTTTATGATTTTAGTCCGCATGATGTTCAAATCAGGGTTTTGAAACAAATGATTTTGGCGGCACAGGAAAGCTGTCTGCCGATTGTTATTCATACACGGGAAGCAGATGACGATATTTGCACTATTCTCACAGATTCTATGCGCCAAAAGCCTTTTACAGGCGTCATCCATTGTTATTCTTCCTCTTGGCAAGTGGCTGAAACGGCACTATCTCTTGGCTTTTATATTTCAGCTTCGGGAATGATTACCTTTAAAAATTCCGCCGACTTGCGCAATTCTTTTGCCAAAATTCCGCTTGAACGTTTGCTTGTTGAAACCGATGCGCCTTATTTAGCGCCCGTACCGTATCGGGGCAAGGTCAATGAACCCTCTTATGTTGTGGAAACGGCAAAGTGCTTAAGCGAAATAAAAAAGGTTGATTTTGATAAAATATCGGCTATAACAACAAGTAACTTTTTTCATTTGTTTACAAAAATAAAGGCGGAAGGAAAAGGCAATGTCTAAACTGATCATTTTAGGCTCTGGCGCGGCGCCCGGCGTTCCGGCACTTGCCAACGGGTGGGGCAACTGCGATCCGTCTAATCCTAAAAATATCCGCCGGCGAAACTCGGCGTATGTGGAAATTGGCGATGCTCAAATTTTGATTGATACATCACCAGATTTACGTAATCAGTTGATTGATAATAATATTCGGCATTTAGACGCTGTTTTATATACGCATTCCCATGCTGACCATCTTCACGGCATTGATGACTTGCGCGATCTGAACCGTATTTCGCGCCAACCTTTGGAGGTTTATGCCAACGCCGATACCAAACATGCTATTGAAACGCGCTTTGCTTATTTGGTGGCCGATGAAAACAAGCCCAACAATCCGCTTTATAAACCGAGCCTTGTTTTGCATTTGGCGGTTGAGGGCGAAAGCTTTGAAATTAAAGGTGTGAAGATAACGCCGCTCTTGCTTGAAGGGCATTCTGTGCCTTCCATGGGCTATATGTTTAATGACGGTGAGCTCGTTTATATTGCTGATTGTAAGGAAATTTCGCCCCAGTCTTTGGCGCTTATTTGCAAGCGTCCTAAAATTTTAGTGATGCCTTTGACAACGCGGCATTCGCTTGTTTATCACATGGGTTTGGATACGCTTTTATCTTATGTGGCGCAAATTAAGCCCTTGCAGACCGTTATCAGCCATATGGCGGTGGAGTGCGATTATAACGATGTCAACAATGCGACACCGCCGGATGTGACGCCCGCTTATGACAATATGACCCTGATATTTTAAGGAGAAAAAAAATGCTTTGTATTTATCATTTAGCAGATCATGACGGAAAAGGTTCCGCCGCTATTGTGCGCAGTGTTTATCCTGATTGTGAGCTGATGGGTCTTAATCACGATATGGAAATTTTGTATGATGAGATTCGAAAGCATGATCAGATTGTCGTTTGCGATATTTCTCTGCCCCTTGACTTTATGGCAGAACTGAACGAAAAAGCAGATTTTGTTTGGATTGATCATCATGTTTCCGTGATTGATCAATATGAACAACGCCTTCAAGCAGGTACCATGAAACCGATAAAGGGCATTCGGCGCGTGGGAACGGCTGCCATGCTCTTAACTTGGGAATATTTTTATCCCGGTAAACAGGTGCCACTCGGGTTGAAGCTTTTGGGCTTAAATGATATTTTTGATTTGAAAGATAAACGTGTACGCCCCTTTGAATATGCTATGCAGGCCTTGGGCGTCAATCGTCCGACAGATAAAATTTGGGGTGAGCTGATCCACAATGAAATCAACATTAATGAAATGGTTGAAAAAGGGCGCGCTATTCTTTCCTATATTCGCAATCGGAATTTTCGCTTGGCGCGTGCAGAAGCCTTTGAAGTGGAATATGAGGGATTGCGCTGTATTTGCGCCAACATTGCCCAAGGATATTCCGAATTTTACGATTCTTTGGATAATATCAAAGATTATGATGTGATGATTAACTTTTTCATGAATAAGAAAAACCGTTGGAATCTCTCATTTTACACAGCTAAAGACAATGTTGATGTCTCTAAAATTGCCGAAAAGTTCGGTGGTGGTGGGCATGCCAAAGCGGCAGGCGCCTCTTCTTTACCCGAGTTGCCTGACTTTTTACGCCGCGGGAAAATGTGGGTCAGCCCTAAACTTTTACAACAAAATCAGCAGGAATAAGCCATGACGGACAAAGACTATTACGAACTTTTGGAAGTTTCTAAAGATGCCTCTGATGAGGATATTAAAAAGGCTTTTCGCAAGCAAGCCATGAAATATCACCCTGATCGGAACCCCGGTGATAAAACCGCCGAGCAACGCTTTAAGGAAATTAACGAAGCTTACGAGGTTTTGAAAGATCCGCAAAAGCGCGCAGCGTATGATCGGTACGGGCATCAGGCGTTTCAAAACGGCATGGGCGGCGGTAATCCCTTTGGCGGTGGCTTTGGCTTTAATGCAGATGATTTATCGGATATTTTTTCCAATATGTTCTCTGATTTTATGGGTGGCGGACGTCGCTCGCCAAATCCGAACGGACCACTTCGCGGGCAGGATTTGAGCTATAATCTCAATATTACGCTTGAAGAAGCTTTTAACGGCGTTGAAAAAGAAATTAAAATTCGTACCACAGAACCATGCACAGATTGCCACGGCTTCGGAACGGCGGACGGCAAGGAAGCCCCCGTTTGCGCCACATGCCACGGCACCGGGCGTGTGCGCACCCAACAAGGCGGCTTTTTTATGTTTGAAACAACATGTCCTGTTTGTCATGGTGAGGGGCGTGCGGTTAAAGACAAATGCGCTCATTGCAACGGGCAAGGCACTATTCGGGTGGAAAAGGCCTTAAAAGTCAAAATTCCCGCAGGTATTGAAAGTAATGTCCGCATGCGGATTGCCGGCGCCGGCGAAGCAGGCAAGCGCGGCGGCCCGCAAGGTGATCTTTATGTGTTTGTCAATGTTTTAGAACACAAGCTTTATGAACGTCAAGGCAAGGATCTTTATACCTCAGTTCCAGTTTCCATGGTCTGTGCGGCTTTGGGTGGCAAAGTGGAAATTCCGGGGATTGACGGTCAAAAAGTTGAGCTCAGCATTCCTGCGGGCACACAAACAGGCAATAAACTCCGCGTTAAAGGGCAGGGCATGCGCATTATGGATACAGACCGTCGGGGCGATTTGTTCGTGATTTTGTCCGTGATGACGCCGACGCGCCTTAATGCGCGTCAAAAAGAACTTCTGGAAGAATTCCGTGCTTTGAGCAAAGATGATAATTGCCAACCGGAAATCAAAACTTTCTTTGATAAAATCAAGGATTTATTTCAATAAATGCTTGAAAAGGATAAAACTTTTGAATATGCTGTTCAAAGCAAGTGAGGATGTATGATTTTTTCAAAGTTTGAACGTATGACCGCATGGCGCTATTTGCGCGCCAAACGCAAGGAGGGCTTTATATCCGTGATTAGCGGATTTGCCTTTACGGGCATTGCACTTGGCGTTGCTACGCTCATAATTGTGATGTCTGTGATGAATGGGTTTAAAAGCGAGCTCCTTAGCCGCATTTTGGGCTTAAATGGGCATATTGTGGTTGCCGCAACGCCTGAATTTCCTTTCACGAACTATGCTGCCGCGGCAGAAGGCTTTGAAAATATGACCGGTGTGCAATCAGCTGTTCCCTTGATTGAACGGCAAATTTTGGTTGCAACGCCGCATGCCGCTGAAGGGGCTATGATTCGCGGTATGGATAAAACCGATCTTTTCAGAAAAGATGTTCTGCGCAAGGGATTTATGCCGCTTGATTTGGAAAGCTTTGAAGGCGATGTGGTTGTTTTGGGTGAACGGTTAGCGCAAAAACTTGGCGTTTTTGCAGGTGATGAAGTAACCCTTATTTCGCCCAACGGCAAAGTCACCGCTTTCGGCACCATGCCACGGATGAAAACATACACCGTTTTGGGCACGTTTAACGTGGGCATGTATGAGTATGATTCCGCCTTTCTCTTTATGCCTCTGGAGACTGCACAAAAGTTCTTTGGCTTAAAAGGAGCTGCCACGCAAATTGACATTACACTCCAAAATGCCGATGAGCTGCCTTTTATCCGTTCCGCTGTAGAAGAAAGTGTGGGCGCTGATGCTTACGTTTATGACTGGAAGCAAACAAATTCTGCCTTTTTTAATGCTCTTGACGTGGAACGCAACGTGATGTTTTTGATTTTAACGCTCATTATTTTGGTGGCCGCCTTTAACATTATCACGGCACTTATTATGCTTGTACAGGACAAGGGCAGGGATATTGCCGTTTTGCGCACTATGGGCGCGACAAAAGGTATGATTATGCGCATTTTCTTTATGGACGGTGCGTTTATCGGCGTTGTTGGTACGCTCATCGGTTTTGGAATCGGGGTGGCTTTTTGCGCCCATATTGAATCCATCCGTCGTTTTTTGGAAAACTTTTCTGGACGCGAGCTCTTTTCCGCCGAAATTTATTTCCTTTCCCAACTTCCTGCCGAAGTGAACTGGACGGAGGTTTATGTCGTGGGCATTGTCTCCTTGCTTTTATCCTTTTTGGCAACGCTTTACCCCGCGTATCGTGCCGCCAAAATGAACCCTGTGGAGGCGTTGCATTATGAATAGCACAATATCAACATTAGCATTAAGGCACATTTGCCGTCACTATATGCAGGGCGGGCAACGTCTTGATGTTTTAAAAGGGGCGGATTTAACGATTGCCCCGCGAGAGGTTGTGGCGCTTATTGGACCTTCGGGCTCTGGCAAAACCACGCTTTTGCAGATTGCCGGTCTGTTGGATTTGCCTAATTCCGGTGAGATTGTTCTTGACGGGCAAAAATGCCATTTGGCAGATGACGAGCTTCGCACCTCTCTTCGGCGCGATTATTTGGGCTTTGTTTATCAATATCACAATCTCTTGCCTGATTTTGATGCACTTGAAAATGTCGTTTTGCCACAGCTGATTGCCGGTAAAAGCTTTCATCAAGCTTCAGAAAAGGCGGCTTGGCTCTTAAATAAGCTCGGGCTTTCCAAGCGTTTGCATCATCGCCCCGCGGCGCTTTCAGGTGGCGAGCAACAACGGGTGGCGATTGCGCGCGCCCTAGCGAACACCCCAAAACTTTTGCTTGCTGACGAGCCGACCGGTAATTTGGACCCAAAAACTTCCGTTCAGGTTTTCCAAGCGCTTTTAGACATTGTCAAAGGAACAGGCTTATCGGCTTTGATTGCTACGCACAATCTTGATTTGGCGGCGCAAATGGACAGGCAGGTTCAGCTCAAAGACGGGCAACTTTCCGATGTTTTATCACCTAAAAAGCCTGTGAACCGCAGTTTTTATTGAGCTTGAAACAAGGTGCCTTCTACGGGTTCATTTTCTTCCAGGCGCAAAGCAAACTGATGGCTTTGTATATTTTGATAGCCGCATTCAATCAGCAGGCGGCGGATATAAACAGGATTGTGCCTATAACGGCCGGCGGGCGAAATTTCAAGCTCTGCCACATTCTGAGGCGCGTTTTCCACGCTAAACACCAAGGGTACGCCGCGGGCGGCAGATAAAATACCGGCCATATCTTCCACATAATTTAACACGTCAAAGGCGATGATTTTATCAAATTTTTCAACATTTGTATCCAAAAAGTGGCGAATATCATCTTTCACAAGCCGTTCATAAACGTCCTTACTCTTGGCAATTTCCAACATTTTTTGTGAAATATCCACGCCTGTAAAGCTATTTTCATTTGTTTTAAGGATCATGGCCGCCATGCCGGTGCCGCAGCCTAAATCTAAAATTTTTCCTTTAAGTTCTATTTGCAACTCTTTGATTTTGTTTATAATATTATATCTTATTTTTTGCATCACGTCTTCATAGCATTTGGCGAAAATATCAAAATATTCCTCACTGTAAAGCGCGTCTTTATCTGAGCCCTCTGCAGTCAAGGAAGCCAACGTATGTTCCGCGAGCACGTTTCCCGGCGCATTTTGCACCCAAAGTTTTGCAATTTCAACTGCGCGTTCGGGGCTTTGGCGGTATAACAGGACTAACGTTTCCGAAATATTAATGGCGTAATCTTTGGTATGCTTTTCTTTCAAAAAAGCGTTCATAAATAAATCTAGCGCTTGCTCATAATCACCTAAGTCTTTCAAAACAAGTCCTAAGTTATTGGAAATCTGTGGTATATCTGGGTTTAAGATAACGGCTTTTCTGTATTCTTCCAAAGCTTCTGTTTTGCGGTTTTGGGCATAAAGCAAGTCGGCATAACCGGTGTGCGCCTCGGCGTTTTGGTGATTAAGTCCCAAGGCTGTTACATAAAGCGTTTCATCGTGTGTGAGGTTTGCCAAATTCACAAGGGCAGGGACGTTTTTAGGCTCCAATGCTAAAACCTGATGATAACACTTCTGCGCGTTTTTCTCTTTTCCTAAAGCTTGCGCCGTCAAGCCGCATTGAAACCATATCTCGGCAGATGTACGTTCGTTTTTTAACGCCTTTTGTAATAATCGGGCGGCGGCGTGATAATCACCTTGTTTGAAAGCTTCCAAGCCTAAATAATAAAGTGGCAGTGCCGATTGAGGGTGCTTTTCGCACAAGGCTTTCAAAGCCTCCGTATTATGTTCCAAAACAGCCAAGTTAACCGCCGCATCCACATATGCCGGATCCAGGGCAAGCGCTTGCCGATAAGCGTTATAAGCATTCTGCAGGCGGTTGAGCTTTTCATAAACGCCACCCATGTTGTTATAGGTTTCTTTCACATCGGGGCGGCATCTTATAACATTCTGATAAGCCTCTAAAGCCTCCTTGTATTTGCCGCAAGCTGTGAGCGAAACCGCCATATTAAACCAGGTTGGCGCTAAATTTTGATTCTGGCGTAGCACTCTTTCAAAATAAGAAACCGCCGTGTCCGGATACCCCTTAGCATGCGCAATTAGCCCGACAAGGTTTAAAACATCTGCATTTTCAGGTATTTGGCTTAAAATTTGTCGGCAATTTTGCTCCGCTTCGGCATATTTTCCCGCCCGATACAGCGCCTTAGCTTCCAAAAACATTTGCTCTAAAGACATTTTTCCTCCTAAGCTCATTCTAAACGCTCCAAAAGAAAAATCCAGTTTTTTTTTGAAAATTTTGCTTGCAAAAGAAAAAATATTGGTGTAACTTAGGCGCACTTCCGGGGTGGCGGATGGAGCAATCACGACGCAAACAAAAGTAAGGAACGCGCGCTCTTATCCCGTCTGAGGCTTGGTTTGTGAGGCTTTTGGCTCTTCTAACCTTTCCGAAAGGCAACCGGGACAATAATGTTTAAACTTAAAAGGATTTGATAAATGAAAAGTATTGTTTCAGCTAAGAAAAAGCCAAGCCGTCGCTATGGCGTGAATCTTTGGGGTGATGCTAATAGCCCGATTAATAAGCGCAATTATGCGCCTGGTCAGCATGGTCAACGCCGCAAAAAAGCCACTGACTACGGTGTGCAATTAAGCGCTAAGCAAAAAATGAAGACCTATTACGGTAATATTTCGGAAAAACAATTCCATAAATATTATGAAGAGGCCATCCGTCGCACAGGTGATGCCGCTGAAAACTTAATCGGCTTGTTGGAGTCGCGCTTGGATAACCTTGTCTATAAAGCCAAATTCGTCCCAACCGTTTTCGCTGCGCGTCAATTCGTAAACCATGGTCATGTGATCGTGAATGGCAAAAAAGTGAACATCCCTTCCTATATGCTTAAAGTGGGTGATGTGATTGAAGTTTGCGAAAAAGCCAAATCCATCCCGATGGTTGTGGCTTCCGTTGAATCTCAAACACGCGAAGCACCTTCTTATTTGGAAGTGGACACCAAAAAACTTTCCGCCAAATACACCTTTGTGCCGAAGTTTGATGATGTGCCCTATGCGTGCTTGATGGAGCCAAATCTGGTTATTGAGTTCTACTCCAGATAATAAGTAGGGAAAGGCGTATAACCGCCTATCTAGAGCGAAAAACTGCAGAACGGTCAAAATTCATGTACCTTTTTAGTACACTAGAATTTTGACCGTTCTGCAGTTTTTCGCTCTATCTAAACGGTTCTCCGCCTTTCCGAGGATTATCAGAAAATAAGGATTTGTTCTTTTATTCGTACGCTGCAGTACTTTCGGGCTTAAAATCACTCTATTCGCCTCATTATTTGCATTCTCTCAGCTTGGGTGGAAAATAATATGGATTATTTTTTTCACTCTCCGTCTTTCCAACTTTTCCGTATGTCATCAACCCAGAAGAAAGAGTTATGCACAAGGTTTAAGGGAAGAGTTAGCAAAGAGGATAAGTTTGCGCATAACAGCAGTAATAGCAACCA
>CANRJO010000017.1 GCA_947630965.1 uncultured Alphaproteobacteria bacterium
AATTTACTTTAAAGTTTGGTTTTTTCTATACACGCCAAGGCGTGCCGCCAGTCAGCGAGGGTTCGCACACTGGCGTGCAACACGTTGTAGAAAAAGCCTTTAAGGGTTGAAAAAGGAAATGTTTGAGTCTTTGACCGATAAATTAAGTCAAGCTTTTGCCAAAATCACCTCGCGCGGTGTTTTGAGCGAGGCGGATATTGATTTGGCTCTGCGTGAAATCCGCATTGCCTTGCTGGAAGCTGATGTCTCGCTTTCGGTCGTCAAAGACTTTATTGCCCATGTCAAAGAGCAAGCTTTGGGCGAAAAGGTTGTGAAATCTGTTCAGCCGGGGCAAATGGTGGTTAAAATCGTTCATGACGAGCTTGTCAAGCTTTTAGGGGGCGATGAGGGCGAGCTTAAGCTCAATGTAGCCGCGCCGGCTGTTATTTTAATGGTTGGCTTGCAAGGTTCCGGCAAAACGACCACTTCGGCAAAACTAGCGTCTCTCTTAAAGAAAAACAAAAAAGTTTTGCTAGCCTCGCTTGATGTTTATCGTCCGGCGGCGCAGGAGCAATTGGCGCAGTTAGGCGCGCAAATCGGGGTGGAATCGCTTGAAATTATCCCTGATGAAACGCCAATTCAAATCACTAAACGCGCGCTAAAAGCCGCTAAAGAGGGTGTTTTTGATGTCCTTATTTTAGATACGTCCGGCCGTTTGCAGATAGATGAAAACTTAATGAACGAGGTGGCCGAAGTCAAAAAGCTTTCAACCCCTGTTGAAACGCTTTTGGTGGCTGATGCTCTTATGGGGCAAGAGGCTTGCCATGTTGCCAAGGCTTTCCAAGAAAAAGTTGGCATAACGGGCTTGGTTCTAACGCGTATGGATGGCTCCTCGCGCGCAGGTGCGGCGCTTTCCATGAAAATGGTTTCAGGCGTGCCTGTCAAATTAATTGGCACGGGCGAAAAGGTGGCTGATTTTGAGCCTTTTCATGCCGATCGTGTTGCTGGTCGCATTTTAGGGCAGGGCGATGTTGTCACGCTTGTTGAAAAGGCTATGGAAACGGCTGATAAAGCTGAGGCCGAAAAAATGGCGACCAAAATGTTTTCGGGGCGGTTTGATCTTAACGATATGTTGGCTCAACTGCGCCAAATTCAAAAGTTGGGAAGTATGGGGAGCATTTTAGGCATGATCCCTGGACTTGCCCGATTTAAAAATCAGATTGAACAGTCCGGCATCGGCGATCAGCTGATTAAAAAGCAAGAGGCGGTCATTCTTTCCATGACCAAGGCGGAAAGAAAGAACCCCGATATTATTAAAGCCTCGCGCAAAAAGCGCATCGCGTTAGGCGCAGGCGTTGAAGTTTCAGAAGTCAACAAATTGCTCAAATCGTACGAGCAAATGTCTGACTTGATGAAAAAGATGGGCAAAATGGGCGGCATGTCCGGTTTTGCGCAGATGATGAAAAGAAATCCGTCAAACCCGATGTTTGGCGGGAAAAAATGGTTTTAACATTAGAAAGGAAACTAAAAAATGTCAGTACGTATCAGACTTTCAAGAGGCGGTTCCAAGAAACGCCCGTTTTACCGCATTGTGGCGGCTGATCAACGCGCCCCGCGCGATGGTCGCTACATTGAAAAATTAGGCACATACAATCCGTTGTTGCCCAAAGATCATGAACAACGCTTAATCGTTGATCAGGAAAAGGTTGCCGAGTGGCTCAAAAAGGGCGCACAACCGACGGAACGTTTGCAAAAGTTGTTTGCAGGTTTAGGGCTTTGCGCGGCACCTGTGATGCATGAACAGCCCAAAAAGTCTGCCCCGCGTGCCAAAACGGTTGAACGCATGAAAGAAAAAGAAGAAAAATTAAAAGCTGCCGCTGAGGCTAAAGCTGCTGCTGAGGCTGAAGCTAAAGCCGCTGCTGAAGCTGCTGCTCAAGCTGAAGAAGCCCCTGCTGAAGAGGCACCTGCCGCTGAAGAAGCCAAGGCAGAATAATTTTTGTGACTTATTTTTAAAGACAATGCCATGAAACCTGATTTAGACAGAGTTTGCTTAGGGGCCATCGTTGGCGCGCACGGCATTAAAGGGGAGGTCAAAGTCAAAAGCTTTACCGCCGCTGATGCTGATATTGGCGCGTACGGCGCACTTGAGGACGAAAAGCAAACACGCTTGTTTGAACTAAGGGTCACGGGGCATAGCAAAGAACTTTTGCGTTGCAAAATCAAGGGTGTGGACGACCGCAACGGTGCGGAAGCGCTGATTGGCACCAAGTTTTACGTCAGCCGTAGCGTTTTGCCCGAGTTATCGGATAAAAACGAGTTTTATCTGGCGGATTTGGTTGGTTTAAAGGTGTTAGATCATCAAAACCGAGAAGTCGGCAAGGTTTGCGGCATGTATAACTTTGGCGCGGGCGATATTTTGGAATTAAAGCTTGAAAGCGGCAAGACCGAGATGTTGCCTTTCAGCAAAGCTTATGTGCCGGAGGTTGATGTTGCAAACGGGTTTGTGCGTGTGGCGCAAACGTCCATGACTTTTGCCAAAGACGAGGAAGACGATGTTAAAAGTTAAGGTTTTGACCGTATTCCCCGAGCTTTTCCCTGGTTTTTTGGGCTTTTCGCTCACGGGCAAAGCGTTGGCAGAGGGCAAATGCGCGCTTGCAACGGTTAATATCCGTGATTTTGCGGTTGATAAATATGGTTCTGTGGATGATACACCATGTGGCGGTGGTGCCGGTATGATTATGCGACCAGACATTTTAGGTGCGGCGTTAAAGGCGCATTACAAGGGCGGTCGTTTACTCGTGATGAGCCCGCGGGGCAAGCCATTTTCGCAACAGTTGGCGCATGAGTTGTCCAAAGAAGAGGAACTGACTTTTGTTTGCGGCCGTTTTGAAGGCATTGACCAACGGGTTTTAGACGCTTACGCAGCAGAAGAAATCAGCATTGGCGACTATGTTTTAACCGGTGGCGAGCAAGCGGCGATGGTTGTCTTGGACGCGGTAATACGGTTATTGCCAGGTGTTTTAGGCAATGCGCAGTCGTTAGAGGACGAAAGTTTTGAAAACGGCTTGCTAGAATACCCGCAATACACGCGCCCCATTGATTGGGAAGGGCGTGTGGTGCCGGAGGTGCTTTTGAGCGGGCATCACAAAAACATTGAAAACTGGCGCAAAGAGCAGTCTTTAGAAATAACGAACAAGAACCGACCTGATCTGATGAAAAAATATCTTGATTCTGAAAAAGTTTCGGTTTATAAGGGAACAAATTTAAAAAGTAAAGGTTAAGGAAATGAACATTAAAGATATTGAAAAAGAGCAAATTGAAAAGCTCATGTCCGGCAAAAATCTGCCTGATTTCAAAGCCGGTGACACCTTGAAGGTTCACACCAAGGTCAAAGAAGGCGACCGCGAGCGTATTCAGGTCTATGAAGGCGTTTGCATTGCGCGCAAAAATGACGGTCTGAATTCTTCATTTACGGTGCGTAAAATTTCGTTTGGCGAGGGTGTGGAGCGTGTTTTCCCGCTTTATTCGCCGAATGTTGCCAAGATTGAAGTTGCGCGTATTGGTCGTATTCGCCGCGCCAAGCTTTATTTCTTGCGTGCTTTGCGTGGTCGTTCGGCGCGTATCGCCGATGATTTGTCCGCCACATCTAAAGCGGCAGATAACAAGGCTGAATAAAATCTGAAGAGATGTAAAAGGAACCCCGCCTCAACGCGGGGTTCCTTTTTTGCCCGAAGTTCCGCTAAAATTCCAAACTCGCCCGAACATAGAGGCCATAGTCCTTACTGTAGCAGCTCCGGTCACCAATTTTCATGGTGAGCCCCCATGAGGCGGTACTATGGCACTCCGACGAGGACAAATAGCAATTGTTTGTTAACGTTTCGGCATTCCCTGCACTCTTATCCTTCAAGGCTTGAAGCGTCGCGTTGACCGTGCTCTTGGTTGTGCCGGTGGCACCCGATGTACCTGTCGAATAACGAAGGCTTTGATAATTATACCCGTACAAGTCCATCAATTCACCTAAAGTCGGTAAATACCATTTGCCTTTACCCACCTTCGGATCATCTTCCGGAACATCAGGCGGATAAAACGCATGTGCCGCTCCTGCTGCGTACTGCAAACTGCTACTTCCTAGAGCTTTCACAATAAGATCAGTGCAACTCTCACCTGCCGACCAGAATGGATTACTATGCTCTCCTGTTTTAGCTACTGTGAGATAATCACTGCCGTTACAATTCAAATGCGTCAAATCAGAAATGGCCGTACCATAACTACCCCACGGGAAGGTTTTATTACTTGTCTGATATGGGTTAGCAGGATCAAAACTTGCACTTGATGAGGCTCTGCCCAAGTCATGCAAGTTAATCACTTTACCATGTGCACCACCGTCTGAGATGTAGTAAACCACACCGACAGGGATTTTGGTGCCGTCATAGTCTTCAACATAACCGCAAGTGCCGTCCGCATAATAAACATCGCCAACTTCACAAAGTGCTTTGCAAAGCGTAAATGTTTCATCGCTTTTACATTTGATAAGTTTATTACACCACGATGATTTGTCGGTTTTGGTAAAACCAAGCGATTCACAGTTATGTTCCACGCATATTGTATAAGTCGGGTCGAAAAGGCAGTTAAGATAACCATTTTCAATGCAATTCTTATCTTTTGTTTTGGAATAACCCAAACTCTCACAACTTGGCGGTTCGTGACAATCTACCGCCTCCGCCACATTCGCAAACATCAACAAACCTAACAAAATCAACACATGTTGCATTTCTTTTTTCCCTTTCTATTCCTTGCGTCCACTCTTCACAGTCATCCCGCCCCAATGTCATCCCGAACTTGTTTCGGGATCTCATAAGGAAGATGCTGAAACAAGTTCAGGATGACGTTCGACGACTATCGAATCACATCAATTTAAAGGTACCTTAAAATGCAACACCTTTTAAAATTTTAGGACCTTGATTCTGCTTGATTTTTTCTTATTGACAAGTCCATTTTTTTAAGGTACCTTTAAATTGCTCTATTGAAGCAACAAAAAACACCCCGCGGGGTGTTTTCGGGGCGTTTTTTTTATTCCTTTATCCAGTTTCCAGATTTTTCAATCTCTGAAAGCTTTGTTGTGGCTAGTTGTTTCGGGCGGTAAGTGACACCACCCAGCACAAACGTATCTGTGGTGTTTGTCGTTATAATATTGGTATAAGCGCTACCCGTTTCAGCATGAGTAAAACGCATATCTAAAACCGACGGATGTTCTGTTGTGCCTTTGAGGGTTATGTCTGGCGTGCCACCGTAATTGATAATATTTAAATCTAAAGTCATTGAGGATTCCTCTAAAATCAGGTGAGGCCCGCCCAAGACGCTCCAAAAAAGATTACCCTTCAAATTCGCCTTACTGTTTTTAAGAGTAACTGACGCGCCATTGGTCAAAAAGTAACCCTGGATATTAGCATTAATTGTAGAGTTCACAAAAGTCGTTTTAGAGCTTGTCATCGCCATATCACCGCTTATCCCAACTATGTTCATTGAAACTTGCGCATTCTCAAAATAATATGTGCCTGACGGCTCTAAAGCCGCTAAGTGGTTTTTCATTTGAACATCAAGGGCAAATTTTCCGCTGATATTATATGTCCCGGCACCAATAATAGTTGTTGCGTGATCTCCGGTATCACTTGAAGAAACAGAGATATCTATGTTTTCAAGAGAAACAGCATTAGAACGGCTCAAAGCCTTTAAAAGATTAAAATATTTTTGCGTTTCTGTTTGTGTGTGCTGAATTTTAAGGTTTTTCATGCCTGTTTTGTTATTAAGATAAAGGGTTGTATGGCTAGACTGATTACTTGATGATCTCAGTGTGTGACTCCCGCCGTCAATGAGGGTATTTTCTGCCAAAGTTATGCTTTCGTTTTCCGGAATTGTAATGTCGTTTCGTATGGTCACAATTTTACAATGTCCGGAAGAAGCGAGTTCTGCCAAGCTTTGAGCATCAGTTGCGAAACAAGGTTTTTGACAAAGCGTCATCCGGGGATTGCCCTTACATTTAATGAGGTCAGCGCACCAAGACGATTTGTCCGATTCCGTAAAGCCCAAAGCCGCACAGTTATATTGCACGCAAACTTTATAATCCTGATCAAAGGGGCAATACATATAACCATCATCAGCACAATTCGGATCATTGTCTTTCAAATATCCTAAACTTGCACAATCTTGTAATTTTTGACAATCCATCGCCTCCGCCGCATTTGCAAACATCAAACCCAACAAAATCAACACATATCGCATTTTAAACTCCTTATTTGACTACATCAAAAAAAGGGTACCTTTAAATGCAACACTTTTTAAAATTGTGAACCCTTGATTCTGCTTTATTTTTTCTTATTGACAAACCCACTTTTTTAAGGTACCTTTAAATTGCTCTATTGAAGCAACAAAAAACACCCCGCGGGGTGTTTTTATATTTTTTGAAAAAGAAATATTAAACAACAAAACACCAATTACTTTTGGTGTTTTTATAGGCTCCATAGAGTGACGGTTTGGAGTATGTTTCACTCCTTTCCCAGGAACGCGGAGAATGAGGTGAATGGAGTGATTTTTTGCTCAAAAGTACCGCAGCGTACTAAAAGTGTACGTGAGGACACTTTTGAGCGAAAAATTGCTCTAGGCACCCATTATACGTGTTCCTAGCGAGCGTCATAAAAAAAGCCTGCTTAATCGCAGGCCTTTTTAATGGTGCTCGGGGACGGGATTGAACCGCCGACACGAGGATTTTCAGTCCTCTGCTCTACCAACTGAGCTACCCGAGCAAGTAACGGAACGTTTTATACTTTATATTTTTGAGCTTGTCCAGTACATTTTTTATTTTTTTTCATTTTTTTTGCTTTTTAAGCGATCAAGAGCGGATTTTTGCTCATTTTCAAGAGCTTGGAGCGCCAAAATATGCTTACGATACAAAGGCGAAGTGTAATAAAAATCGTTGCCGATTTTTTGGCATAAAATTTCGTCTTGCAGGGTGGCGATTTCTTTTTTGATTTGTTGCAGTGTTTTCATATTAATTCCTTTTGGGAAAAAGATATACCAAAAAGAAATTAATATATCAATATTAATATTTCAATTTTCATAAAAAGGCTTTGAAGTGCACAGTCAGCCGCAACAAAGCCTGTGAATAACTTAAACCTTATGCGTCACGCAAACAATCTTACCAAGCGTTTTGGGTGCTTTGCCCTTGGGCGCCTGATAGGATTGATAAGCGGCGTTATCCGTGCTGATAGTAACGGTCCCATCTAAAGGCGAAATCTGGATTCGGCGCGCCAAAAGCTCGCGCCCGGAACCAATCAGATATAAGCCATCGGCTTCAGGATGTGTGTAGGAGCTGTCAAACCAAACAATATCGCCCGCGTTAATGGTCGGTGCCATCGATTCGTTCGTAATTTTAACAATCTTAATATTTTCAGGTTCTGCAATGGTCAAATCTTCCAAAATGGATTTGCAAACCAAGTGACGCCCGAGAGGTTTATCGGCAAAACTCGAGTCTTTTTCGGAAAGCTTCGGGTTCAAAACTTCCAAAGATACAAGCGAGCTTTCAGGCGAGCAACTGGCTTTAATGAGCTCGGAAATCACATCAAGCTTGCCAGTCGGGGTGCCAATACTTTTGGTGGCAATCACTTCGTCGTCCATGATTTCGGCATCATCCACGCCCAAAAGTTTGGCAAGCCGAATACGGTCAATTTCTTTCAAACGTCGCGGATAGCGATATTTCACGTATTGCTGAATATAAGAATCTTTGCGCCCGATTTTAAGCGACACATCGCGATAATTCAGCCCTTTTTCGGAAATAAGCCGATCAATCTTTTTTCTGATTTCTTCTATATCTGCCATCATAACCTCCTCATATTTTTCATAACAACTGCCGGTGATTATATAGGGTAAATAATATTTGTGCAAATATTATTTATAATATTGACTTGCGCTTAAAAATATGAAATTCGTATGAATAGCGATATTATTTTAACGATAATGAAATGGAGTTAATATGGAAAAGATTAAAACTATAAAAGACGTGGAAATCGAAATCCGCCGCGCGGTCATCATTTTAAAGGCATTGCCACGGGAAGGTCCTGCCAAAGTTCATTCCAGTTGGCCGCTGATGTTGCCTGATGACAAAGTTTCGGAAAAAGACATTGTGGAAATGCGTTATTATCGCCCCATGGCTTCTGAAATTGACGATATGTATCTCGTTTTGGAAGAATGGCTGAAAGTTTTGAATTATGACGAGCGCATGTTGGTTATGCGCCGAAGCACGGGCAGAAGTTGGAAAGAACTGGAAGGTTTGTACACGCGCACACGGAGCTGTTTAAGCCTCAAATATAGGCGTTGCATCAAAAAGGTTTATGAATATGTTTTGTGGCGGCAAAATTTGGAGGAAAAAGAAAAATGATTTTTTACAAAAAATATTTGCCTCTTTTGCACATGGATAAACACAAATACGATACTTTTGTTTTCACGGGCGGGCGCGGCTCGCTCAAAACGGGGCATGTCTGTCGGGCGGTCTTGTGCCAGATGTTAAAGGCCAAAAAGCGCGTGGCGGTGTTCCGGCAGACCAAAGTGGCGACGGAAGAAAGCCTTTACATTGAATTTCGGGAGCTGATTAACACCGAGTTCAAAAATCGGGGCTTGGAATACACGCGCAACTGCATCCGCAACCACAAAAACGGTTCCGAGCTCTTTTTTATGGGTTTACAGGATAGAAATCAGGAATCGCGCGAGAGCTTAAAAGGTTTGGCGCAAATTGATATCCTGATTGTGGATGAGGCGCAAACCGTCAGCCTGCCGATATGGGAAATTTTATTAAAAACCATCAGAAAGGAAGGCGTTGTTCTGATCGTAATTTATAACCGCATAGATGATGATTTGCCCGTGGAGCAGGCGCTGTTTTTGGATTATGAAAATATGAGCGCGCCGAAAGGTACCTATTTTGTGGAAGTAAATTTTTTAGAGATTAGTCACTTGGGTGTTCTTTCCAAGAAGTTCTTAAATTACGCCAACCTCATCAAAGAAAACAAGCCCGACGAGTTTGAACGCGATTACTTGAACAAACCCAAGGGCTCCAATGTGGCAAAAGTGGTGAAATATTGGTCCAATGAAAACATCAACCCCGATATTCGCTACTGCCCGGATTTAGACATTTTCTGGAGCCTGGATTTTAACGTTAATCCGTCCATGTCAACTTTAGCACATTATGACGGCAAAAAATTTTTTGTATTTGATGAGTTAGTCTTAAATAATGTCATCACGCAAGATGTTGTGGACGAGTTTGTGCGCCGTTATCCTTCTTCAGAATTTAAGGGGACGGTGCAAATTTGTGGCGATGCTTCAGGAAAATATCGCAAAACGCAAAGCAAATATTCTGATTACGCCATCATTATCAACACGCTTGCGAAAGAGGGCTATCGATACAATTTAAATCTGCGCCCCTTTAATCCGCCGGTGGCAGCACGCATCAACGCGTTTAACAATCAGGTTTTAGGTAACGATGGCGAGCGCCGTCTGTTTGTTCATCCGCGCTGCAAATGGCTCATTTATAATATGAAAAATCTGCGCTACAAAGAGGGAACAAACATCATTGATGAAGCCACGCCCGCCCAACTTGCTGATGACAACGCCAAACTTTATCTGGGGCATATTTTTGATGCGCTAAGCTATATGGTGGAGTTCTTTAAGCCAGTTATTCGAACATAAACCACTTTTTTAAAAGTAAAATAATAAAGGGCTTAGCCTGACACGAAGAAAATACACACATTTCAAAATTAGCTTAGCCCTATTTTTAAGTCAGATACCAGCCGAAAACACAGGCTATGGAACGACAAACATTGAGGACGACACACGCCTTTATCAGTATGATATAACTAAACCTAGCAGAATTGAAAAAAATAATTATATATCTGATTTAAGAAAAGCCGAACAAACATCAGGAAATACAAACCAAATAATCAGATTAGGGGATTTACCTTTAGTCTATAGAGCGATAGGAATACCGACAGCAAAAGTAAATACAAATAAAAAGATAATTATTAAAGATACGGTGCAAAAACATTCCGTACCTATGGAAATAGTTGAGAATTTACCTGAATTGTATTCTAATCCAGTAATTGTGTTTTCGGCATTAGATACATCAACAAACAAAAACGCATATGTTGCAGTATTAGACGCATTTGACAAAGACGGAAAACAAATGATTGCCGCTATTTCGCCCGCAAAAGACGAAACGGGTTATCATATGATAACAAGTTTTTACGGAAGAAATAACATTAATAATATGATTAATAAAGCTTTTGAAGAGAATAAAGTCAGATACGTCCGTGACAAAAAAAATAGTCTGCTGACGGGACACAATGCTCATCTATCACAGACTAATAATAGTATAATAGAAAAATCTGACGTTGTCAATATATATTTTAATCCAGAAATTTATCAACAGAACACGAATGGCTACTTTGACGCAGAGCTTAAAACCATCGTTATCGGCAGTAACTTTAACTTTAATTCTGAACAAACTGTGGATAAAATGGTAAAAATCGATATAACGTAAAATCAATAGGATAATTTGAAAAAATGATACAAAAAAATACATTTGTGGACATTTCAATACAAAAAAATACAAAAAAATACAAAATTGGACATGACATTTTTGGCATTTTAATTTATAAAAATTTGTATAGTCGGCAAGAAGAGGGTCAAAAGACCGAGCTGAAAAAAATCCGGAAAAAATTTTTTCGGATTTTTTTTGTAATTTTTGCCGTACTGTAAGCCGATAATTTTTGAAAGCCCTGCGTGAAGCGGGGCTTTTTTAGTTAAAGGAGAAGACATGTTTGAATATATCATAGAAAAAGACAACACTTTTAAAACACTCAAAGAGGAAGATAAGGAAAAAGTTGTCACGGATATTGCCAGTTTGTTTGAAAGTTGGGATAACGTGCGCCAAAAGCAAAAAAGCATTGCTGATAAGTTGCGCCCCGAAATTTACCTTGATAAAAGGGAAACTGAAAAACAAAGCGAAGAATCGTGGAAATCTGATGTTCATCTGAACAAGATTTACGCGCTTTTCCAAACACAGCAAGCATTTATCTGGGATAACATATATTCTAATGTCGAAAATCTGTTTGATGTGCAAGGAACGGATGAGCTTTCCGTGCAAATGGCAAATTTGCAGAAAAAAAAGCTAGTTGATACGTTTACCAAAATCGGCATTCAGCGCAAGTTGGATATGGCAATTGAAAATTTGGGAAGTATCGGCGAAATGTGCCTCTTTATCAGTTGGCGCAAAAAATATAAACAGCGGCGGCATCGTCTGGAAACGTTGGACGGCAAGGAAAAATTGTTGCTCCGACAGGGCGAATTCGGAATTTTCAGTCAGGAAATTTATAACGGTGCCAATGTGGAAGCGCTCAACCCCTTGAATTTGGTTTTTGACCCGCGTGTCATACCCGAGGATACGGAACATTGGGATACTTGCGGCAAGATTATAAAGTCATGGGAGAACTATGCTTCTTTATCGGATAACAAGCTTTATCACTTAACGGTAGATGAGCTCAAAGACATCAGGCAAATGCTTGCCACGCCGAAAGTTGATAAAGACAAGCCCGAAAGCGAAAAAACAGATGATATCATAGATTCGGATCGTATTGAGGTTTTGCAATATTGGGGCGATTACGCCATGCCGGACGGTACTGTGCTTAAAAATTGGCACATCGTGGTTGTCGGTAGGCGTTATTTAGCGGCGTTTGAGCCCAACCGTTGGGTGATTAACCCGATAATCAATATGGCGCTTTTCCGCGATTGCGAGAGCAAGCGGGGCATTCCGGAATTATGGTCAATTTATGATTTGTGCAAAGAGCAGGAAAAGAAAGTCAACCTGCAAAATGACGCGCAATCCTTAAATCTTAATCCGCCGGCGTATGCGCCCGAAGGCTTTTTTAAGGATAAAGAAATCACCTTGTTCCCTGGAAAGCAGGTGGAATATAAGCAAGGGCTTGAAGATCCGTCATCAATTATTCGCATGACGTTTCCACTTTTAAGCAATGAAAACATCATTCAATATTATGATGAAACGGCATCAACCGTGTCGGGTATTTTTCCGAATATGCAGGGCATGGAGGAATCCAAAGATGCCACGGCAACGGAAATCAACATCAAAGTTCATGGGCAGACAACGAGGCTGTCGAAAATTTTGGATACAATCAAGCAAAATGCGGTTGTGCCGATGGTTTCGAAAGTGGCGGAGTTAGAAGCCAACATGAAATTTGGTGAAGAGCTCATCTTTATGAATGAAGAAGGACAAAGCGCCATGCAACGCATCGGCGATGTTGTTCGGCAAGGCAATTACGAATATCGCTACACGGACAGCAGCGGCGCGCAAAGAAAAATCCTAACCAACAATATGTTGCGAAGCATATTGTCTTTGGTTTGGCATGATAAAGACGTGCCGCTGAACAAGCCAGAAATTATCCGTGAAGCGCTGACGAATATCGGCATTGAAAATACGGAAAAGTTTTTTCAAAACACGCCGAATGCCTTGGCGCCCAACAATGCGTCTGCAAACGCTTTAAAGAATTTGGCGGCGTTGATGCCCAATCTGCCCATGCCGAATTTATAAGGTTTTCAAAATGGATTTAATAGACTTAAGAGAGTTTCTTCAAAGCGCTCGGGGTCGGCTGTTGTTATGCTACCTGACCGATTTTATGATTGAAACATCTGTTAAAGCCAATGTGAACGCCGAGTGGATTCGCGGCATGGGCATGCTCATCAATCACCTCAAGGAGGTTGATGAAATTTGCCGCCGTCAAAATGAACAAGACAGGAGATAACAATGTTTGAAACAGAAAAAGAAAAAATGTTTGATCAAGAAGAAACGGCATTAAGCGATTCTCAAATGCTTGCCGAAGCCTGTTCTGACGGATCAGATGAAAAAAATTGTGCAAGCTTTGAAACTTTGGAAGAAGCTTGCGAAGCTTATCAAAAAGCCGCTCAAAAGATTGCCGAGCTTGAAAAGAAGCTCGCACTTTATGAGGCGGATTTTGAAAAATATGAAGAAGACGCCATTGCCCGCAACAACGGTTATGCCGACCGTTTGGCGATGGCTTTGGAGGAAGATATGCGCCAACATGAGCTCAATAATTATGCCCTGGCGGCGCGTCATCTGTTCTCTTTGGATCGGCAGTTGGAAGTCAATCAGCTGATTACCAAATGCCGTGTCCAAGCATCAGAAGAAGATATGTCAAAACTTCGGCGCTATTTTGCACCGGAGATTATTGCCTTATCTTCCACGGATTTAGCAAATTATCATACGGCGCGTCAAGGCGAGTATGAATCATGGCGTGCCAAGGAAAAAGAGGAAAGGCTTCAGCGTAAAATGGAAGACTTTCGCCTGCGCTGGCGCGAGTGGTTGTCCACGCCGGCAAAGGAAAGTCTTTTCGCTAAAGCGCTAGATTTAACCAACGGGCTGATTGATTTAGATGTTTTCAAGGAAATGATTGACGCGGTCATTTTGGAAAGTGTTTCCAAAAGCCAAAAGGAAAAAACGGCTTTACTTGAAAACGCTCAAACGCAGGAAAGCCTTTGGGAGCCCTCGGCATCAGCGCCGAGAGCGCAAAAGAAAAAGTGGCTCACGCGCGAAGAATATTTAAAGCTTTCGCCCAAGGAAGAGCACGCAAAATACAACCAGATTGTGGAGCAAATCCGTCTTGAAAAAGAGGGTATGCTTCCGAAAATGTTATTAAAATAAAAAATTGAAAGGAAAATAAAATGTCAGAAAATGCAAAATCGTTAAACAGACAGTTGAGTGATCTTATTCCGGAATATTGGCATTTGGCGCTCAATAAAAAATTAGATAAATCAGGTGTCGGCATGAAGATTGTCAGCCTCTTGCCTGAAAATGATAAAGCCCAATACGGCGATACCGTCAATATCGGCGAGTTAGGCGATGTCACCGTTTCGGATTATTCAGAAGATGAAACGGAAGGCGGCGTCAAATATCAGCGCGTGGATGCCAAAAATCAGCAACTGAAATTTGATCAATCCAAAGCGTTCGGAATCTTCATCTCCGACATTGCACAGAAGCAAACCAAACAACCGGATTTGCTTGACAAGTTCGAAGCGCGCGCCAAAACGGCAATTGATTTGGCAAAAGATACATTTATCTTAAGCGCTTTTTCAGAAATTCCGGCTGAAAACAAAAAGGAAAACATTACCTTAACACCGCAAAATGCTTACAAATGCCTGGTGTGGTTGTCTAAAACCTTGAAAAACAACAACGCCATTCAAGTGGCAAATGATCGTGTTTTCAAAGACAATCAGGCCGGTGGCGATGCTTTGCCTTATGTGGTGATCAATCCGGATGTTGAGGCTGTTTTGCTTCAATCGCCTGATTTTATTCACGCTTCACAGGCGGGCGACCGCGTTTTGCGTGAAGGTTCCATCGGGACAATTGCGGGGCTTGATGTGTTAGTTTGCACAAACTTGCCCACAACCGAAGGCAAAGTCAACATCATGGCAGGCATCAATGATGCCATCGCTTATGCGGGAAGCATTTCCGAAGTGGAAGCCATCCGTGACGACCGCTTTTTCGGCACCAACGTGCGCGGCTTGTATGTCTATGGCAAAAAAGTTCTTTTGCCTAAGGCTTTAGCAGGCATGACCGTTGATGTAAGCGGTTCTGATACGTTTGAATAAGTCAAAATAAGCCAAGGAAAGCCCGATGAAAATCGGGCTTTCTTTTTATGATGAAAGGAAAAAAGATGTCCGGCATGGAAGATAAAATTTTAGGAAAAGAAAAAACAAAAACTTTAAGTGCCAAAGCCAAAAACGCATTTGAAACGCAAGCCGTGTGGAAAATCAAAAGGCAAGGTTGCGGCGTTATGATCACAAACGGTGTGATGGTGGCGCAGATGTTAAATGCTGAAAACAAGGCAAAAGTTTTGAAAGGTGCCGCCAAAATAACCGAGGCGGATTGTTTCTATGAACGTTTGAAGTAGGAGGAAACATGAAATCGTATTTTGATATCATCAAAGATGTTTCTAACCTGCGTTGGTCGATTGTAGACCCGGAGCCAACCTCCTTTGCTGAGGTTCAAAAGGCGGTTAAATTAGCCATAGAACAAGCGCATAGTTACATTTGGTCGTTAAGTGATTTTCCTTTTCGCATCAAAAAAGACGTTAAGCAACTGGAAAAAAATATCTCTGCTGTGATGGCGCCCAAGGGCAATGTCATAGAGGCATGGATTGCAGGTAGTGGTGGCTATCTTCAAGAGGTTGATCATCGTGAAGCTGATTTTTTTTCCGTGGAAGAAAGTGGCACGCCAAAGTGCTTTTGGATCGAATTCGGTGAAAAAGGCGCGGAAATTCACCTTTATCCCAAACCTGATAAACCCTATAATTTATGCGTGCGTTACAGCGATAATTATAAGGCCAAATCAGCTCAAGGGGAATTAAAGTTTAATCTGGAAGAAGTGGATGATGTGATAAATTTGCCAGACGATAAGACACTTGAGGATTTATATCTAAAATGTCTTTATACCAAGGCGATGGAATACCTCATTGCAGATACCACAGATGAAAATTATCAGCCTTATCAGAAAGAATTTTTGGAGGCATATCAAAATCTCAGGCGCTTAACAGGCGTTAAGATTGAGCCGCGTCTTGTTTTTTAGGAAAGGAAGAAAGATGGCAGACTTGCAAATACAAAATTTTCGCGGCATTAGAAAAGTGAACCCGATTGTAGATTTAATCTCAACGGGAACGATCTCGGCGTTAGAATGCCGCAACGTAGAGCTCAAAAACACCGCACACGCGGCGAATGTGGCCATTTATTCCGTCAAGGGCAACAAGGCAATCAAAGACATCGGCAAAACGGTCATTGGGCAGTTTTACAGCGTGCAAAACGGCACGCCGTATTGGTATATTTATGCCGTTGATGATAAGAAAGGTTATTTATATACCTTTGACATCAATCATGACAGACTGGATCAATTAAATGTGGACTTATCAGCTTCAAAAGCTTGCAACGGCATAACCATTGCCCAAGGTTATGATGATTGGTTTGTGTTCACAAACGGCATAGATGACTATGTTGCCATATGCCCCGCACGCCCACTAGAAGAGGACCGCATCAAGTTTTTGAATGCCACCGATGCCGAAGAGCGCGATATTCGCGGCTTGGGGCTAGAGGTTCAAGAAGGGCGCTTAGTCACGTTTTGTGAAAACAGGGTGCATTGGTCGGCGCAGGGAAATATTTTTGATTGGATCTCAAGTGATCCCAATCTTTTAACAGCGCCGGCTTATCAGGAATTTGACCGTCCGATCACAGCAATCGTTTATTATAATAATATGCTGATTGCCTTCACCAACGAAACCTCCACGGCTTTTCAGGGTAATCCGGCAAACGCCTTAGCATTTAGCCGAAGCGGTGCCACAGGTGGTGGATGCCCCTCATTTCATTCGGTCTTAAAATTTGATAACAAACTGTTTTATTATGATCACATCGCCAAAAACGTGTTTGCCTATTATTTGTTAGATACCGGCCAAACGCGTCCCACACAAGGGTTGGCGGATAACGTAATATCATATTTTGATCAAATAGATGCCTCAAGATTAAATGAAATTGAGATTGTGCCGTTGGTTCAGGCTGACCGTAACGAGATATGGTTTAAGCTGCCCGCAGCAGAGCAAAACATTATCCTGATTTATGATTATTTGCGTCAGGAATGGATCACCCGCGATGCTGAAACAGATATTAGAGCGCTCCTTAATATTGAAGGTGCTTTATATTCGGCGTCTGGAAGCCAAATCTTAAAAGAATATGTTGGTAACACTTTTAACGGCACATACAAAACTTCGGAATACAAAATGAATGTCATCAACCTGATGTCGGACAGCAACATCAAAATTCCGAAGATGCCCCTGATCTTGACGCTGGATTTTGAGTATGAGAACGACTTTTTCATAGAGTTCATGTATGATGATAATCCCGAAAGAAGAAAGGTGAAGCATATTGTTAAGCTTTTAAAAGGTTTTTTGATATGGTCGAAGGACGAGGAAGATGAAAAAGGCGGCAAATGGGCGTTAGATGAAAATGACCCCGAGGGTGGCTTATGGGTCAGCCTTGATAAAAACACAGTCATGTTCAATTTAGATGCCGTCATGCCCTTTAAGCAGCTTCAAATCCGCATTTATACCGAAGAATCACCACAGGAGTTTGGCATCAAACGACTAGAGTTAAAACGTGTCCGGCAGAAGAACAAAAGTATCGGTTAGGAGACAGATATGGTAAAGAAATCCAAAGGTCAGATCGTTTATCAGCCTTCGGAAAGTTTTGACCAACTGACAAAGCTTCAAGAAATGGCAATTTCGCAGGAAAATGTCAGCTTGGCGTTAAAAGCGGAAGAACTCAAAGGCAAATTGGCGGGTCTTTACAGCGACAAAAAGGAACCGGAAGAGCTGGATACTTCGCCCTTTGAAATCAAAATTATCAAATGAGGGAAAAGATGGTAATCTTAAAAGAAAAGACGGATCCTTTTTTTGACAAGCAAGAGGCGCGTCAAAATTTTGAGCAAAATCGCACAGAATTACAAGATATAAACGGCTTTGAAAAAATTTTTTCCAACAGCCGTTTTTTTAATATCTATCATCACGGATATGTCGGTTCGGTCTTTATTTATGAAGGCGAGGACGGAAAAAATTACATTGGCGGATATGCCGCGCGCAAGCATCATCAAGATGTTGTTGCGGCCATCTGTCAGGCGGCGGATTTGTTTGAAGAAGTTTATGCGCATACCACACATCTGAATGCGGTCATCGCGCTGAAAAAAGCAGGCTTTGAATGGGTTAGCCGCAAACAACATTTGTTAAAACGAAAAAGAAAGGAAACAAAATGAGTACAAACAAAAAAGTCAAAGCCAATCCGCAAACATTTTCAAGCGGCGGGCTTTATGGTAGCAGCACAACCAATAAAAACGGAACAACGTATGATCCGTCGGAATTTGAGCGTAAGCTGCTTGGAATGACAAAACAGGCCATTCCGCAATATTTGAATCAAATGATTAACCCGAGCTATGATTCTGAAATTTTCAAGGCTCAGACCCAACAGCGGAATCGCTTGGCAAATCAGAGTTTTGAGAATAATCTGATGAATCCGCTTTCAAGCAGAGGCTTAACCCGCGGTTCAAGCATTAATCAGATGAGCAACCAATTTGCCAACAAATTGGCAGATTTGGAAACAGACGCCATGGCAAATGAAGACACGCGCACAGCAAATGTCTTGAACAATTTGTTTAATTACTATCAGGTGCCTTACACCATGATGACGGGCATGGGTAGCTTATCTAACAACGCATATCAGCAGGCGGTTCAGAATGCCATGTTGCAAAATCAGGTAGGCTTTAACCGAATGTTTGATTATGCCAAGTTGTTAGGTGGTTATGGCACATCGGCAGCAAAAAATGCCAATAATGCCGAGGCAAACAACATTGGTTGGCAACAAAATCTCGGGAGTATGGCAGGTGCCGGCTTGGGTGCTTATTTTGGCGGACCGGTAGGCATGCAGTTCGGGAATGCGCTCGGAGGTATGTTTGGCAAAATGTTCTAATCTCAAGCCCGATATCATGTTATCGGGCTTTCATTTTTGAAAGGAAGAAAAATGGCAGATACATACTTAACATACCCTTATGAATTTCAAGGCGGACGCAAGGCGATTGCCTCGCAGGTCAATGCCAACTTTGAAGCCATCAAAGAGTTTGCAAGCGGCATAAACGTCAACATAGACGAGCTTAAAAAAGCAGTCGCCGAACTTAAGGATAAGCCCGTGCGGGAAATGTTAGACATTTTTTACAGTTTCTCCTCCGTGGCACCCACAGGGGCATATCCTTTATGGACAGGCGAGACAATTTTATATTGTAAAAATCTTTATCCCCAATTTTGGAAGAAAGTGAACAATCTTTCAAAACTTGGTAATTTAAAAACTGTGAGCTCGGCGGAATATGAAGAGCGTTTGCAAAAATACGACCAGTGCGGCGCGTTTTATATTGATGAAATCAATGGTCATATTCGTTTGCCGAAGATCACCCGCTTTATCTCGTGCATCAACGACATTGCGCAGTTATCAAGTGAGGAAGAGGCAGGCTTGCCCAACATCACCGGAGCCGTAGGCAATTTGGTTGGTTACGGCGGTGTGTCTAAATCAGGAGCTTTTGAGGAATCAGGGCAACGCGGTTTAGCCATTGCATATCATCAAAACGGCACATGTTTTGCTGATTTGAGTTTTGATGCCTCAAAGTCAAGCTCTGTTTATGGCAAAAGCAACACGGTTCAACCGCCTGCGGTCAAGCTTTGTCTTTATTTGCAAGTGGCAAACACTTTTACGGAAGTTTCAGAATTAGATGTAGAAAGCATTGTCAAACAAATGCAAACGGCGTTAAGCAGTCTGAAAACATCTTATGAAACATATCAAAAAGGGCTGAATCAAACTTATAATGAAATTAAGGGAAAAATTCAAGAAGCGAGCGGTGTTGTGAAACTTAACGATGTCCGTGTAACACTGAATGCTTTTGTTTCGGATAGCACCTATGCGCAATATCCGTTCCGTGCAGACATCACAGATTCGGATATTCATGAAGATATGGTGCCGAACGTGTGCTTCAATTTAGAGGATGCTACCGGTGGCAATTACGCGCCCGTTGCTGATTGTTTAACGGGAAAATTGCGCATTTATGCCAAAGAAAAACCCAAAAGTACGCTGATTATTCCAAGTATTGTTTTGGAATAAATGGATAAATCAAAAAGGCGCCGCATAAAAACGGCGCCGTCATAAATAGGAGAATAAAATGGATTTTTTAAATTTAATCGGCGCGCTTTCGGGCAGTGCTTCAATTGGAGCATTGCTTGCAACCATCATTCGTTTGGGCGAGTGGAAAGCGCGTCAGGAAGAACGCATGTTAAGCCATGGCAAGCGCATAGACGCCATTGAGCATCGGCAGGATGCTGAAGCTTTGTTACTTAATAAAAACAATGAGTTGCTAGCAGAAATTAAAGTAAAGCTTGACTTAATGTACGCCCAAAAAGATAAGAAAGGAAAACAATGATGAACATGGAAGAAACACTTAAGCGGCTCAAATTCCATGAAGGCTTGAACCTAATGCCTTATAAGTGTCCGGCAGGTTTTTTAACCATCGGTTACGGACATAATCTCATCACAAACCCTTTAACGGATGAAGATAAAAAAGTGCTGGGCGATTGGGCAAAAGGCATCACCCTGAACGGGGCGGCTTATCTTTTGAAAAAAGATGTCAGACGGGCTTATCGCGAATGCGCCGCCGCGTTCGGGTTTTGGAAAGCGTTGGATGATGAACGCCAATATGCACTTGTGGATATGGCGTTTAATTTGGGAATGAACAGACTTTTAAACTTCAAAAAAATGATTGCGGCTTTAGAAATCGGCGATTATCAAGGTGCCGCCAAAGAGGTCTTAAATTCCAAATATGCCGCGGATGTCGGCAAGCGTGCCAAGCGCATTGCTAGAACCATAGAGAAAGGAGAATTTTGCTATGATTAAAAGAAAAAAACATAAAAGACTATACGTTTTACACCGCGCCATTATCCGCAAATTAAGCGCGTGGCAAATTTTTTGGCTGTGCTTTTTAGCCCTGATTGTTTTAGGGGTCATCAGCGTTTGCGCGCCAACGGCTTTGATGGGGTTATAAAGATGTCGTTTATCATCAAGCGATTTTTGCCCTTGTTTTTGACAGGCGCCTTATGCTTAGCGTGTTATATGTTGGGGCGTTCGCATGCGGAAGTCAAAATCATCAAGGAAAAGGGCGAGGAAATCATCAAAGAAGTGGAGGTCATCAAATATGTCAATGCTCAAAAAAGTCAAATTTACAGCAAGCCTCATATTAACCGCGAGCATGCTTTGGAGCTGTTCAAGCATAACATACTCTGAATGTCCCGTTTTCCCAAAAGGCGGGGAAAGTGTCGGCAAGGAGTTAGAGAACGTGCCATACCAAAATTTTGAAAATTTTTGGGAATGGATCGGGCGGCTAGACAAGCTCCGTCAGGAGCTAGAGCTGTGTCGCCTTAATGCTGTTTAATCCCTGGAGAATAAATTTCAAATCCGAGCGCCAAAGCCTGAGCCCTATTGAGGATATGCCTCAAATCAGCAATTTGATGACCACGCATCAGCGTGCGGATGTGAGCAAGATCCAAATTTTGAAATTCATTCCATTCCGTCAGCACCGCCAAAATATCGGCGTCTTTTACCGCCTCGTAAGCATTGGCGCAATAGGTGACGCGCTCGCCCAAAATTTTTCGGGCATTGTCCATCGCCTCGGGATCGAACAACGCAATTTGGAGGTTATGTTTCAAAAGATGCGCCATAATTTCAATGGCGGGCGATTCGCGGCAGTCATCCGTTCCGCCCTTGAAAGCGGCGCCCAAAACAGCAATTTTAGGGCAGGGGATGTCTTGAGCGAGGGCGTATATTTTATCGGCCATGCGTTGGCGACGTTTTTCATTGCCACGAATGGTTGCTTCCACAAGGGAAAGCTCTGCGCCGAACTGACGCGCCATATAAGCCATGGCGTTGGTATCTTTCGGAAAGCAAAAACCGCCATATCCCGGTCCTGGGTTCAAAAACCGTGGCCCAATCCGGTTATCTGCGCCCAAACCTTGTGCCACTTCATAGATATCTGCGCCTGATTTTTCGCAGAAATCCGCCATTTCGTTAATGTAATGGATCTTCATGGATAAGAAGGCGTTGGAGGCATATTTAATGGTTTCGGACGATCGGCGGTTAACAAACAAAATTTTTGTTTTGGACGCAAAAGGTTCATAGAGCTTTTCAATAATTTTTTTGGCGCGGGCGGAATTGGTGCCAACCACAATGCGATCAGGGTTAAAAAAGTCATGAATAGCAAAACCCTCACGCAAAAATTCAGGTAGAGAAATCACATCAAAATCAGCTGTCGGATTTTCTTGATGGATAATTTTTTCTACCTGATCGCCCGTGCCAACCGGAACGGTAGATTTCACACAAATAACGGTGTAACCCTGCAGATAAGGCGCCAATTCTTTCGCGGCGGCATAAATATATTTCATATCCGCTTCTTTGGTTTCGGGGTTTGGCGGGGTACCAACGGCAAGCATCACAATGTCGGCTTCGCGAACAGCTTCATTCATAAAAAGCGTAAATTTCAACCGCCCATTTTGACGGTTGCGGATAAAAAGCTCTTCCAAACCATCTTCAAAAATGGTGAGTTTCCCATTGTTCAAATCAGCAATTTTAGATTCAATTTTATCAACGCAGGTCACTTCATTGCCGAGCTCTGCAAGCCCCACACCCGTAGGCAAACCAACATAGCCGGTACCAATAACGCAAATTTTCATAGTCAATTCCTTTTTTGTTAGAGCTATAATGTTTTATAGCAGGATAATGAAAAAAAGGAAGTCTTAAGTAAAGTTATCTACTGTTTCGGGTTTTAAACTTTGGTGAAAAAATTACCAAAAGCACGCCAATCACAATGAGAAGGGCGCCCCAAAGTTCAGATTCGTAAATTTTTTCATGCAAAAGAAAATAGGCGGCCGTAATGGAAAAAACAGGCATCACGTAATAAAGGCTCCCGGCATTGAGCGTTCCGATTTTTTGGATAGCCAAATCCCAGCTTAAATAGCCCAAAGCGGAGTTTACCACGCCCAAAATAATCAAAATTGCCCATGCGAGCCACGGGATATGACGCAAAGGAGCGTGCCAAATTTCCACCACGGCGGGCGGTAAAAAGAGCAGAGAGGAAACAATGATCCCCGCGGTCAAAAGGGCAGTCGGGCTCACATCTTGAGGTGTGTGGCGTTGCAAAGCGGAATAAACCGAAAATAAAAAGGCGGAGGCAAGCATATAAAAATCGCCCGGGACAATTTGAAAATCTTTAATGTTTGAAAAATGCCCGTGCAGAATAATCATCAAAACACCGAAAATAGAGGCCGCAATGCCCACAATTTGCCCGAAATTAACTTTTTGCCGCGAGATAATAATCAGAAAAATCGGTCCCAAAATGGAAATCAAAGACATATTGGTGGCGCTTGCGGTATAGCCCGCTTTATAGATAAACCAGTTTTGAAGTCCCAGACCGGTAAGCGCCATCAAAAGCACAAGTTTCCAGTGTTTGAAGATTCGTTTGCGTTGTCGATGAAGTGCTTTCCATGAAAGAGGAATCATAATAAATAAGGCAAAAAACCATCGATAAAAGGAAATTTCCGCCGGATAAAATATGCCCGCCAGATATTTAGCATAAATAATGTTCATACTCCAAAGCATAATGGTCAGAAGCGCCATCATATAGCCTAAAGCGTTATGTTTCATTTTTTTCCTCTCAATTTCTGCCAAGATATATGAATGAAGCGGGCGGATTTAAACAGGAATGGAAAATTTAGATTGAAAAAAGAAAGAAAAGTTATACATTATAAGGGCTGATTTTATTTTTTTTAAGGAGGAGAAAATGAAGAAGATATGGGCGGCATTTGTAGCGGCAAGCTTGGCAATAAGCGGTGCCGCAGAGGCAAAGCACATGACCATGGACGATCTGGATTTAACCCCGGAACAGCGTGAAAAAGCTGAAAGCATTTTTTCAGAGGGGCATCAAAAAATTGAAGATTTACGAAAAGAAGAAATGGAGATTAAAGAAAAAATCCACCGCCAACACGAGGAAAATATGGCGGAATTTGAGAAGCTTTTGACGCCGGAACAAAAAGAAAAATTACATCAGCGTCAAAAAGATTTTAAGGTGGTAAAGCAAAAAAAACACAAAATCCGTGGCATGCATGATGTCAAGCCGGATGTTCAAAAAAAAGAACCCCAAATTAAAAAGCATCACAAAGACTGAACTGTACCCTAAAATTTGGACAATAAAAAAAGGTCCCAGGGGGGCAACTCAAAGAGTGCTAGTTAAATGACAT
>CANRJO010000018.1 GCA_947630965.1 uncultured Alphaproteobacteria bacterium
TTTTTACTCCTTTTTATTCCTTTTGTATAGTCCTTTTCTTTCTAACAATCCTGAGGCGGTAAACCGACGAAGAATCCTGGTGAAAACAAATTAGCTAATTTATTGTCTTGGACTCTTCGGACTTCGTCCTCAGAGTGACGTTGGGAGAGGGGCGTTACCAAAGCAAGCTAACAATCGCGTAATTTGCATTCCCTTAAATTAGTGTGAGAGTAAGATTTGAGAATGAATTTGAGGTACAAAAAAGCCGAATACTTATTGTATTCGGCGGTTAACATTCAATTCAGTTCTCACTAGTGTCCCGTCAGGTTTGTAATACCTTTCCAGATCATCGTCAGGCATTTCTAATACATAGTAGCCGTCTTCGTATACGGTACAGCTATACAGATTATCAGCCACTAAACTCTCGTCTGCACGGTATAAAGCACAACCTTTTGATGAGCACAATGAGTACCACCCATTGTTATAAACAAAGCACAAGGACAGTTTGTCGGCAACTAAACTCTCATCAGCACGGTATAATGCGGTAAAGCCATCATCGGTTTCCAATTTATACCATCCGTTGTTATATATAACGCAAAGTTTCAGCCAATTGGCAATCAAAGATCCGTCTGCGCGGTACAGTGCATAGTACTTGGAGTCATACAATTCACACCAACCATTGCTATAAAAAACGCAATCGCAACGCGTTAGAGGCAGGTTAATAGTTGCAACCAAAGTTCCATTTGCGTGGTATAACGCATAGCCTTTTGTCGTTTGCAATTTGCACCAACCATTGTCATAACAATGCCAATATAGCAATTTGTCAGCACCAAAAGAGTCAATCAAGCTTCCGTCCGCACGGTATAATGTATCACCATTTGGGGTTTCTAACACATACCAACCGTTTTCAAATGTCTTTTTCATAAATATATATTTTTTAATTGTTAATAATATAGTTCATAATATCTTTACGCGATTACGCATAGCATATCTTGAGAAAAAAATCAACAAAAATATGTGTGTGTCTTATCGAAACTTTTTCAGCTCTTGACATTTTGATTTAAAAATGTCATTCTTTATCTTAATTCCAAATTATTCACTTTAATTATTTTGCTTATGCTTATTCAAAAAGAAAGAGACGACAAGCTCGTTTCATTTATTGTTATTTGCGACAAAAGTTTTCTCTTGCTGTTTAGAAAATCAGAGGATGGTATTGCTGAAAATTTGGCGGCGTTGATGCGGGATAATACTCTTCTTTTAACGCAATCCCAACATTTGTTTGTGGAAGAACGCGAAGTTGCTTTGGCTGATTTTGTACCGATGTGTCAAAAAATAGGCGGGCAACCACTGGGCGAAGATGCCTATGAAACAAGCGTTTCTTTTGAACCTTGTGCCAAGGCGGATTTTTCTTTGCTTGCGCAAACCACAATCGGCACCATGGAAATCAAAAAAAGATATCCGCTCTCTTTTGAGTGCTATGTCGCTGAAGTCTTCGGTGTGACCGATATTTGGGATCCCGAAGCTTACCTGATTAAAAAAGCGCCGTATTAACGGCGTTTTTTTATGCTTCTTTTAATTGGGAAACAGCCGCGCGAGCGAGGGCGTCCACACGCTCATTTTCAGCGTGTCCGTTATGTCCTTTGACCCATACCCATCTAATTTCGTGCTTTTGAATCAGCTCGTCTAATTGAAGCCATAAATCCACATTCTTGACATCGCCTTTTTTATGCGCCGTTTTCCAGTTATTTTTCTTCCAATTTTCCAACCATTCAGTAATGCCGCTCATTACATATTTGCTATCGGTGTAAAGCGTGATGTTGCATCTCGTTTTTAACGCCTTTAACGCCTCAATCACAGCCGTTAATTCCATGCGGTTGTTGGTTGTTTCTTTCTCACCACCTGAGAGCTCTTTTTCAATATCTTTATACCTTAAGAGCACGCCCCAACCACCAACGCCGGGGTTGCCCGAACATGCACCGTCGGTAAAAATTTCAATGCGAGCCGTCATCAAATGTTTCCTTGTAAAAATTCGGCAAAGAACTCGTTGCAAAGCGCTTGAGTTTCATCTTCGTCTTTTAATGCCTTGGCCACAAATGAACGGAGCTGATTTTTCGGGATTTCAATCCGGAAATCTTTTGGCATGGCGCCGTCTGCGCCAATTACGCCCTCCAAACGAAAATCTTCTTCAATGAAAGGCGAAAGAATAATTTGCACATTTGCAAATTTTAAAAGCCCGCGCGGGGGCAGGCGAAGCTCGGGGCGCGTGATGAGGTTTAAATGTCCGGCAATGCCTGTAAGCGCATCCAAGTGATTATAATTTAAAAACCGAACCTTATTATATTCGCCGCCCGTTGATTGTGTGGTGCATGATAAAAATATCTCGCGGGCAATGGCGTTGCTTTCGTTATGCGCTTGTATAGCAAAGTTAATACGAATATATTTTTCAGGCGGATTATCAATCGTATGCGGATAAAGCATATCCTCATCAATGTTTTTCAAAATTTCTAAAGATTTTTCTTCAAGTTTCAGTTCAATATTTGGCTGCGGGCGTCTGCCAAACATACCCGCCATCACGGCATAAGGCGCTGCCACCGTGTTTGAGCCGGAGCGAATATAAATGGTACTGCTCCCAACCGCCATTAAGGGGCTTAGCTCAGATTTCGGGATATAAGTTGCCACAAAGCCATCGCCGTTTTTATCGCAACTGATGATATGGTTTCGCACTTTATTGTGACTCGGCACGGTGCAACCCGAAATAGCGCTTTCAAGCCAACTTAAAAACCGATGTACATTTTGCACTTTCACTTTGGCTTGCGCGACATCGCCAATTTCCGTATCGCGGGCGCATTCCACACCCCAAACAATCACGCCACCCTCGGAATTGCCAAAACCGGAAATGGCTTTGGCTAGATTTTTGCGATCATCACGATGCAAGGTATTGTAATTTTTGCCGATAGATACCGCTTGCTTGAAATCAAGGAACAGCTCTTCCGTTTGCCGATTGATGATAAACTCGTCAATGGCATCTTCACCAAAATAAATGAGCTTTTGAAAAATATCTTCCGCGCGCGACATGGTTACATCTCCATTTTTCTCTATATCAACTATGATATAGCGCGTATTCCTTAATAAACCTTAAAATTTTAAATAAGATTGCAATTTTTCAAAGGTTGGATATTCCTTGAGGTCGCCCAAAAGGGTATAAGTCGGGTTTTTGGAGAAAATCTGCCTTGCGATATTTTGGACATCTTCCACCGTCACGCTTTCGAGCCGCTCCACCGTTTCTTGAGTTGGAATAACTCTGTTATATAAAAGCATTTGTCTTGCAATGACTTCCGCCGAAGAAGAGGTGCTTTCAAGCGCCATCAGCATGCTTGCTTTGAGTTGCACTTTTGCGCGTTCTAGCTCTTTGGCACTTACTTTTTCTTGCACAACTTTTTTAATTTCATCGGCGACAACGGGCATTAGTTTGTTGAGCTCGTCTGCCGAAGTGCCGGCATATATGCCAAACAAACCGTTTTGCGTGTGGGCGTTCATAAAGCTGTAAACCGTGTAAACAAGCCCGCGCTTTTCCCTGATTTCCTGAAACAGCCGCGAGGACATGCCCCCGCCAAAAAGCGTTGAAAATACCGAAAGCGCGTAATAAGATGTGTTGTAATAAGGCACGCCCTCAAAGCCTAAAACCATATGCGCTTGTTCAATGGCACGCTTTTGCTCATAAAAACCGCCCTGATAAGTCTGCTTTGCCGGTGTAAAATCTTTTTTGGGCTGATAATTTGCGAGTCTATCTTGAACCATTTTCACAAAATCGGCATGTTTTATGTTGCCAACAGCCACCGCAACAGTATTTTCGGCGGCATAATTATGCTTCATATATGTGCGCAAAATATCAGGTGTGAAGCTCCGCACCGTTCCCGCCGGGCCCAAAATGGTGCGTCCGAGCGGTTGGTTCGGAAAGGCAGTTTCTTGAAAATAATCAAAAATAGCGTCATCTGGCGTGTCTATGCTTTGCTTGATTTCTTGTACAACAACTTCTTTTTCTTTTTTCATTTCATCTTCAGGAAAAGTCGGTGCCATCAGAAAATCTGCCAACACGTCAAGGGCAAGCTCGGTATCGTTTTTGAGCATTTTGGCATAAAATGCCGTAAACTCGCGCGAGGTATAAGCGTTGCTTTGACCGCCGACGTTTTCAATTTCTTCCGAAATTTGCAAGGCGTTGCGCTTTTGGGTGCCCTTAAAAACCATGTGTTCCACAAAATGTGAGACACCGTTGTTTTCTTTTTGCTCATAAGCCGAGCCTGTGTTTACCCAAAGCCCTAAAGAAACTGTTTCATTCTGCGGACGTTCAGAGGTAATCACCCTCAAACCGTTTTTTAAAATTGTTTGTTCGGTCTTCATTTGTCTTTCCTGTTTAAAATCTTTGTTGACAGCATTATATTGCTCTTATAAGATAAATCAACCCTAAAATGCAAGAAAAAAGGATATCGCTTATGAAAAAGAACCCTCGTTTTGCTGTTGTGCTTTCCGGATGCGGCCGCGCAGACGGCTCTGAAATCCATGAAGCCACATGCGCGCTTTTGGCCATTGATTGCGCGAATTGTACTTATCAGTGCTTTGCCCCTGATATTGATCAGGCGGCTGTTGTGAACCACGTCAGTGGTAAAACCGTTTCGGAAAAGCGCAATGTTTTGGTGGAATCCGCACGCATTGCCCGTGGGAATATCAAACCTTTGAAAGAGTTTAAGACAGAAGATTATGACGGCATTATCTTTCCCGGCGGCATTGGTGCCGTGATTAATTGGTGCGATTTTTCGCAAAGCGGGGTAAGTTGTAGCGTTGATGCTAGCATTCGTCAAACCATTTGGAATAGCTATAAAGCCGGACTTGTCATTGGTGCAATGTGCATTGCGCCTGTCGTGATTGCCAAAGTTTTGGGCGGTGAGGGCGTGAAAGTGACTATCGGCAATGATGAAGGCGTGGCGGCTTCCATTCGCCAAACAGGCGCAGTTTTTGAAGCTTGCGCCACAACAGATGTTTGTGTGGATGAAATCCACCGTGTGGTCACGACGCCGGCATACATGCTTGCGCAATCTATTAAAGAAGTCTGCGAGGGCGCGGATAATATGGTGAAAGCGATGCTTGAAATGATGTAAATTTTACTTGCATCGCTTTAATAAACTGATATGATATGCCGTATGAAAAAGGAGCGAAAAATGCCCGAAATTAGTGTGATCGTGCCCGTTTATAATACTGCGGCATATCTTGAGGAATGCTTAAACAGCCTTTGTGCTCAAACCTTTAGAGATTTTGAGCTGATTTGTGTTGATGACGGATCTACTGATAAAAGCTCCCAAATTTTGGAAAAATTTGCAAAAAAATATCCTTTCATTCGAGTTTTAACACAAACCAACCAAGGACAGGGGGCTGCGCGTAATGCCGGCAAAAAAGCGGCTCGCGGGGCGTGGATTTCTTTTGTTGATTCGGATGATTGGGTGGAACCTAATTTTTTGGAACACCTCCATGATATAGCCCTCAAATATGATGTTGATATTGTGCAATGTCAGTTGATTAAATATATAGGAAAAGTATCGGCGGCATCGCGGATTCAGGTTGTTTTGGAACCTCTTTTAAATGCTAAGGTCAGCTTTTCTCCCGTTACAAAGTTTTATCGTCGAAACTTGATTTCGGATCATGATTTTATTGAAGGTATTTCTTATGAGGATTATCCCTGGGTCGTTACACTTTTAAGCCGCGTGCGAAAAATGGTTTTTTCCGATGCTCGTTTATATCATTATAGAATGAATCCAAACAGCACGACCAAAAGCGTTTTTACACCACGCAAAGTTCAAGGTTATTGGACAGGTTTGAAATATGTTGCTACTTATTTCTCGGAGAATCATCTTTCGTTTGATTATGTCCGCAAAAAATTGGTGCCGAATATCTTAAAATCTCAATTGAAACTGATTGAAGCGGAAAAAGATCAGGAACCTTTGCTACGCATTTTTGCTCAAGAATTGCAATGGACTAAGGAAAACAATCTCTTTGCTGTTTTACATCATAAATTAAAGCGATTGTGGAAATATCATCAAATTATGCGGCGCTATGGAAATTTTTGACACACATCTTCATTTGCAAGATTTTGAAACGTTGCCGCCCGAATGGGGCAGGGATGTCACGCGCGCTATTTGTGTGAGCGCGCACCTTTCTGATTGGGCTCAAGTGGCGGCACTTTATCAAAAATTTCCGCAAAATCTGGCGCCGGCGTTTGGCTTGCATCCATGGTATGCTGAGGAAGCCTCTGAAAATTTTGAAACTTTGCTTGAAGACAAACTCCGCTCTTTTCCGCAAGCTATGGTTGGCGAATGTGGTTTGGATTTTTTGAAAGGCGCGCATCGGGAAGTCCAAGAAAGCATTTTTGAGACGCATATTCGCTTGGCTCAAGCTTATCATCGGCCGATTCTTATTCATGCCGTGAAAGCATGGCCTCTTATGGCAAAATATTTCCCGAAATTGCCCGAAAAATTTGTAATTCATTCCTTTAATGCCCGTCCTGAACAAGTGCGGCAAATCTTGAAATACGGCGGGATGATTGCGGTTAACGCCTCCATTTTGAAAAATAAAACCGCAACGGAAATTTTAAGGCTCATTCCCGCGGATAAACTTTTATTGGAAAGTGACGCGCCTTATCAGACAGCGCTTGATGAGCTCCCCAATCTTGTTCAAAAAATAGCGGATATCCGGATGGAAAAGCTTGAAGATTTGGCAAACCAACTTTACCTTAATGCCTTGGAGCTTACTCATGAATAACCCTCGTTTTCAACGTACCGAAGCCCTTTTGGGGGCAAAAGCCATGCAAAAACTTTCTCAAGCGACCGTCATGATTGTCGGGCTCGGGGCGGTGGGTGGCTATGCCTTGGAAGCCTTGGCGCGTGCCGGCGTGGGGCATTTGATTTTGGTTGATTTTGATACTTTTGAGCCTTCCAACATCAATCGGCAGATTTTGGCGCTTTCTTCCACCCTCGGGCAAAAGAAAACGCTTGTGGCACAAAAACGTGTAGCGGAAATTAATCCTGATTGTGAAGTAAAACTTGAAGATGTTTTTTTAACTACTGAAAATATCGATATTTTATTAAATCAAAAAGTTGATTTTGTTGTGGACGCTATTGATACCATTTCGGCTAAATGTGCGTTGATGAAAGCCCTTGCTGAAAAGAAAATTCCCTTTATTTCTTCTATGGGGGCCGCGCTTAAAAAAGATATTTCCGCCGTTCGGATGGCAAAGCTTTCCGAAACCAAATATTGCACCATGGCGCGTAAAGTTCGGCAAAGTTTGAAAAAATGCGGTGTTCAAATTGAAAATATTGATTGCGTTTTTTCGGCTGAAGAGTCTAACTTACCCGAAAATGCCATTTCCCCAAACCCTGCCGGCGGTAAAAGTATTTTGGGCTCCATGCCTACGATAACAGCGGTTTTTGGCTTGACAATGGCTCATTTTGTGATTTTGAAACTTGTCGGAGCGTCTTCTCATGCTGCAAACGCCTAAAGGCTTGCGCCTTCAAATTGCCCTCTTGGGGCGCGTGAATGCCGGAAAATCAAGTTTTTTGAACTTGGTGACCGGTCAGCATGTGTCCATTACATCAGAAATTGCCGGCACAACAACCGATGTGGTTGAAAAAGCACAAGAACTTTTAACTTTAGGACCTGTTTTGTGGCTTGATACCGCGGGTTTTGGCGATGATACGGCTTTATCAGCCGAACGATTGCAAAAAACACGTCTTGTCTTGGATCGGGCTGATGTGGCGGTTTTGGTCTTGGACGGCAATCAATTTGGTGCGCCGGAAGAAGAAATTTTATCTGAAATAAAAAAACGCTCTCTGCCACTTCTCAAAGTTTATAATAAGGCGGATTTATATCCGGATTTACCCTCGGACGGGCTTGCTGTGAATGCGCTAAATCTTCAAAGCCGGCATCAGGTTTTAACCGCTTTGACTGCCGCACTTTTGAAAATATGTCCTGATTCGTTTTTAACGCCACTCCCGCTTTTGGGCGATTTAGCCCCAAAAGGCGGCTTGGTGGTTATGATTGTGCCGATTGATTATGAAGCGCCGAAAGGGCGGCTTATTTTGCCCCAAGTGCAAGCTATTCGTGATTGTTTGGATCATCATCAAAATGTTTTGGTTGTGCAAGAAGATACATATCTTAACGCTTTGAAAAACCTTAAAAAAGAGCCTGATTTGGTTGTTTGCGATTCGCAAGTTGTAAAGCAAATGGTGGAGAAAACGCCGCCTTCGGTGCCTTGTACCACGTTTTCCATTTTGATGGCGCGCTTAAAAGGCGACCTTTTGAAAATGAGCGAAGGGGCAGGGGCTATTTGGACTTTAAAGGACGGCGATAAGGTCTTGATTGCGGAATCTTGCACGCATCACGCGATTGAAGATGACATTGGCACGGTTAAAATTCCGAATCTTTTGCGGCTTAAAACAGGCAAAAATTTACAAATTGACCATGTTTCGGGGTGTGATTTTGCAAAAAATCTGTCCGATTACAAGCTTGTTATTCAATGTGGCGGTTGCACGCAGAATCGGCGTGAGATTTTAAGCCGCATTCATCAGAGTTTATCCCAAGGCGTGCCGATTACCAATTACGGCGTTTGTCTTGCGGCTTTAAACGGTGTGTTGGAAAGGGTTTTAGCGCCCTTTCCGGAAATTTTAGAGAGGTATCAAAAATTAAAAAAATGACAGGTCTACCGAAAATTGATGTTGAAGGTTTGAAATCGTTTATTAACGAGGCGGAAATTGAAGAATTGCTCACGCATAAAAGCAATGATAAAGGGCGTGTGCGTGAAATTATTGCAAAGTCTTTGGATAAAAACCGTTTGGAACTGCCGGAAATGGCTGCTCTTTTAAATACAGACGATCCGGCGCTTGTGGCGGAAATCAAAGAGGGCGCTCAAGAGTTAAAACGCCGGATTTATGGTAATCGTATTGTGCTGTTTGCGCCGCTTTATATCGGCAATGATTGTATCAATAATTGCGTTTATTGCGCTTTTCGTCAGTCGAACACAGAGTTGGTACGCCGCACCTTGAGTCTCAAAGAGCTTGAAAAAGAAGTGCGTATGTTGGAAAGCAAAGGGCATAAACGCTTGATTTTGGTTTATGGCGAACATCCGCGCTATGACGCTGATTTTATTTATGATACGGTTTGTAAAGTCTATGAAACGAAGGAAGGTAAGGGCGAAATCAGGCGCGTAAACATTAATGCCGCGCCGCTTGATGTGGAAGGCTTTCGGCGTGTGAAATCGGCCGGTATCGGCACTTATCAGATTTTTCAGGAAACCTATCATCAACCAACTTATGCCAAAGTTCACCCGAGCGGGCTGAAAGCCAACTATCTTTGGCGGCTTTTTGCCTTTGACCGTGCGATGGAAGCCGGCATTGACGATGTGGGCATGGGGGCTCTTATCGGGCTTTATAATCATAAATTTGAGGCTTTGGCGATGCTTTCCCATACCATTCATTTGGAGCAGAAGTTTGGTGTTGGGCCGCATACCATCAGTTTTCCGCGTATTGAGCCGGCGATTGGCACATCGTATGCGGACCGGCCGCCTTATCAGGCCTCCGATGCCGATTTTATGAAAATGATTGCCGTTATTCGGCTTGCTGTGCCTTATACGGGCATGATTTTAACGGCTCGTGAGCCTGTGGCTTTAAGAAATGAGGCTATCTCCTACGGAATCAGCCAAATTGATGCCGGTTCGGATATCGGGGTAGGGGCTTATAGCAAGGAAGATAGCGTGGAAAGCGCCAAAAAGAGCCAATTTGTTCTTAATGATAATCGGCCACTAGATAGCGTTATCGGCGAGCTTTGCGAACACGGCTTTTTGCCATCATTTTGCACGGGGTGTTATCGTTTGGGACGAACGGGCGAGCATTTTATGGAGTTTGCTATTCCGGGTTTTGTTAAAAAATTCTGCACGCCGAACGCGCTTTTGACCCTGACCGAATATCTCACGGATTATGCGTCTCCTGAGGTGAAGGCTAAAGGTTTGGCGCGGATTGAGGCGGAGCTTGCGGAAATTCCGGATTCTAACCCGATTAAGCGTGAATTAATGCAAAAATTAGAGCGTATTCGGCAAGGTGAACGCGACTTGTTTTTTTAGTTGCAAGCGCTTTAAAAATATGGTATACTTTAATTCTAAAAGCAAATTATTATTAACTTATTAAAAACTAAAATTATGAACAAAATGTCTAAAAAAGAAGCATTGGAGTTTGCAAAAGGACGGCTTTCTCAATCATTTTTTGATGTGAACAATTACGGTAAAATTTTCTTTTGTCGTCGTTGCCACGGATGTGTCCTTCGGGATGTCGTCTATTACATGTATAAAGAGATTGGACTGGCTGTTGAAGTTTTTAGCGCTGATGAAAATAAATATGGTATTTATGCCTATTTTGTTGGTACCAAAGAACATGCCGAAGCTTTGCATGAGGTTTTTGGCGGCAGGCTTCAGAAGTCTGATACTTCATATTTTGCAGCCACGCCTGAATATGAGGCATGGACGCTTGATGTACAGCTTTCACAGCTTCCGACTGATCAGGAAATCTTAGATATCATGATCTAGTTCATAAAAGACAGCGGTGGTTATGCTACCGCTGTCTTTTTGTCATTGGAACGCGTCTAATGGGCGCCTAGAGCAAACAATCACTCCATTCGCCTCATTATTCGCGTTCTCGATACTTTGGATAAAGGGGCTATAGCTGAAAACTTACTGAAGAATTCATGACAATAAATATATCCGAATCTTTATTCTACTTTTTAAATAATATTTAATATCTTCTTGCTACACTCTTTCCAGTTTTTCTACTAAAGGAGATTTTTATGAAAAAGTTAGCTTTATTGACAGCTGTTTTGCTCTTAAACGGCTGTATGACCATCACCAATCAGTCCGGTAATATCAATGAAATCGAAGTCGGCGATCTTGAAAAAATGGGCACCGCCTGTTCTTATAAAATTTTCGGCTTTATTGGTCCGTTCGGCGATAATTCACCTGTTCAGGCAACACGCTCCGCGCAAATTTCTCGCGTGCTTTATTATGACGTGAGTCACGAAAATTACTTGTTATTTACAAGGGATTGTAATAGGACTTACGGCTATTAGTTGTGGGAACGCGTCTAATGGGCGCCTAGAGCGATTTTTTGGGCTTGTCCAATTCACGTACCTCCAACGGTCTTACTCGTAAGCTTTGCGTTAATCGCAAAGCTAACTCGTTTCGGTCACTTGCTTTGTAAAACCTGCCGCGGTCGCTATCGCTCCCTTGCAGTTTTAACAAAGCTACGCCGCTTGCGGTAAAAACAACCCATCGGGGTTGTTTTTATCCTCGCGCGCTAAAATTGTCCAAGCCCAAAGAAATCACTCTAATCACCTCATTATCCGCATTCCCTCGGCTTGGGTGCAAGAATAAAGATTCTATCAAAACGGTTCTTGCTCGTAAGCTCTGCTCTTTGAGCAATCGCTAACTCGCTTCGGTCACCGCTCTGTAACGCTTGCTTTGGCGCCTGTCGGCACCTCGCAAGCTAACAATCGCGTTATCTCGCATTCTAAACACCAATTACTTTTGGTGTTTAGAATGCTCTACCTCTCGGTTCGAGTCCTACCTCTTGACCATCACTATAAAAGGGGCATATCCTTTAAGATATGCCCCTTTTATAGTGGCGGAGAGTACAGGACTACGCTGCTTCGCAGCTCTTTCTCTTTGGCATCTAAATTCGCTGCGGTCGTTATCACTTCCCTTGCTCATTAAGATGTTCCAAAGAACTTGCAGACAAAAAGGCAAAGCATTTTGCCTTTTTGCTTAGCGTTCCTTACGGTTCGAGTCCTACCTCTTGACCATCACTATAAAAGGGGCATATCCTTTAAGATATGCCCCTTTTATAGTGGCGGAGAGTACAGGACTCGAACCTGTGCAACGCTTTAACACGTTGACGGATTAGCAATCCGCTGTATTACCACTCTACCAACTCTCCATCAGGTTAGGGCTATATTTATAATAAGTTTTTATAAACGTCAACCCATTTTTTTAACTTTTTGCATAATTCGTTCGTAAATCGGCAACATATGCGGCTCCGTGCACATCTGCCCAATCTTATCCGCGTCAATCCACGCCACGGCTGAATTTTCATCCGGCTTGCTCTTCAATGCTTGATGTTCATCACCAACAAAGGCATAAACCACATTAAAATGCAAGTGCGCCGGCACTTCCTTGCCGTGTTTGATATGTGCTTTCACAGCCAAAACATTAACATCAACAGGTGAGGTGGTTAATAAGCGCAAATTGGTGACGCCTGTTTCTTCCGCTGTTTCTCTGATTGCAACCGCCATCAGATTTTTCTTGCCATCCGCATGTCCGCCAATCCAACCCCAAGAATCGTACAAATTATGATGAACCATTAAAACTTTGTTCTTGGCATGATTGATAACCCAACAACTCGCGCAAATATGTCCGATTAAATTTTCACGCCGATAAGCATCATCTCCGAAAGCTTTTATGAATTTTAAAAACGATTCGCGCTCGGCAATCTCCAAAGCATCTGTCGGCGTGTAGTGTTCTATAAATGCTTCTAATTGATCCTGACTATGCATTTTTCCTCCTTAAATCATTTCACTTTAGTCCTGAACCTTTGACGGGGGACATCTGTAAAATTTGGCATTCATTTGTCGCATAACGTATATTATGTATAACAATCGGTATTAATTTTATCCATTTGCCGTTTTCTTCCGCTTTACTTCAGGACTGATGCGGCAATCAATTCCTGTGTGTACCACTGTCGAGGGCTTTCAAAAATCTTTTCTGCTGTGTTCCTTTCAATGATCCGTCCGTCTTTCATTACTGCAATTTCATCTGCAAGGGCTCTGATGGCGCGCATGTCATGCGAAATAAAAATATAACTCAAGCGATGCTTTTGTTGCAATTTTCGTAACAATTCCAAAATTTGACGTTGAACTGTTACGTCAAGCGCTGATGTCGGCTCGTCCAAAATGACAATTTCAGGCTCTAAAATCAAAGCTCTTGCAATGGCAATCCGTTGCCTTTGACCACCTGAAAACTGATGCGGATATTTATCAAGGTCTTCTTCGTTCAAACCTGTTTCTTTAAGAATTTCTAACACTTTTTGGCGGATTTCAACGTTTTTCAAGCCCGGAAAATGAATCCTTAGCCCCTCGCCGACAATTTGTAAAACCGTCAACCGCGGATTAAGCGAATTGTAAGGATCCTGGAACACAATTTGCACGCGCCGCCGAAAATCTTTTTCCGTCTTAGCAGCGGGATAAAGCGTAACCTGACCTTGATGTTTAATCAAATTCGCCATGCTTAAGCCTAAGGTCGTTTTGCCGGAGCCGCTTTCGCCTACAATGCCTAACGTTTGCCCCTTAAAAAGCTTTAACGAAACATTTTCAACCGCCTGCATCTTTTTCAGAACACGACCAAAAATAGACTTTTCTAAAGGATAACTAACTGAGATGTTTTCAATTTTGGCGCTTAACTCATTTTCAAGATTTTTATCTTGAATTAATGGTCCAAATCCGTTTATTAGATTTTTCGTATAATCTTCGTGTGGTTTTTCAAAAATATCTTTTACAGAGCCTTTTTCTACAATTTCGCCTTTATGCATGACAATCACGTCATCGGCAATTTGGCGTACCAATCGTAAATCGTGGCTGATGAAAATGATGCTCATTTTTCGTGTTTTCTGAAGTTTTTTAAGCAAATTGATAATTTGCGCCTGAATTGTCACATCCAAAGCTGTTGTCGGTTCATCGGCAATCAAGATTTTGGGATTATTGGCAATTGCCATGGCGATCATCACCCGTTGGCGTTGTCCACCCGAAAGCTCAAACGGAAAAGCCTTATAGCGTACTTTCGGGTTTAAAATGCCGACTTCTTTTAACAATTCAACCGTATGGGCATGCGCCTTGTGGGCATTCAAATTTTGGTGTATGAGCAAATTTTCGGCAATTTGCCCCCCGATTCGATGCAACGGATTTAAGGACGATTGTGGCTCCTGAAAAATAAACCCAATTTGATTGCCGCGAATCTGTCGCATTTCCTCATTATTAGCCCCAATCAGCTCTTTACCTTCAAATTTAATGCTGCTCTTGGCACCAAAAGATACTTTATTTTCCGGCAGCAGACCCAATATGGACAGCGCCGTCACAGACTTCCCGGAACCGCTTTCGCCGACGATGCCTAAAACTTTGCCCTTTTCCAGGTTTGCCGAAAAATCTTTGACCGCAGTAAAGTCTTTGTCCTCATGACCTTTAAAGCAAACCGATAAATTTTTAATTTCAAGTATGTTGTTCATCGGCTTTTCCTTGTATCAAAAGCGTCACGAACCCCCTCGCCTATAAAAATCAGCATACTTAAGAGCCCCGACAAAACAATAAAAATAGAAATGCCAATCCACGGCGCCTGCAAGTTATCTTTGCCCTGGCGTACGAGATCGCCTAAAGAGGGGTAATCGCTACCTAGACCAAGCCCCAAGAAATCAAGAGAAGTGAGCGCTACAATAGATTCAGACAAAATGAAAGGAATAAATGTGACGCTTGTGACCAAAGCGTTTGGCAAAATGTGGCGGAAAATAATCCGAAAATTGCTCACGCCCAAGGCTTTTGCCGCCATAACATATTCAAAATTTCGTGCGCGCAAAAATTCAGCTCTGACCATTCCGGTTAAAGATGTCCAAGAAAACAGCATCAAAATCAGCAGTAATGTCCAAAATGTGGGCAGAAAGACGCTTGCCACAATAATCAAAATGAAAAGTTGAGGCAAGCTTTCCCAAATTTCAATAAAACGTTGCAAGATAATATCTGTTTTGCCGCCAAAATACCCCTGCACTGCCCCTATAAAAATGCCTAAAACCGATGAAACCAGTGTTAAGATAAAGGCAAAAATCACCGAAAGCCTGATGCCATATAAAATCCGTGCTACAATGTCCCTGCCCTCGTCATCTGTACCGAGCCAATGTGTGAGATCCGGTCTTGAGGGTGCCGGCGTTTCAAGCGCATCATCTACCGTGTTGAATGAAAAAGGTATGATGGGCATTAACATCCAACCTTTCTCATTTATTTTTTCAACGATGTAAGGATCTTTATAATCCGCCGGTGTCGGGAAATCGCCACCCCAAAAGGCATCAGTATAGTTTGAAACTATCGGGAAATAAAACTTTCCTTCAAATTTCACAATCAACGGTTTGTCATTGGCAATCAGCTCCGAAAACAAAGATAAGCCAAAAATGATGCCAAACAGCCACAAGGCATACCACGCGCGCTTGTTTTGACGGAACACTTTAAACCCTTTTTGCATTATTCTACCTTTAGGTTTTCTTGCGTCAGGTTTGGCATATTTTCCTCAAACTCCTTGTCAACAGGCGTATTAGATAATTTTCTCTGTGTCATATCTGTCTTGTTCTCAAGCACAATTTTGTTCACAATCTGCCAATATTTATACCAACTTTCAAATTCGGCAATATTCTGCTTGAAATTTTTCTTTTGAGACAATGCGTTTAATTTGGTTTCTAACTCTTCTTTTAAGTTTTCATGAATAGCCAATGTGTTTGCTTTTTCACATTCTTGTCCGCCATAGAGGAATTGACGCAAAATATTTTTAGAAACGCATAATTTGGTATCAACCCGTGCTTTTTTGACGTTAGGCTCTTTAATGGCCAACAACGAAAGTTTGTTATAAAGCATATCGTTTACAAAGCTGTCTTGCGCTTTTGTGCTGAAATTATTATTAGATGAAACACCATGAATGATGATGACACTCTTATCTAAAAGCTTTACCTCTTTCAGGCGATCCAAAAATTCTTGCAATTTGCCGTACAGACATCTTGTCTGCTCATTATAAGCATGACGTTTAAATTCGCTTTTATCTGTTTCAATCCATGGCAGATTGTTCTGATTAATCCACTCATTTCTTGTTTTAATGGTGCAAAATTGATCATAAATAAACATATCAGAGGGGATATCGGCATAAATGAAGTAAGCATTCCGGCCCTTGTCCTGCAAAATATTTTCTGCCAAAACATCAAACGTTTTAATGGAATTTAAGACGTAAAGATTGTTATAGTTGATACCGATCATCGGCAAATTTTCAGGGCGGCTGAATATCTTCAAAAATTTAAACAAAGGCGACATATTGTCTATGAAGTCCATGCTTGTTAACCACTCAATCCCTAATATTTCTGCACGTTCGCCTGTGGAAAGTGCTAAGCTGTAAAGGTTTGCCGGTCGGTTGATTTTTTCAACGCACCGATCAACATTGAACTTATTGTTTTTATAACACAAATCTGTCCCTTGCGATTTATATGCCGTTAACTTGTAACCGGCTTTCTTGAATGTATCAAAAAGCTGATTGTCTTTTAAGAAAATATATTCATCATTAATGTTAAAGAACTTCCAATAATGGTACAAAAGCATTTCTCTCATCATATGCTCTTGCGGCTTAGCATTGCTGAAAAGGTTAAGCACATCAAGAATATTCATGGCGGCTTCATCATATTGATTATAGGCGTTTTCATAAACCGTAAAGCCGTTTTTGGCAAAGAAACCACTGATAATATCTTGGGTTTCACGACCTTCCATATTGTTTATCAGCCCAAAATATTTGTACGAGACTAAATCAGGCAACATAATGTATATGAACCGTTGCCCTGCCTTAACCTTGTTTAAGCGAAGTCTTTGATCAGAAATTTCAATAAAGTCATGCACACTGCGCGTGTGAACGTAGCTGTTGTGCAAAACCCCGATAAAACACACCAATGACATAAAAACATAAAAAACGACAAACTTCAGAGAAGCTTTTGATAAGAAAATAAAAACAATTATGCCTAATACAAAGCTCAAAATGAAAGAGGACGCACTCCAAAACGCTTGTGGCTGTGTTGTTCCAAGCCATGAAGATAAAAGACTGCCTAAAAATGCTTCGCTGTCAAACTCCGCAAATTGGTGCAAAATTGCCTGCACAAAAAGCATGGTTAATGCCGCGCTTATCAGATTTTGTATTATTTTTGAAAAGTAAAGCGCGTAGATCAAAACAAAAGAAGCAATTAAAATGACAAATAAGAGCAATTTCAGCTCGGGCAACATTGTCATCCCATGGAACACACTCAAATTGCCGGAATCTGCAAAAAGAATTAAATCTATCCCAAGCAAAAAGAAAATATATAAGCCAAGCAGCGTACTCCGAACTGCAAACTCCGGAATTTTGAGTTTCCCCGACCTTTTGTAACCTCTGAAAAAACGTAGTTTATCAGAGCTTAAGGGCCCGCGTATCGGTTTTGTATACATCGTCCATATCCTTATTAGGTTGTCTTACATATACCATTATGTCTGTTTTTATTTTTTCGGCAAGTCTTTTAACACAATTACACACGAAAAAGCCCTCGCTTTGGCAAGGGCTTGTTTTCTTTTATCTTAACCAGTATTCCACCGTTGATACAACGCGGACTTTCTTGTTTATCTGTTGCGATTCTGATGCCGACATCGTCTGCTCTCCGGGTAAAATGGAGAATACGCCTTGGCTGGCATGCTTAATGGCGCCTACTTTGCTGCCGGAATTCTTAGCAAATTCCTTGGCGGCTTGGCGCGCATTATCTGTGGCATCTGCGAGCATTTGCGGCTTAATTTCATTTAAGCGCGTAAATAAATAGGACACCGGGAAGCCATAATCTTGGCTGAAAATAATACCTTTTGACACTAACTCGCCTGATTTATTTAAGACATCCGCAATGGTATCCACATTTTCAGACTTCACCACAATGGTGCGGTTTAGGATAAAACGAACATTGCCGTCATTCGTGCGATACGGATTTGCCATCAAGTCCGTTGTTTCGAGGCGGCCGAGGTTAATTTCTTCCGCGGCAATACCGTTTTTGAGCAAAAAGTTTTCAATGATATCGGCTTGAAAATCCACTTCCTTTTGCGCCTCAATAACATTATTACCGGTGACAACGTATTTAATTTCCCAAATCGCCAAATCTGCTTTCACGTCCATTTCCGCCAAGCCTTTCACAGTTACGGTGTTGGCATCTCTTTTGGCGTGATAGTAAAAATAGCCGGGGAAAAAGCCGCCCAAAGTTAAGCCTATTGCCAAAACTGCGCTTGATATTAATTTGCTGCGCTTGCAATTACAATTTTGTTCTTCCATTTTTTTCCTCCTTTATCTTTTCCGATTATAAGCGTTTCTGATTAAAAGTCAATGTTTCTATTTTTGATATGACGCCCGTTTGATACGGTCATTCATTGCCAAGCCTAAACCTGTTTTGGGAATAGGTGCCATAGCGATTTTTTCAAATTCGGTCTGTTCGTCGGCTTTTCTTAAAAAAGCAAATAAATTGGCTGCCGCCTCAGCCAAATCTGCCGTTTCGCTTAAATTCAGGTGCGCGCCCTCACACTTGCCAAAACCAATGTAAAATTCATCAGGCTCCGGGGTTAATACATTGATACGTAGCGGATGATTTGGTGCATAGTGTCTTAAAAGTTGTCCTGGTGAGCTCGGCTTGTTAGGGTTGCCGTCTGAAATTTCAATTTTTTCATTTAAGAAATCCTCAAGTGTTTCAAGCGCAATTCCCCCTGCCCTTAACAAAACGGCTTGCGGATGCGTGAGATCAAGAATTGTTGATTCTACGCCGACTTTGCATGCGCCGCCGTCTAAAATAATGCCGACTTTTTCGCCTAAACTTTCCGCTACATGCTTTGCGGTGGTCGGGCTGATGGTTTGCGAGCGGTTAGCCGAAGGCGCGGCAATTGGGACGCCACTTTCTTTAATTAGCTTTAAGGCGGTCGGGTGATTCGGCATTCTAACCGTGATTGTGTTCAGCCCGGCACAAACAAGATCTAACGCCGGATTGTTCTCTTTACGTTTCAAAACAAAAGTCAAAGGTCCGGGCCAAAATTTTTGCGCCAAAGCCAAAGCTCTTTCGTCCTGAGCGGCATATTCTTTCAAAAAATCAACCTCGGCGATATGCGAAATCAGCGGATTAAAGGTCGGGCGGCCTTTGGCTTCAAAAATGGCGGCTACCGCTTTGGCGTTATAGACACTTGCGCCCAAGCCGTAAACTGTTTCCGTCGGGAAAGCTACCAAACCTCCCTTTTGAATAAGTTCGGCGGCTTTTTTGATGTTTTCAGGCGTGTCTTTGAAAATATTTTCAAACATTGTCAAAATGTATAATGCTTAACAAAGCATCCTCCCATTCTTCTTTTTCAAAGGTTTCCAGTGTGGTTTGTAAATCGTGGCTGATCAGAGCATATTGTTCTTGATTGTTATCAAAAACCAGAAAGCAAAAATCATCATAACCCAAGATTATCATGCCTTGTGGTGTATTTTTCACTTTATTGAAAGCCATCAAGTCAAGCGCTTGGTTTTGAACAGGCGGAATGCCTAAAATGACGGAATCAACTCCTTCCACGCCATTACATTTTTCCAAAAAACGAATAAATTCAACCGGCAAAGAGGAACGTCCCTCTTTATTTAACTCTTTTTGCGCAGCAATAACATCTTTTTTCTGAAGCGGTAGCTCGGTTTTAGTGCCCTTGTTTTTTCTGATCAATTTGAGTAATTCGCCCATATCAGCCTCTCTTGGATCTATGTTTGTTACGTATATACTCAATCACAATTTTCACATCAATTGATTGTTCATTAGCTTTGTTGTTCGGCGTTCTATTTTCTTGAAGCTCATGTGAAACTTCATCGTAGGAAACAAGATATTTTTCATCTTCTTCCTCAATCTTTTTCTCTTCAGGTGTGTCTTGCCAATTTAACTGAATTTGATTTTCTTTCCGGAAGCCATACATAAACGCCGCTGACGGATCCGTGAACTCCAAACGGCGTTGATATGTTTCCGCCGATTGCGTTTTGGAAAGTTTATCAAAGGCGTGCAAAACCTCTATGTGGAGTTTGCTTGAAACTAAGAGAAAATTACGCCGATAGTTCACTTTGGAAATATGTCCCAATCTACCGCTTTCACTGACCGCAACTTTATGATGAACCTCAAAGGAAGGAAAATTTGTTTTATCTAAAATTGTGCCATTCTTCTCCCGCGCCACAAGTAAATACCCTTTGTCGGCATAAATCAGTTCATCCACCAAAGCTTGGGGCACAGGATCGCCAATATTATATTCTTCACAAGGGATTTTCGCCCGTTTTAAGTCAGTTAATACACGCTTGGTAAAATAAGGCTCCGTCACAATCACGCGGTTAGCATCCGTGATGCCGAAATGCTTCATGGCATTTAAAAGCGAATTTATATAGCGTTTATCAACCCCTTGCGCTTGCATAATGGCAGACAGTTCATCGCCTTTTTCCCGGGCGATGTCTTTAACAAATTGGTTGCGCTTGCTCGGGGCAAATATGGCTTTTTTATCTTTTGCATTTTGCTTGAAAGCGTTAAAAATGATATCTGAGAAATCTTGCACGCTTATAATTTTAAGCATTTCGGGGTTTAAGCGTTGATGCGCCATATATTCTTTTAATTTATTCTCAATGTCTCTGAAGCTCTTAAATTGACGAAAAATTTTCCAAGAAGGCGCTGTCTCTAAATTATAATTTTCAGGGGGTAAGGGTTTAGATAATTTGTTTTTGGAAAAATGATTATAATACGGGCTTAAAAGATGAGGACGTCTGGCATCTACACACCCGTAGCAATCCATTCTGATGACGTGCAATTCATCAGCGCTCATGGCATAATGCGGATTTTGCGCAATTTCAAGACCTGCTCGCATATTTATGCTATTCATTTTATGTTGAGATATTGACGCTAAAGTTCTTTCTTCCGCTGTGGTTGGATACATTTCCGAAAGAGCTTTTAAGACTTTGTATGCCTTGATTTGATTATCTAAAGAAAGCGCGTCAAATGTTTCTAAATAACTGATATCATCATAAATTACATCTAAAAATGTATCTTCAGTGTCGGGCTTTTTCTCTTCAGAGATTTCTTTTAAATGCTTGCGCGCATACTTACTGCCTTTGGCTGCCATTTTTTATCCTTTGTTATTTTATTTTCTTTTGTCCGAAAATATACCTTATTTTGTCTTTCTTGTCTAGTATTTTTTGCAAAAGTTAGCACTTTTTTATCTTTTTCTTTTTATTATATTTTTTATTGTCGAATTTTATGAGGAGATTTAATATGCCCGAGATACTTTTTTCAAATGCAAAACCCGCGTCAGAGGCCGCCAAAATTATTGTTTGTGTCGGAAAGTTTTCCGCCAAAAACTACGATTCGTTTTTAAGCACAGATGAGCTCAAACTTTTGACAGCTGCTATAAAACGTGAAAATTTTAAACCCGGCGGATTTTTAAGTGTTAACACCCTTTCGCATACCATTATTTGTGCCGGTCTTCCCGATTCGCCCTCGCCTGTTGATTTTGAAAAACTCGGCGGCGACCTCTACAAACACATTCAAAAATTTGAAAAAGCCTTTGTTTTTTCAAAGAATCTTTCTCCAGAAGATGTTTATCATATTGCTTTTGGGGTGGAGCTTGGCTCGTATCGGTTTGATAAGTACAAAACCAAGCAAAAACCTGAAAGCCTGCCCAAGCTTGAAACCGTGATATTTGTCGGCGGGCAAAAGCTTTCTCTCAAGGCTTATGCGCCTTATGCCGCGCTTGCGAATGCCGTGCGTTATGCGCGCGATCTGATTAATGAGCCGGCAAACAACCTCACGCCTGAGATTTTGGCGGCAGAAATTAAGCGTTTGTCTTATTTGGGCTTAAAAATTGAGGTTTTAGATGAAAAACAAATGAAGGCCAAGGGCTTTAATTTGGCGTTATCCGTGGCACAGGGTTCATGCAACAAGCCGCGCGTGGCGGTGTTGCTTTGGCAAGGCAAGCCCAAACAGAAAACGTTTGATTTAGGGCTTGTTGGCAAAGGCGTGACGTTTGACAGCGGCGGCATTTCGCTCAAGCCCTCTAAGGGTATGGCAGACATGAAGCAGGATATGGCCGGTGCCGGTGCGGTAATTGGCGCCATGAAAGCCGCGGCGCTCCAAAAATTGCCGATTAATGTGGCGGCGGTTGTCGGGCTTGTAGAAAATATGCCTTCCGGCTCAGCCACGCGCCCGGGCGATATTGTGACGTCTATGTCCGGGCAGACGGTTGAAATTTTGAACACGGATGCCGAAGGACGTTTGGTTTTAGCGGATTGCCTTTGGTATATTCAGGAAAAATACGGTGTGCGCAAGGTGGTGGATATTGCCACCCTCACGGGCGCCATTATTGTGGCCTTGGGTTCGGAAATGGCCGGTGTTTTGGGCAATGCGCAAGGCTTTATTGATAAGCTCCGTCAGCTTGGTGCTGAGGTTGATGAAAACCTTTGGCAACTCCCCATCACGCCGGCTTATAACAAACTGATGGATTCGGCTGTGGCGGATATGGTCAACTCTTCCGAAACGCGCGAGGCCGGTTCGGTAACGGCGGCATGTTTCTTGCAACGCTTTATTCAAAAAGATGTTATCTGGGCGCACCTAGATATTGCCGGTATGGACAAAGAGAGTAAGGGGCGGCCGTTGACGCCGAAAGGGGCTTCTGGGTTTGGCGTAAGGCTTCTTAACGCACTCATAAAAAGGGAATGCGTCTAATGGGCGCCTAATCGCAAAAAGTCGAAGGTTTGAAATTCACGTACGCTTTTAGTACGCTAGAATTCCAAACCTTCTTTTTTTGCTTCTATTCGCCTCATTATCCGCATTCCCTCGGCTTGGGAGAGAATAAAAAAACGTCCATTTCAAAATGGACGTTTTTTGTTGCTGTAATGTAGCAATTTAAAGGTACCTTAAAAAAGTGCCTTTGTCAATAATAAAAAATCAAGCAGAATCAAGGCTCTGAAATTTTAAAAAGTGTTGCATTTTAAGGTACCCTTTTTTTGATGTGATTCGACAGCCCTCAGACGTCATCCTGAGCTTTGACGCGTCAGCGTCATTCGCGAAGGATCCAGGAAAAAGTAGCTTATTTGTTTTCACCTGGATTCTTCGGCTTCGCCTCAGAATGACGTCAGCAGGCTGTTGCAAGTTAAGGAGAGGAAAAAATGCGCTATATTTTGTTTTTGTTTAGCTTATTATTGGCAAATACGGCAAGTGCGATTGATTGTGACACAGCGCCAACGTGTGAAGAGTTGGGATATTCTACGGAAGAGGATCCTTATTGTGCGGAGAATGGTTACATGTATTGCCCTTTAGACCATTCTTACAAGAAGTGTGTCAATATGGATTGCGCTAAACTTGGCTTTAGCGAATCGGACAAAACATCGTGGTGCAGTAAGCTCATCAAATGTAAAGGCAATCCCCTGATGACACTTTGTCAAAATCTCTGTGAAATCGGCGATGTTTATTATGCGGACGGCACTTGCGGTTATGCTCAAGATTATGACCCGGACAATAAAGCCAAAATCCCCGTTGGCGTCGTATTTTACACCTATGATGAGGGACGGCATGGCAAAGTGATTGCCTTTAATGATGTTCCGGCTGATCGTGAATATACATTTTTTCCACCGAATAGTGGACATTCAAATGAAGGAGCTGCACAAGATAAAGATCAAATGCCTTTTGGCACCCTTATCCCAGACGAACTTTCCGTTATTGAGCCTGATAAACTTGTAGAATCCTTGAAAAGCGGGAAGAAAGAACTTTTTGATGGCAAGGGTAATACGAAAACCATACTCGCCTCGCCTAATCTTAAGCTTTGTCATGGTAAACAAAAAAGTGATCCGGATTACCCCTATTATTGCCAGGCAACGGCGGCTATCCAAACCAACTTATATTATCCAAATGAACATGTGAAAAATGATCCTTTGGTCGGACAAGGGCAATGGTATATTCCGGCGCTTTATGAAGTCTTGCTCTGGAATCCCG
>CANRJO010000019.1 GCA_947630965.1 uncultured Alphaproteobacteria bacterium
GGCGCGTTTTCTTTAAAGACATAAAGCTATTCTCCTTTTTTCATAAATAATGAAACATTCGCGAACCCCAATGTCGCGAATTTGTGCAAGGACTATAACAAAATAAAATTAAAATGTACAGTGTTTTTTAACGCTTACAAAAAATTGCGATGCAACGGCATTTGAACTGCAAAATAGTTCTTGCAAAGCGAAATATTTGGAGTAAGTTAAAAGCATAAGGACATTAAAAAGGAAAACACCCATGCCGATTGCTCTTGAGATTTATGCCCCCGAAAAGCTTATTCTTAGCGATAAAGCGGATAAGGTTGTTTTGCCCGTGGCTGAAGGCACGCTGACCATCATCAAGGAGCGCGCGCCACGGCTTCAAAATCTGGTTCCGGGTGATGTTGTTCTTCTTGATGGAGAGAATCGAGAGGTGAAGAGGGTTGGCATTAGCGGAGGGGTGGCGGATATAGCCGAAGATAGATGCACCATTCTAGGGGCTTAGTTTTTGGGAACGCGTCTAATGGGCGCCTAGAGCGATTTTTTGGGCTTGTCCAATTCACGTACCATCAACGGTCTTACTCGTAAGCTTTGCGTTAATCGCAAAGCTAACTCGTTTCGGTCACTTGCTTTGTAAAACCTGCCGCGGTCGCTATCGCTCCCATGCAGTTTTAACAAAGCTACGCCGCTTGCGGTAAAAACAACCCGTTGGGGTTGTTTTTATCCTCGCGCGCTAAAATTGTCCAAGCCCAAAGAAATCACTCTAATCATCTCATTATCCGCATTCCCACAGACTCAGTGCAATAAAGGATGCGGCTGCCTAGGGGCGTCATTCTGAGGCGAAGCCGAAGAATCCAGGTGAAAAAATTAGCTAATTTGTTGTCTTGGACTCTTCGCTTTCTTGCTCGTAAGCTCTGCTCTGCGAGCAATCGCTAACTCGCTTCGGTCACCGCTCTGTAACGCTTGCATCGGCGCCTATCAGCGCCTCGCAAGCTAACAATCGCGTGATCTCGCCTAAAAAACAACAATTACTTTTGTTGTTTTTTATGGCTCTACGCTTTTCCGCAAACTATGAGGAAAAAGAAAAAAACGTCCGATTTTTTCGGACATTTTTTCTTGCTCTTACTATAGCAATTTTAAGGTACCTTAAAAAAGTGGCGTTGTCAATAATAAAAAAACAAGCAGAATCAAGGGTTCGTGATTTTAAAAAGTGTTGCATTTAAAGGTACCCTTTTTTTGATCGATTCGAGGGGATGCGTATAGCGGCGCATTCCCGAGGTTTTGCTCCGTATGTCATGCTGAATTTATTTCAGCATCTCTTTGATGAGATCCCGAAACAAGTTCGGGATGACTTTTGGGGCGTTTCGGGATGACTCTTTTGGGGGTTCGGGATGATGGTCAGGGTGGTTCAGCATGACTCTTTGTATAGAGGGTGTTGCAAGAGAAGAAAGGGAAAAGAAAATGCGATATGTGTTAATTTTGTTGGGTTTATTGGTTGCGAATGTGGCAAGCGCGATTGATTGTCAGAAGTTGCCAAGTTGTGAAGAATTAGGATATTCAAAAGAAGATGTCAAAGGCTGTGCTGATAACGGTTATCTTACCTGTCCATTTGATGAGAATTATAAAAAATGTGTGGAATATGATTGCGAAACCCTCGGTTTTACCAATTCGGACAAAACATCGTGGTGCGCTGACCTCATCGAATGTAAGGGCAACGAAAAAATGACGCTTTGTCAAAAACCTTGTTTTGCAACTGATTATAACAGCTTGAAAGAGCTCGCTGGCTCCTCTAAATGCAAAGTTGTCACCCTTCGAAACGATATTGAAATGCCTCAAAACCAAGGCATTACCATTGCCGCCAACACCATTATTGACGGCGGGAGTCATACCTTAAGCTCATCAGGCAATCAAGGATTTAATGTTTATACTTTAAACAACAATTCTGGTTTTAAGAACATTTTTATCAAGCATAATCAGACTCAAAGCCAAGTGAACTTACGTGTTTTTAACTCGGTTAATGGCTCTAAAATGACTCTTCACAATACGCAAATTTTGGTGCAGTCAAATGATAAAGAAAATCACTCTACACCCATTTTTGCTGGACCGGGGAAATATGAGATTAGCGGTCAATTTACACTGGACACTGAAGCCATATGGCATCTTTACCTCAGTGGCGCACCAATGGTATTTAGAGACGCGGACATTAATATTACCACAACGGGCGCCTCGGATGATATCTTTACAAACAATGTCGAATTTATGAATTCGCATGGCACATTCACAAGTAACTATGGAGTTCCTTTTTTGAGAAATTATATACGAACTTTGGAAAATTCAGAAATTCAATTTAAGACTGGAAGAACGTGTTTTTTTATTGATTCAGTGCAAAGCGATGGCACAACTCTTTTGAAAAATAATTCAACGCTCACACTAATGTGTAAAAAAGGTTTAGTGGGAGATGATGATATGAAGATGAGTGTTCTGGCACATATCAAGTTTGAAAGCACGGAAGACGCGCCAGCAACATTAATTGTGGAAGAGACAGAACGTTTAAATTACGGCGATGTTACGGCTTCCAACACCACAGATACGCTTATTTTAAATGGCGTCACTTACCGCCCGAAACAACCAGCCACAACGAAACTCTCAGAAATTGAAAGCTCGCAAAACTGGGAAAAGGTTTCACAATAAACATTTTTCTGTTTATCTACATCAAACGCCGCATTACTGCGGCGTTTTTTTATAACACACTAACACATCAATTTAAAGGTACCTTAAAAAATTGGGGTTGTCAAGCTCTAAAACCCGCAGTTTTGCGTTGGTTAATTTGTTGCATTTAAAGGTACCTTTTTTTTGCTATAGTTAAGCAACAAAAAACGCCGCAAATAAATGCGGCGTTTTTTAAACGATATAATATTTAATTAAAACTCCAGGCTCGCCCGAACATAGCCTCTAGCTCTCTTCCAGTCCTTGTGACGCTTACCATTCTTCATGTTGAGCCTCCATGACTGATCGTAATCCTTGTCCTCCGACGACGATAAGTACGGGAAGTAGGAATCATTCATTAACGCTTTAGCCGTTATACCTTTGTTCTTCAAGGTAGTGAGCGTAGCATTGACCGTGCTTTTCGTTGTACCATTACCACCCGTAGTGGCGTACATACAACCGCTCACGTTTGGATAATCATACCCATACAAGTCCATTAACTCACCTAATGTCGGCAAATACCAATGCCCTGCGCCAAATTTTGGATCATCTTTGCTTACTTCCGGCGGATAAAATGCCTTTACTGCAGGCGCTGCATACTGCAAGCTAGTCTCTCCTACAGTTTTCACTATAAGATCCGTGTAGTCCTTACCACCTGACCAAAACTCGTTGTCATGATCTCCTGTCTTCGCTGTACTTTCATAACCACCATTGTCACAATCCCAATTCTTTACATCGGGAATGTCCGTGCTATCAGTACTCCATCGAAAGAGCGTTGAAGCATTATTATATGGATTAGCAGGATCAAACGGATCATCTAAAGCTAAATCTTTATCATCACTTTCACCTTTACTCAAGTCATGCAAATTAATCACTTTGCCATGCTGTCCGTCTTCTGTAACCCAATAAACCACGCCGACAGGAATTTTGCCTGAGGAAGCATCATAGTCATCCGCATAACCACAGCTGCCGTCAGCATAAAATACATCGCCAACTTCACAAGAGGGTAGTTTTGCACAAAGAGTATAATCTTCATTGCCCTCACATTTTATAATTTCTTTGCACCATGATGATTTGTCAGATGTGGTAAAACCGAGTTTGGCGCAATCATGGTTGACGCATTTTTTATAATCGTGATTAAAGGGGCAATACATATAACCGTCATCGGTGCAATTCGGGTCATTGTCTTTTGAATATCCCAATTCTGCACAATCTGGCGGCGTTTTGCAATCTATCGCCTCCGCTACATTGGCATACATCAATAAACCTAACAAAAACATCCAGTATCGCATTTTATTTTCCCTTTCTATTCCTTGCGTCCGCCTCTATACAGAGAGTCATCCCGAACTTGTTTCGGGATCTGATAAAGAGATGCTGAAACAAGTTCAGCATGACGGTTTAGAGTGTGTTTCACTCCTTTCCCGACACATCAAAAAAAAGGTACCTTAAAAAATTGGGGTTGTCAAGCTCTAAAATCCGCAGTTTTGCGATGGTTAATTTGTTGCATTTAAAGGTACCTTTTTTTTGCTATAGTTTGAGCAGATAATCAGCCGTTGGACTCGAGGCTGTTTTTTTATGCTTTAAAAATATTATTTTTCTAATTTAAGCAATTTTTGCCCTGTTTTTTATCGATTTTGTGTATTTTTTTAAAAAAATCTGCAATATTTTATGATTTTTGTTGTTTTTTGAAAATTTCCGTTATACAACTCGAAACTGATTTTATAAATTTTAAAAAAGGATCATGAATGTCTAATCCGATTGATACGAAAGTTATCAGCAAATTAGCTGAAATCTTGGATAAAACAAACCTTACAGAACTTGCTTATGAAGATGAGGCTTGCAAAATTACGCTTTCAAGGCAAAATGTCACCGCGGCTCCTGTTTATACCGCCGCTGTTGCCACGCCACAGCCCATTGCGGCTCCTGCAGCACCTGCTGCGAGCGCCCCTGAAACAGAATCTGCTGTTTCGGAAGATTATACTAATAATCCGAATGTTGTGAAATCACCTATGGTCGGTGTGGTTTATCTCTCAAGCGATCCGAACGCCGCAAATTATGTGAATGTGGGCGATACGGTTACGCAAGGCGATACCGTTTGCCTGATTGAGGCGATGAAAACATTTAACCCTGTTAAAGCGCATAAAAGCGGTAAAGTTACAAAAATTTTGGTGGAAGCGGGCGATCCGGTTGAATATGGCGCACCGCTGATTGTGATTGAATAAAACATAGGAAAAACGTATGTTTGAAAAAGTTTTAATTGCCAACCGTGGCGAAGTTGCCTTGAGAATCCACCGCGCTTGTCGCGAAATGGGCATACGCACCGTTGCCGTTCACTCCGAAGCTGACGCCAACGCTATGCACGTGCGCTTGGCTGATGAGGCTGTTTGCATTGGACCGGCACGCTCGGCGGACTCTTATTTAAATAAGCCCGCGATTATTTCCGCGGCACTCATTACGGGTGCTGATGCTATTCACCCGGGGTTTGGCTTTTTATCCGAAAATGCCGACTTTGCCGAGATGGTTGAAAATCACGGTATTACCTTTATTGGCCCAACGCCACAGCAAATGCGCCTGATGGGCGATAAAATCACCGCGCGCAAGGCGGCTATTGAGGCAGGGCTTCCCGTAACGCCCGGCTCGCCTGCCTTGGAAACCGTTGAAGACGCCCTCGCTTGGGCTGAAAAAATCGGCTATCCGGTCATCATTAAAGCCAAAGACGGCGGTGGCGGCAAAGGCATGAAAATTGCTTATAACGCCGAAGAGCTCCCCGAAGCGTATTCTATGGCGCGCGCGGAAGCGAAAGCCTCGTTCCCGAGCGATGTGGTCTATATGGAAAAATATTTGCAAAATCCGCGGCATATCGAAATGCAGATTTTGGCGGATAAGTTCGGGCATGTGGTGCATTTGGGCGAACGCGACTGCTCCATTCAGCGCAACAACCAAAAAGTGATTGAGGAGTGCCCCTCGCCTGCCTTAAATGACGCTCAACGCCAAGAAATCGGCGAGATTGTGCGTAAGGCTATTGAGAAAATTGGCTATACCAATGCGGGAACGTTGGAATTTCTGTATGAAGACGGCAGATTTTACTTCATGGAAATGAACACGCGTTTGCAAGTGGAGCACCCGATTACGGAAGCCATTACGGGCATTGATATTGTGCGTGAGCAAATCCGCATTGCTAGCGGCGCAGCTTTGGGCTATACACAAGAGGACATTACTTTTAGCGGGCACGCCATTGAATGCCGCATTAATGCCGAAGATCCGGAAACGTTTGCACCTTGCCCTGGTAAAATTGTGGAATGGCACGCGCCGGGCGGTTTGGGTGTGCGCGTTGATTCGGAAATTTATTCTGGCTATTCTATTCCGCCGTTTTATGATAGTATGATTGCCAAGCTCATCATCAGCGGCAAAACACGCAACGCTTGCTTGATGCGGCTTCGCCGTGCGTTGGAGGAGTTTGTGATTATGGGCGTGCAAACCACCATTCCGCTTCATCAGGAAATTATTGCGCAGTCAAACTTTATTGACGGGCAGTATAATATTCACTGGTTGGAGCAGTTTATGGCACAACTGAAAAAATAAGGCAAAGCCATGCAAAAGAGACTATCGATTTTGGCGCTTTCAAATGATGTGTTCGGGTTTATCGGGCATAATCTGCTTCTGTTGACGGTGCTGACGTTTTTCTCTTTTGCAGGCTCTTATCTTTTTAATGTTTTGGCAGCGTATCATCTGAAACTTGCGGCTGTTCCATATGGGGTTTACATCTATCTGTATTATTACGCCTTTATTGCCCTTTATTACAACCAAAAGCCCCTGTTCTCTAAGGAAAAATTTTTGGAAAGCCTGAAAATGTTTTGCAAAATTTTGCTTTTTTCCCTTTGTGTTTTGCTTGTGGCGCATATTGGGTTTTATATTTTGCGCTCGCTTGCCCGAAGTTTTATTATTTTCCCGAGCATTTACGGCTTTTTGCAAAGGACGTATCATTTTGTTTTGAGCAACCCTTATACGCGAATCGGCGTGTTTCTCGGCTCTTTGTTTTTACTGAGTTTTTCTTTCTTAATTCCATGCTTTTCTTGGGTTTCCACAATCAATGGAAAAGATAATTCGCTTCTTGCCGCTTATGAGAATTTGCGCGGCAATTATCTCAAAGTGGTGCTTATCTTTATGTTTTTGTTTGGGTTTTTATCGCTTCTGATCAGCTCTTTGGGGCTCTTTTTAGGGCGTGGCGGACTTTCCGCGCTGTGCGCGCTTTTAACGGTTTTTCAGATTGTTTGTTATCTTAAACTTTATGATCAATTCAATGAATAAAAAAAAGCCCCTCAACCGAGGAGCTTGAGTGTTTGAAACAAGGGTTAGAAAGGAATGTCATCATCCAAATCAGCGCTTGCTGCCGGGGCTTGCGAAGATGACGAATCCCAACCGCTGCTAGAGCCTGAAAACACATCTTCCCCGCCCGCGGGCGCAGAATCGCCACCACGGCCGTCAAGCATGACCAATACGCCCGAGAAATTTTGCAAGACAACTTCCGTGGTGTAACGCTCTTGCCCGTTGTTATCTTCCCATTTGCGGGTTTGAAGTTGACCTTCCAGATAAACCTTGGAACCTTTGCGCAAATATCTTTCCGCCGTGTCTGCCAACTGCGGGTTAAAAATGACCACACGGTGCCATTCCGTGCGCTCTTTACGCTCGCCCGAAAGTTTATCACGCCATGTGTCGGACGTTGCTAAGTTAAAGTTCACAACTTTGTTGCCGTTTTGCGTGTTTGCAACGCGCGGATCAGCCCCGAGGTTGCCAACCAAAATCACTTTATTAATGCTACCTGCCATATTTTTTTCCTTAAAAAAGTTTTTGTTGGGATGCACTATAAACTCTTTTATCAGATTTGCCAAGCCTAAACTTTCTTTTACACATCACTTTATGGTTTGGGTATAAAATTTATGTTGTTTTTCAAAGAAAATTTCATTATATTGTCCAACGTTTAAAGGAGAACCAAAAAATGGCGGCGGATAAGTTTATTGAAATTAAGGGCGCGCGCGAACACAACCTTAAAAACATTGATATTAACATCCCAAAAGACAAGCTCACGGTTATCACGGGGCTCTCGGGCAGCGGGAAATCTTCCCTTGCCTTTGATACCATTTATGCCGAAGGGCAACGCCGCTATGTGGAAAGCCTTTCTTCTTACGCGCGGCAATTTTTGGACTTGATGAAAAAGCCCGATGTGGATTCCATTGAGGGGCTATCGCCTGCCATTTCCATTGAGCAAAAAACAACCTCGCACAATCCGCGTTCCACCGTTGGCACCGTGACCGAGATTTATGACTATATGCGTTTGCTTTGGGCGCGCGTGGGCGTGCCGTATTCGCCCGCGACAGGCTTGCCGATTGAATCGCAAACCGTTTCACAGATGGTGGATAAAATTTTAGAGCTTCCTGAAAGCACCAAAATCATCTTATTGGCGCCGATTGCCCGCGGTAAAAAAGGCGAGTTTAAAAAAGAGATTGAAACCCTGCAAAAGCAAGGCTATCAACGTCTCAATATTGACGGCAAGCTCTATAACATTGAGGACGCGCCCGAACTTAATAAAAACCAAAAGCACGATATTGAAGTGGTGGTTGACCGTTTGGTTATCCGCGAGGGGATTATGGAGCGCTTGAGCCAATCTATTGAAACGGCGCTGAAATTAAGTGACGGACTTTTGTTTGTTGATTTTCCCGATGGCTCGGAACGCAAGATTTTTTCCTCTAAATTCGCTTGCCCTGTTTCGGGCTTTACGATTGAAGAAATTGAGCCGCGGCTCTTTTCCTTTAACAACCCCTACGGCGCCTGCCCGCATTGCGATGGTATCGGTGCGCGGCTTTACATGGACCCGAATCTGATTATCCCGAATGAAAATTTAAGCATTGATCGGGGTGCGATTGCGCCGTGGTACGGCTTTCGTACGTCTTTTTATACCCAAACCGTCAACTCTTTGTGCGATTATCTGAAAGTTTCCACCAAAACGCCATGGAAAGATCTGCCCGAAAAGGCGAAAAACATTATTCTTTACGGCTCAGGCAATGTTTCAATCCCGATGTATTATTCGCGCTTTGTGACAGACCGCCCGTTTGAAGGCGTTATTCCGAATATGGAGCGGCGCTTTTTAGAGACGGATTCACCCGCCGCACGGGAGGAGCTTTCGCATTATCAATCCGCCGCGCCGTGCGAATTCTGCGGCGGCAAGCGCCTTAAGCCCGAGGCTTTGGCTGTGAAAATCGGCGGGTTGGATATTATGGAAGTTTCAGATATGTCCATTAAGGCGGCGCTCCAATGGTTTTTAGGCATTGAGCCTAAGCTTTCCGCCCAAAAACAGGAAATTGCGCATAAAATTATCAAGGAAATTGTGGAACGTCTGCAATTTTTGAACAATGTCGGCTTGGAATACTTGACGCTTTCACGCCAATCCGGCGGTCTTTCGGGTGGTGAGGCGCAACGCATTCGGCTTGCTTCGCAAATCGGCTCCGGCTTAACAGGTGTCATGTACGTTCTGGACGAACCTTCCATCGGGCTTCATCAGCGCGATAACGACCGTTTGTTGGAAACATTAACGCGTCTTCGGAACATTGGCAATACGGTGATTGTGGTGGAGCACGATGAAGACGCCATTCGCGCCGCCGACTTTTTGGTGGATATGGGACCTGAGGCAGGGGGTAACGGCGGTAAAGTGGTGGCAAGCGGCACCGTTAGCGAAGTTTTGAAAAGCAAAAAAAGCCTCACCGCGCAATACTTAAACGGGGAAAAATGTATTCCCGTGCCCGCTCAACGCCGTAAAGGCAACGGGAAATTCATTACGTTAAGCGGGGTGAAAACGCATAACCTTAAAAACGTTACACTGAAGCTTCCTTTGGGTTTAATGGCTTGCGTGACGGGCGTTTCGGGCAGCGGGAAATCTTCCTTGGTATTGGAAACGCTTTATAAGGCGCTGAACCACGAAATTAACGGATCGCGCGAGCCTGCCGGCATTTATAGATCTATCCGGGGCACTGATTATATTGATAAGATTATTGATATTGATCAATCGCCCATCGGGCGCACACCACGGTCTAACCCCGCGACATACACCGGCTTATTTACCTATATTCGCGATTGGTTTGCGGCGTTGCCTGAATCTAAGGCGCGGGGCTATACCGCCGGACGGTTTTCATTTAACGTGGCAGGCGGGCGTTGTGAAGCCTGCAAGGGCGACGGCGTAACCAAAATTGAGATGCACTTCCTGCCTGATGTTTATGTGGAATGCGAAGTCTGCAAAGGCAAGCGCTTTAACCGCGAAACGCTTGAGGTGAAATATAAGGATAAATCCATCGCCGATGTTTTGGATATGACCGTTGATGAGGCTTACGCCTTTTTTGAGGCTATTCCTTCCATTCGGAGCCGGTTGGATTTGTTGCGCAAAGTGGGGCTTGGGTACATTAAGCTCGGGCAACCCGCCACCACGCTTTCGGGCGGCGAGGCGCAACGTATTAAGCTTTCTAAAGAGCTTTCCAAAAAGGCGACCGGTAAAACGCTTTATATTTTAGATGAGCCGACAACAGGGCTTCATTTTGAGGATATCAACCGTCTGCTTCAAGTTCTGCAAGCCTTGGTTAACCAAGGCAACACGGTTTTAGTCATTGAGCATAATTTGGATGTGATTAAAACCGCTGATTACATCATTGACATCGGCCCCGAGGGTGGCGATGCCGGTGGCAAAATTATTGCACAAGGCACGCCCGAAGAGGTGGCAAAATGCGCTCAAAGCTACACCGCTAAATATCTGAAAGGGAAGTTATGTCTTTAAAGCACCTCTACATCTTTCGGCATGGTGAAACCGAATGGAACAGAATCGGGCGCTTTCAAGGGCAAACGGGCGATGAGCCCCTTAACACGCAAGGGCGTTTGCAAGCAAAAGCTTTAGCTGATCAACTCCAAGCTAAAAACATTGAGCTGATTGTCAGCAGTCCGCTCAAGCGCGCGTTTGAAACAGCGGAAATTTTGGCGCAGAAATGCGGTGCGCCCATTATTTCAGACAAGCGGCTGATTGAGGGAAATTTAGGCTCTGTGGAAGGCAAAACCGCTGATGAGGCAACCGAAGAGGAACTTCAAATTTTTGAGCGTTGGCAGCATTTGACACCACAAAATCTCGATATCGGGTTTGTCGGCGGTGAAACAAAAAAACAGATTCTTTCACGTGCGATGGCGGCTTTACATAGCCTTGCCAAACGCCCAGAAACGAACATTGCCGTTGCCACGCACAGCACAGTTTTGCGCTTGATTATGGCTTCCCTTGGGCGGTTTCAACATAACATTATGCAGGCGAAGCCCTTTCACTTTACCTTGGAAAATGGTGTTTTATGCTTTGCTGAAGATGAAAATATTTTGCTTTTATCGTGTTGCGCGCCTTGCTCGTGCGCGGTGATTGAAAAATTGGCGCAAGAAAAACGGCGGTTTTCGGTTGTTTTTTATAATCCAAACATTCGCCCTGTGGCAGAATATGAAAAGCGCCGGGCAGAAAACGAGCGTTTGTGCGCGTTATACAAGGTGCCGTTTTTCTCGTTAGCGTATGATAACGAGCGGTGGTGCGCACTTACCAAAGGTTTGGAGCAAGAGCCTGAGCGTGGCAAGCGGTGCAGTATCTGCTTTGAGATGCGTCTGCAACGCGTGATGACGTATGCGTTGGAAAACGGTTTTGACGCGGTTTCTTCCGTCTTGGGTGTTTCACGCTATAAAGATTTGGATCAGGTCAATGCCGCGGCCGAGGCGGCAGCGTTTGCCACAAAATGCCCGTATCAGCAGATTGAGGGACGAAAAGGCGGTATGCAAGAGAGGCGGGCAGAACTGATTAGGGAGTTGGCGCTATACTCACAAACATATTGCGGGTGTAGTTATAGGAAAGGCGTCTAGCTGGCACCTAGAGCAATTTTAAGCCCGAAAGTTTCCTCATGTACTTCTTATGTACACTCCGGTACTTTCGGGCTCAAAATCACTCTATCTGCACACGCTATCCACCTTTCCTCGGCTTAGGAGTAAGGAAAGGATTTGTTTTTTACTCTTTTTGCCAATTTGGAGATTTATCAATTTCTGATAAAGGCGTCGTGGCGGGGTTGGTTGGGAGATATGTTTTGCCGTTCAGCACCAAATTATCTGAGGTGTTACTCGCTTTGATTTGCACATTTTTAAACTCTGAAGAGTTCACATTTATCGTAAGTGTAGAGGGATTAGAAGCGGTGCCGACAAGTTCTAAAATACTATCTTTCGCCAACGTACTTTCTAATTTTGTCAATGTCAAATTTAATGAGCTTCCTTCCCCAATGACAAAGATCGGAGTGGTGTCAAATAAATAAGCTGTATAGTTCTCAATTGCTTGAATTGAAATTATGGAGTTTTTGATTGTTGTGGTTTTCTTGCCAGACAAGCTAGAAAATATAACGTTACGAGCAAAAATTTCTGCCGTCGTTCCGTCAAAAGAAACATCTGTAGCGGTAAAAATAACGCCATATTGGTGATTTATCTTTGCATGCAGATGAGCATCTTTAAAAGAAAAATTCCCATCATAAAACACCCAAGCATGTTGCGAATTGACATCAATGTCAAAATTTCCACTAATTGTATAGGTTGAAAGAGCAAAAATCGGATGTCTTTGGTTTTCTGTAATGGAGGTGTTCCAAACAAGTTTAACATTACGTAAACTAATCTGATCAGAAGCTTTTGTCCCTTGAAGATAAATGGTGTCTTCTCCTAGAGCGCTATCTTGTTGATGTACAAGCGTAAGGTTTTCAAGCCCTGTCTTATCATTCATCAAAAAAGTATTCAAATTTTGTTTATTTCCTGATGTTTTGAGCGTGTGGTTACCGCCGTCAATGATGGTGTTCGCTGCCAAAGTGATGCTTTCGTTTTCGGGAATTATGATATCATTTCGCATCGTGACAACTTTACATTTTCCAGATTCTGCGAGTTCTTTAAGCTCTTGAGCATTTGTCGCGATACACGCTTTTTGACAAAGCGTCATGAGGGGATTGCCCCTGCATTCGATGAGGTCAGCGCACCATGACGTTTTGTCCGAATCGGTAAAACCTAAAGCCTTGCAGTTATACTGCACACATACCTTATAGTCCTGATCAAACGGACAGTACATATAGCCATCATCGGCGCAATTCGGATCTGGTTCAGTGGAATAACCTAAACTCGCGCAATCTGGTAAGGTCTGACAATTTATCGCATTTGCAACGTTGGTAAATAATAAAGCTAACAAAAACATTATATAGTGCATTTTCTTTTTCCCTTTCTTTAACTTGCGTCCGCCTCGGTAAGTCATTCTGAGGCGAAGCCGAAGAATCCAGGTGGAAACAAATTAGCTTTATTTATTGTCCTGGATGCTTCACTCCGTTCAGCATGACGTACAGTGACTGTCGAATCGTGTTAAAAAAAGGGTACCTTTAAATGCAACGCGTTAACTAACGCAAAATTGCGGGTTTTAGAGCTTGACAAGCCTAAATTTTTAAGGTACCTTTAAATTGCACCACAAAAAAAACACCCCGAGGGGTGTTTTTTTTATTGCCATGATGTTTAATTTAAAATTGCAGGCTTACTCGAACATACTTGATTTTGCTCCAATAGTTCCAGAGACGATTACCATCAGTTATGTCGAGAGTCCATGGGGTACCACTTGTGTGCTCCGACGAGGACCAATAGTATCCATCTGTTAACTTTTCAGCCGTCACGCCCTTGCTCTTTAAGGTAGCAAGCGTGGCGTTTACCTTATTCTTGGTCTGAGCGTTAACGCCCTCTTTGGCATTATCACAGTTTGTCACTTTTGAATAGTCATACCCATACAAGTCCATCAATTCACCTAATGTCGGCACATACCAATGACCGGCTCCAACTTTTGAATCGTTTGCGCTTACTTCCGGTGGATAAAATGCTATCGCCGCCGGTGCAGCATACTTCAAATTATTGCTTAGTGCATTCGAAATGGTCTCCGTATTCTTCATACCCGCTGACCAAAAGGCATCGCTATGATCTCCTGTCTTAGCTGTACTTGCATAACCACCATTGTTACAATTCCAATTCTTTAAATCCTTAATATCCGTACCATAACTACCCCATTCGAAGTACGAGCCCGAAGTACCATAAGGATGTAACGGATCAAATTGGTTGTTAGAATTTTTAGCAAAATCCTTTAAGTTAATCACCTTTCCATGCTGTCCGTCTTCTGTGACCCAATAGACAACGCCGACAGGTTTCGGCGAAGAATCTTTGACGTACTCACTAGCCTTGCCGCAGCTGCCATTTGCATAATAAACATCACCGATTTCACAAGATGGTATTTTTGCGCAAAGGGTATAATCTTCATTGCCCTGACATTTTATAATTTCTTTACACCATGATGTTTTGTCAGATGTGGTAAAGCCGAGCGCAGCGCAATCATAGTTCACGCATTTTTTATAATCGTGATTAAAGGGGCAGAACATATATCCATCATCGGTGCAATTCGGGTCATTTTCTGTGGAATAACCCAAACTTTCACAATCAGGCGGTGTTTGACAATCTATCGCCTCCGCCACATTCGCATACATCAACAAACCTAACAAAAACATCCAGTATCGCATTTTCTTTTTCCCTTTCTTCTCTAGCGTCCGCCTCGGTAAGTCATTCTGAGGCGAAGCCGAAGAATCCAGGCGGAAAAATATGGCTAATTTATTGTCCTGGATGCTTCACTCCGTTCAGCATGACGGTTTGGAGTGTGTTCCACTCCTTTCCCGACGTACAGTGGCTATCGAATCGTATCAAAAAAAGGGTACCTTTAAATGCAACACTTTAACCAACGCAAAACTGCGGGTTTTAGAGCTTGACAAGCATAAAATTTTAAGGTACCTTTAAATTGCTCAATCGAATAACAAAAAAGCCACTTTAATGTGGCTTTTTTGTTTCTATTTCATTTAGTATTTTTCTATAAGAGGGGTGAATTGTTTTTCAACCTCGGCATAAACTTTGCGCTTAAAACGCACAATTTTTTGCGTGGCTTCAGCAAAATCTGCCCATTTCCATGCTTTAAACTCCGGCTCTTTTGTTTCAAGATTAATTTCGCTCTCCCGACCTTCAAAATAAGCCAAGCTCCAAAACATCTCCTGCCCGATATTCTCCATGCCCTGCTCAAGGCGCGCTTTTTGAACCTCGGGTGGAAAGGTATAACGCAACGGCATTTCCAAAGTTTTTAAAATTTTGACAGAATGAATTGAGGTCTCTTCATATAATTCCCTTAAGGCAGCCTCGGTCGGGGTTTCATCAGGCTCAATGCCGCCTTGCGGAAATTGCCACGCCTTCCCTTTTTTATCCAGTCGGGCGCAAAGCAACACCTTTTTGGCGGCGTTAAAAACCACAATACCGGCACAAGGACGATAAGCTTGCATTATTCCTCAGCCTTTTTTTCAGCTTCCGCCGAGCCCTGTCCTTGATTATAAAGCCCTAAGGCATGTACCAAGTCAAGCGCGCGAATCAGCTGATAATCAGAGATTGTTTCGGCGTTATCAGCTTTTTCTTTGCCCTTTTTCTCTTCTTCCTCATTTTTTAAGGCGCCGCTTAATTCCGCCTCGGTAATTGTCCAACCGTAATCTTCCAAAACTTCAACCTTTGCAGGCTTGACAACGATATCCGGCTCAATGCCTTTGGCTTGAATGGAATGACCCGAAGGTGTGTAATAACGCGCGGTGGTCAAGCGCATGGCACCATATTCGCCCAACGGCAAAACTGTCTGTACCGAACCTTTTCCAAATGATTTTTCACCAACAATAATGGCGCGGCGATGATCTTGCAAGGCGCCTGCCAAAATCTCGGAAGCCGAGGCGGAACCCTCGTTAATCAGCACCACAATCGGCAAGCCTTTGGCGATATCGCCTTCTTGAGCCGTGTATTTAACCGTTTCTTCCTCGTTTCTGGAACGGGTTGAAACAATCTCGCCCTTGTCTAAAAATAAATCCGACACCGCAACTGATTGATCCAACAAGCCACCGGGGTTGTTGCGCACATCAATGACAATGCCCGCCAACTTTCCTTTAAGCTTTTTCTGTGCGTCCTTCACGGCTTTTTCAATGTTTTTATCATTCTCTTCAGCAAAAGAAGAAATACGAATGTATAAAATGTCATCATTCTTGATTTCCGTCTTAACAGATTGAATCTTAATCTCCTGACGTTTGAGCGTGACGTCAAAAGGTTTGGCATTCACACGGCGGACGGAAATTTTGACTTTTGTGCCGATTTTGCCGCGGAGCTTGCTGACAGCCTCGTTCAAATTCAGCCCAATCACGGTTTCGCCGTCAATGTGGGTGATGTAATCGCCCGCTTTTAAGCCTGCTTTTGCCGCCGGCGTGTCATCAATCGGGGAAACAATTTTGACAAGCCCGTTATCCATGGTGACTTCAATGCCTAAACCGCCGAATTTACCCTTGGTCTGCTCATTCATATAAGTAAAGCTTTCGGCATCTAAATAACTGCTGTGCGGATCTAGGGATGTGAGCATGCCGTTTATGGCCGCTTCAATCAGCTTTTTATCCGTTACCTCTTCCACATAAGAGGTTTTGGCACGCTCCATGACCTCGCCAAACAAATTAAGCAATTCATACGTGTCAGGCTCCGGCTTTTTTTGCGCCTTTGCCGCAACAGGTAAAGCCCAGAACATCATTAAGAATAACAAACTTATCTTTTTTATCATCTTCATCCTCACTTTTAATTTGCAAACCAAGGCGCCGGGTTAATCGGGCGCTTGTTTTGGCGGATTTCTACATACAGCTTGGCTTTGCCTTTCTCAGGCATGATCCCTACCGGCTCGCCGGCAAGTACCAATTGACCGGATTCTGCCTGCAAGGCGGACATGCCCGCTAATAACGACATATAACCTTTGCCGTGATCAATAATAATTAAGTTGCCGTAACCCTTAAACGGACCCGAAAAAACAACTGTGCCGTCATAAGGCGCAATTACCTGCGCGGCGTTACGCGTGCCAATCATTATGCCTTTGGAGCTTACCCCTTTGGAAAGCTCCTCCCCGTAAGCGGTTAAGATATTGCCCCGCGCGGGTCTGACTAACTTGCCACGCGCATTGGCAAAACCACTTCCTTTGGCGTTTATAACATCATTGTCTTCACTTATCAAGTTATTGTTTTGGGTTTTCAAGCGTCTTTGTTCTTCTAAATACGCTTTGCGCGTTTTTTCTTCCCGCGCACGCGCGGCACGGCGGATTTCTTCATCGCGGCGGCGCTTGAGCTCGCGCTCGTGTTCAATTTTTTCCCAAAGATCACGCAAATCAGCTGCCTCGGAAGCTAACTTTTCAGCCTCTTTTCCGGTCTTTTGGCTCTGACCTTCCACCTGTTGACGCATCTCAGCTTTCTGGCGAGACATCTCTTTCATGGCATTTTGTTGCTTTTGAATGGAATCTTTCTTCTCCTGAATTTTGCCTAACTGCGCCAAAACCTTTTTTTGCTCTTCATCAATCAGCTTTAAATCAGCCGCAATTTTTTCTGCCCGCTTGCTTAAATAAGGTACCGTCTGACGCAACAATAAAGCGCTTCGGACCATGTCTTCAGGCTCCAAGGGCTGCGCCAACAATGCCTGATTAGGGTGCAGAGCTAAGTTTTGCAACGCCGCTAATGTCTGAATGAGCGAACTGTTCTCTTTTTTAAACTTTTCTTTGGCTTCCGCCAAACGCTTTTCCAAAGTTTCCAACTCAGCTTCCATTTGGGTTGTCTTTTCTTCATCGCCTTGAAGTTGCGCCGCCGCCTTGATCATTTTTTCATTGATTTTGGCAAGCTCTAAACTTAATTGCACCGCTTGCGCTTGCAACTTTTTATGCTCCATGCGGCGCGCTTCGGCTTGTTTTTCAACCGCTTCCACATCGGCTTTTGAAACATCGGCGGCATACAACGGTTTGAGCGGCACCGTCATCAGCACCGTTAAAATCAAACCATATATCCGCCGACGTGTCATTTATTTTTCCAGTAAAGAAGTTCCTGTCATTTCAGCGGGTTTTGGAATGCCCAACAAATCAAGCAAGGTTGGTGAAACATCAGCCAAGCGCCCGTTTTTCAAACCTTTGACATCAGCCGGCGCATTGTATAAAACCGCTTGCACCTTGCCAACGGTATGCGCCGTGTAAGGCTCGCCCGTCTTTTCATCAACCATTTTTTCAGCATTGCCGTGATCTGCCGTGACCAACAACACGCCACCCGCGTCTTTAATGGCTTTCATCACGCGGCCGAGGTTTTCATCTACCGCCGCGCAAGCCTTGAGCGCCGCATCCATAATGCCTGTATGCCCGACCATATCGCCGTTTGCAAAGTTGCAAATAATCACATCAAAGCGTTTGTTTTCAATGGCATCAACCAAAGCATCGGTCACTTCATAAACGCTCATTTCCGGCTTGAGATCATAAGTCGCGACTTTCGGGCTTGGGATTAAAATGCGGCTTTCGCCCTCAAACTCGCGCTCCTCGCCACCGTTAAAGAAAAACGTGACATGCGCATATTTTTCCGTTTCCGCAATGCGCAGTTGCGTTAAGCCTTTTTCCGAGACGACCTCGCCGAAAATGTGCGTTAAAGCCTCAGGCGCGAACAAGGTTTTCATAAACCGGTTATGATCCACGGAATATTCGCTCATACCGACAGAACGCACAAAATCAACAACCTTTTGGCGCTTGAAGCCTTCAAAGGTTTTATCCGACAAGGCATACAAAATTTCACGTGCGCGGTCGGCACGGAAGTTTGCCATTAAAACCGCATCGCCGTCTTTGGCACCTTCGTAAGCCCCAACCACGCAAGGCACGACAAATTCGTCCGTTACGCCGTCTTGATAGGAGGCTTTGATTGCCTCTTGCGTGGTGGCAAAGCGTTTGCCCGTTGCCGAAACAATGTTGTTATAGGCATTTTCAACTCTATCCCAACGCTTGTCACGATCCATGGCGTAAAAACGTCCTGAAAGCGTGGCAATATGCACATTTTTCAGATTTTTTGTTTCATTTTCAAAGTCTGCCAAAAAGCCCGCGGCGGAAGAAGGCGGCGTGTCGCGCCCGTCCAAAAAGGCGTGCACCGCCACATTGATGCCGTTCTTATTTAAAATTTCCGCCAAAGCGACAATGTGGCGCTGATGCGAATGAACTCCTCCTGGGGAAAGCAAGCCCATTAAATGGCACGTGCCTTTGGTTTGCTTTAAAGCGCTGATTAAATCTGTCAAGACCGGATTATGCTCCAAGGTTTTGTTCTCAATTGCCTGATCAATACGCGGGAGATCCTGCATAACAACGCGGCCGGCGCCTAAATTCATGTGGCCAACTTCGGAGTTGCCCATTTGTCCGTCCGGCAAGCCGACGTTTAAGCCTGATGTTTCCACAAACCCATGCGGACATGTTTTTAAAAGATTGTGCCAATTCGGCGTATGGCCTTGTTCAATGGCATTATCAGGGGTGATTTTCTCGCGGTAGCCCCAACCGTCTAATATGAGAAGCATAACCGGTTTTTGCATTTTTATTTTTCCTTTCTTAAACTTTCCTCATTATATATAATAAAATAAAACATAAAAGCACTATTTTTTTTAATAAAACACTTTTTTTGTTTTGACATGTGCACCGATAAATTTTAAGCTTGCTTCGGAGGTGTGGTTTAAAGATGTCTGATTATAGATTTTTAAAAGCTTTTTCTTTCGCTCTTCTTGTGCCGATGAGCGTTCAGGCGCAGGGTTTTGAGACAGATTGGTCTTTAACGGCGCGGGCGTTGTCGGGTTATGAGTTTTCCAACCACACGGATCGAAATGTTCAGAAAAAATACGCTTTCCCCGCTTATGGTAAAATCAGCGCGGATCTTTTGTATCGCTTTGATGAAGAAACCTCTTTAGGTCTTTATACCAAACTTTTAGGGCAATCCGGTGTGAATTTGGATAACCTTAATCAGGGTACTTGGGGCGAAGAAGTTTATGGCTCTTTTCATAGCGCGTATGGCGATTTTGAGCTTGGGCAAATGCCAAATGTCGCTGCTACGCTTGCCGTGACGCGCCCTGACTTTGCCACATGGCAACCCCTGTCCCAGGATTTGGCTGATTTTATCCGCAACCCGAATTGGGCGCACCATAAGCATCAAAAATTTTACGCCACCCTTACTTCCACCGTTGCCGATGCTGACGGCAGCGCGCTTAAATTTTCGTACTACACCCCCGAGTGGCAGGGCTTAACTCTTGCTTTGAGTGTGACACCTGAAACCAACGCTAATGACGGGCTTGTGAGTAAATTTGCCCCTTATCATAAAGAAAGTGCCACCACAGCGGCTGTTTATCATAACCACGATTTCGGGCTGTTTCAATCTGATGCCTATTTGAGCTATGCCGATTATGAGCGCAGTCATCAGGATTATGCCGGCGGTCTTTCCCTTTATCGCAAAGGGTGGACGCTCTTTGGCTCGTATCGGGAAACGGATGCTTCTTCCGCTGCGCCGGTTGTTTCTTCCGCTCTTTACGATGACGGTTGGCGCGATGCAAGAGCGTGGAATGCCGGTGTGGGATACGCGTTTTTTTATTGGAACACGTCTGTTTCATACTTTGAATCTAAAGCCAAAAAAGGCGGTGCGTGTTCGCGGATTTGGAATTGGCACAACGGTTTCAAATTTCATCAGAACTATGCCTTTTATGCCGGTCTTGCTTATGCCGATTATGAACCGAATCGAGAAAGCGTGAAAAAATCTGTGAACGGATACGTCGGGTATTTGGGGTTAGAATTGAATTTTTAGAGGGAAAAATGCCGACTTTAAAAATGATTTCAAGCAATGAAGTCTTCAGGCAAGATTTGATGTCACAAATCGGGCTTTACGCGTCTGATTTTGCTGTTTTGGATGATCTTGAACCGGATGTTGTGTTTTTAGATGAAGATCTCTCTTTGTTGCAAGGTCTGCAAAAAAAGTATGCCCATACGCCGATTTTTGTTTTTTTGCCTGAAAATGCGGAAGATACGCCTTCAGCGCCGCTTGTCTTTTATTTTCGTAAGCCATTGGAGCTTTCCACGCTTCTCAATGCCCTCAAAGCCTCCATACATCTTGCGGCAAACTCGGAAGCCGGCGTATTGAAATTTAACCGATATGAGCTCTTTCCGCTCCAAAAGGAAATTTTAAATAAACGGAATAATCGGCGTATTAAATTGACTGAGCGCGAAACGGCTATTTTGCAATATCTTTATAAAATTAAAGATAAAATTGTAACAAAATCCGAGCTTTTGGAAAACGTTTGGGGTTATCATCCTGATGCTGCCACGCACACCATTGAAACGCACATTTACCGCCTGCGCCAAAAGGTTGAGGGCGATGACGTTCAGGCACAACTTATCTTAACCGAAGACGGCGGATATCGTTTGAAAAGATAATTTTTTCTTGACAAAGGTATTTTGCTTTTCTAACTTTAGAAAAACTTAAAGGAGAGGTTTAAAATGAAGTCACCTTATACGGGCGTAAAGCGCATTTTGAAAGCTTTTACTTATTCTTATGACGGCTTTTGCGCCACTTTTCGCTCTGAGGCTGCTTTTCGGCAAGATCTGCTTTTTTGCGCCGTTTTTGGCTTGAGTTTGTTCTTTTTGCCTATTAGAGGAGCGGCACTCGCGATGCTTATTTTTTCGCTTATCTTCATTTTGTTTGCGGAGCTTGTTAACACCGCGATTGAGGCACTTGTTGACCGCATATCGCCCGAATGGCACGAACTTTCCAAAAAAGCCAAAGACATCGGTAGTTTGCTTGTTTTGATTTCCTTTATCAATATGTTTGTTGTTTGGGCTTGTATTTTGGCGCCCTATTTTATTTAAGGATAATTTAAAATGCGTTTTGATTTCAAAGTTTCTTCGAAAACTTTTATAATTTTGCTCGGGGCTTATTTTGCCTTTATGATGAACCTTTCTTTTTGGCGTTTCTTTTTTAAAAATATCGAAGAACACAGCTTGATGAATTATGTTTTTTTAACAACAATCATCATCAATGTTTTTTTAATTTACACCTTGTTTTTCAACCTGATTTTATGGAAAAAAGGTTGGAAGGTTTTGAGCGCGTTTTTCCTCATATCAGCCGCTTGCGCGAATTATTTTATGTATCAGTTTAATATTATTATCGATAAGTTTATGGTGCGTAACGTGATGGAAACAACGTATCGGGAGGCATCCGAACTTGTCACTGGACGTTACGTTTTTTGGGTGATTATCACGGGTGTGTTGCCCGCGGTTCTAGTGTGCTTTTTGAAAGCTGATTTTAAACCTTTCAAGCAAGAACTTAAAAGCCGGCTGAAATTTGTGATTGGCGCGTTGTTGTTTGTGGGCTTGAGTGTCGGGGTGTTTTTTGAGCGCTATAAAGAATTTGGGCAAAACAATGAAAATGTGCACCGTATGTTTAACCTTTTTAATTATACATATTCCACTTATCAATATTTTCACAAGCTGCATGGGAAAGTCCGCCCATTTCGGATTTTGGATAATACCGTGGCTTGGGAAGATTTTCCAAACAACGATTCTAACCATACGCTGATTGTGGTTGTTGTGGGCGAAACGGCGCGTGCCGCCAACTATCAGCTGAACGGGTATCCCCGCGAAACTAACCCTTATTTAAGCGCGCGGAACGATATTCTTTATTTTAACAAAACAACCTCTTGCGGAACAGATACCTCGTATTCGCTGCCGTGCATTTTCTCTGCCGATGCGCGGGAAAATTATGAACAAGGCGCTGCAAAATATGAACAAAATGTGGTGGATATGATCCAAAGCGCCGGTTATGGCGTTTTGTGGCGTGAAAATAACGAGGGATGCAAAGGCGTTTGCGACCGCGTGCCGACAGAGCTGATGGTGAGCTTAAACGACCCCGAATTTTGCTTCGGGCTTTATTGCCATGACGAGGCCTTACTCTCAGGGTTGGAAGATAAAATTAAAAACATGAACGCGCGGAATAATTTGTTGGTGCTTCATTTGATGGGAAGCCATGGACCGGCGTATTATAAACGTTACCCCAAAAGGTTTGAGAAGTTTACGCCTGCTTGCAATACGGCTGATATTCAATACTGCACGCGGGAAGAAATTGTGAACACCTATGACAACACCCTCGTTTATACCGATTTTATTCTTTCGGAACTGATTAAAATTTTGGAGAAATTTCCTCAAAAAGAAATCGCGCTTTTATATGTTTCCGACCATGGTGAAAGTTTGGGCGAAAGCGGCATGTATTTCCATGGCTATCCGTATAATGAAGCTCCGGCGGAGCAAAAAGAAGTGCCAATGTTGATGTGGTTTAACAAAACGGCTTTGAAATATGACCACCTTGACTTTGCCTGCATGAAGCGTTTGGCTCAAAAAGGCGGCTTTTCACATGACAATATTTTCCATACGCTTTTGGGGTTGACGGAAGTGGACTCCACCCTTTATAACCCCAAGCTTGATATGTTTACGCCGTGCCGGCTGAAGCCTCTGCCCGCTGTGTTGGATTAAGTGATTGACAACAAAGTTTAGAATAAGATAAAATCTTCGGGAACTGATGGAGTAAAATATGACTTGGCTCGGCTATTTTTTCACGGCGCTTAACTACGTTTTTTTTATTTCATCAGCCGTTTTATGAAGCAAAAAAAGATGATGCTTTTGCCGGTTGCCACCGCAACAAATGCGTTCTTACGGGGTGCTCAATAGTGTTCTATATTTGGCGTATCAGATCAGTATCAAAAACTGGGCGGGGCTTTTGGAGATTTACGTGATTGTGAGTAACGTGGTATCTTACATCAAATATAAGCGGATTATGCACAAGCGCAAACGGCTCAGAAAAGCAAGAGCGCGCGCCAAATTAAGCGTGGCGAAATAAGGAAAAAGCGCCTGATTCAAGAAGTAGGCGTTTTTATGGCGCGATAATCTGATTTTGTTATGTCTTTTTTAGGAAATTCGGATTAAGCTGTTGGTAAATAAGATTATATGGAGTGTTTGCGTATGAAAAATGATATTAAACTTTTTGAGCAGGAAAAAATCCGCTCTGTTTATGATGAAGAAAATGACATTTGGTATTTTTCGGTTGTTGATGTCATTGCCATTTTAATT
>CANRJO010000020.1 GCA_947630965.1 uncultured Alphaproteobacteria bacterium
AGTTTTAATGAAGTAAAAACTTTGGTTGAAAATTATATTTATTATTATAATAATGAAAGATATCAGTGGGGCTTAAATAAAATGACACCGGCTCAACGCCGATGTCATTTAACTAGCACTCTTTGAGTTGCCCCCCCTGGGACCTTTTTTTATTGTCCAAATTTTAGGGTACAGTTCAAAAAAATCGGACGTTTTTTTATAAAACAAATCCTTATTACGGAGCACACGTCCAATCAGCCGAAGTTGAAATCTCTGATAAAAGTGTGGTAGTGGCTTTTTTCGGATGACAGGTAACACCATTAAGCACAACCATATTAGCCGTGTTGTTCGCTGTAACATCACCTGAATCTAGTTTTCCAGTTCCCTCTACAATTAACCTGGCAGGAGCAGTCGCCGAACTTTCAAACTTGATATGTGCGAGTTTATCTGCATCCGTGGTGGAGCCAAATAATAACTCTTTAAATGTTAATTTAACCTCTGCATTATCCTTTAAATGAATTGTGCCATATTTTATCCCTGAACTAGTCCAAAAAATCCTATCCAATGGTGTATTGAGATGAATATTTGAATTTTCAAAAGTTAATATTCGTTCAAACGCAACACCAACCCCGCCTGACGTTGTAATTGTGCCTTGAGAATTAATAAAATCAGTCTTGCCACTAAAAGCATCACTTGAAGCACCAGTTGTTGTAATGTTAATGTCTGCATTTTTAAATGTTAAAACTGCGCTACTCAAAAACCAATGCTTAATTGCATGAATATCTACCCTAAACGTACCACTAATTTCATAAGTACCATATAAAAAAAGAGATGAGAAATGATTTTGTGCATCATCTGATTGCACCATAACTTGCGTATCTTGAAGAGTCGCTTTATAGGTATCATGAAGTATCACAAAAGCCTTTAAGTCTTCTTGCGTTTGACTTTGTTCATGCTTTATAAGAATATTTTTAAAACCTGAATTGTTGTTCAAGTTATAAACATGAAAACCTTGATTGCCTGATGATTGAAGCGTATGATTTCCACCGTCAATAATGGTGTTTGCAGCCAAAGTGATGCCTTGGTTTGGAGGCAATGTAATGTCATTACGCATGGTCACGACTTTGCATTTACCCGATTCCGCAAGCTCTTTTAGCTCCTCATATTTGGTCGCGAAGCACGGGTTTTGACAAAGCGTCATTTGGGGATTGCCCCTGCATTCGATGAGGTCAGCGCACCACGATGTTTTGTCGGATTCCGTAAAGCCTAAAGCTTTGCAGTTATACTGCACACAGACTTTATAGTCCTGATCAAAGGGGCAGTTGAGATAACCGTCCTCAAGACAATTCGGATCCTTATCTTTGGAATAACCTAAACTTGCACAATCAGGCAACTTTTGACAATCAATCGCATTTGCCGTGCCTGTAACGAATAAACCCAACAAAATCAATATGTATCGCATCTTTTTCTCCTTTTTTGACTACATCAAAAAAAGGGTACGTTTAAATTGCTATGGTTTTAAAAACATCGAACCCTTGATTCTGCTTGATTTTTTATTATTGACAACAGCACTTTTTTAAGGTACCTTTAAATTGCTATATCAGAGCAACAAAAAACGTCCATTTTGAAATGGACGTTTTTTGTTAATAAGCTATATTGTTGTCCTGGACTCTTCGCTTGCGCTCAGAGTGACGGATAGAGGCAGCCGCCACTTTTGCACTAATTCTCGGGAACGCGGATAATGAGGCGAATAGAAGCAAAAAAAGAAGGTTTGGAATTCTAGCGTACACAAATAGTACATGAATTTTGACCGTTCTGCAGTTTTTCGCTCTAGATGAGCGGTTATGCGCCTTTTCTAATAGTCTTCGAAATCGTCCAAGTCATCTTCCTCATCATCTTCTTCCAACAAAAGCATATCATCATCCTCTTCTGCCTCATCTGTTGTGGGAAGGGGACGTTTCTTGGGCTTGCGATTGTTTAAGACGTCTAGGATGTAATTACCGGTGACTTTATAAAGATCCGTCAGATGATTGTTATACATATGGTCGCCTTCTTCAATCATGGCAAAGTCAATGTCAACATGACGTTGCGCATTGAGCCTGCGTGCTAATGAAGAAACAAGTTGTGGCGGCACAATCTCGTCCTTACCGCCCTGAATAATCAGCCCTGATGTAGGGCACGGCGCCAAAAAAGAAAAATCTTTTTCATTAGCGGGTGGCGATACGGCAATAAAATTATTGATATCCGGACGGCGCATTAAAAGTTGCAGAGCAATCCATGCCCCGAAAGAATAGCCGGCAATCCAACATTGATGAGAATCCGGATTTTGCCCTTGGAGCCAATCAAGCGCACTGGTGGCATCGGCAAGCTCGCCAGGGCCATCTTCAAAATTGCCCTGCGAACGCCCAACGCTCCTGAAATTAAAGCGCAAAACAGAAAAGCCCAAATCCCGAAAACAACTGAACAGGCTGTAAACAACCTTATTATTCATTGTTCCGCCATATTGCGGATGCGGATGCAAAATGAGTGCAACCGGCGCATTAGCTTTGGTGCCTTGATGATAGCGCCCTTCCAAACGTCCGGCATGCCCGTTAAACAAAACTTCAACCATATCTCTTCTCTTTTAATGAAAATTTACTATTTTTAAGTTATGCTTACTACAAATATTTATAAATGTCAAGTTTTTAGAGGAAAAAACTGTTATGCAGAAAAAAGAAGATTCTCTTGTTTTACAAGATTTAGACGCCGTAATCGCCCGTGATCCCGCCACAGCAAACCGCTTTGAGGCGGCTTTGTTTTCATCTGGTTTTCACGCCATTTTATGTTATCGACTGAACCATTTTTTGTGGCAGAAAAACTGGAAGCTGACGGCGCGCTTTTTATCAGGTATTTGTCGTTTTTTCACGGGCGTTGAAATTCATCCGGCGGCGAACATCGGGCACGGTTTTTTCATTGATCACGGCATGGGCGTGGTGATTGGCGAAACAACAGACATCGGCAACAATGTCACGCTTTATCACGATGTGACCTTGGGCGGCGCAACGGTTTTTGATAAACATGGTAAAGTCACGACCAAACGTCACCCGACTTTAGGCGATAATGTCATTGTCGGCTCAGGCGCACAAATTTTGGGCCCGATTAAAATCGGCAATAACGCTAAAGTCGGCTCTAACGCGGTGGTGGTCAAAGATGTCAAGCCGAACACAACGGTTGTTGGCGTTGCCGCGCACAAGGTTGAAAAACAAAAAGACAAAGGCTTTTGCGCATACGGCTTGGATAGAAACGCCTCCGATTCGTATGATGAAGACATCAAAAAGCTCCAAATTGAGCTGAAAAACCTGAAAGACGAGCTGAAAAAGCACCAAAAGTGAAAAATTCACGATATTGTAACTATTTTTTTAATAATTTTTATGATATACTAAGGTTATAAAGTTCTTGAAGGAGAAAAACCATGCGTCAGGGCTTGATATTTTCTGTGATGACGGCGCTTTTGATGTTCACCACGAGCGCTGAGGCACAACTTCCCGGAAACCCGTGGGCACCTCACCCGAACGATGGCTATTTTGGCGATAATGTCGGCAATGGCACGGGCGGGGCTATCACAGACGCCCCTGTTTATAAGGAGAATAACGGCGGGCAAATCATCCCCGTTGATCCATGGGCACGCGCGCGCGACCGTAGCGGCATTCAAACCTGGCGCGGGAGTGGTCAGCATGGCAAATTAAACTATATCGGCGAGGCCACCACATACACAGATGCCATGGGGCAGGAAATGATTGCACCAGAAGTGAACCGCCATAATATGATTACCATGCTCCAACATTTACGCAACATGGGTTACAAAATCCCGGCAAGTTATGATCAAAAAATTAAGGATATGCCAAAGAATTACACACAATATTTGCGTCAAAGCATCGGTGATGTCGGTCGCGCCAATGATCCGTTCAGTGAATCTTTTGTAAACATCATCAAAAGCATTGAAAATTACAGCGGTCTTGATTTTAACAATATTCTCTTTAACACCATGGACATTTTGGGCACAGATTAAAAATGCAAAACCGACCTTATATCATTTTGGTACGCCCGCAACTGGCGGAAAATATCGGTATGGCAGCGCGCGCTATGCTTAACTGCGGGCTTTATGAAATGCGCTTGGTGGCACCCAAACAAAGCCCGACAGAACCGAAAGCATTGGCGGCTTCAAGTGGTGCGGAAAAAGTTTTGCAAAACGCGGAAATTTTTGAAACATTAGATGAGGCTATTCATGATTTAAATGTGGTTATGGCAACAACCGCACGCCGGCGCAATCAAGTCAAAGCCATTTATACCGCCGATAAAGCCGCCGAAATTCTGCATCAAAAGACAAACGAACAAACAAAATGCGGTATTCTGTTCGGTCCCGAACGTACGGGGCTAGAAAATGATGAAGTTTCAAAAGCCGATGCCATTATTGAAATTCCGCTTAATCCAGAACATTGCTCGCTTAACCTTTCACAAGCTGTTTTATTGGTCGGTTACGAGTGGTATAAAAACTTGATCAACGCCCCGAAAGAAATTTTCCAAACAAATGAAGGTAAACTCGCAACCAAAGAACAACTCCTGAAATTTTTTGAATTTTTGGAAAGCTCTTTGACGCATTATAAAAACCTGCAAGACGCCGAAAAACGCCCAACACTCTTACGAAATATCCATAACATTTTTGCGCGTAATCAAATGACGATTCAAGAGCTCAACACCCTTTACGGTTTAATTGAAGCGTTAAAAAAATAACTCACTTTGATCGTTCACGCTTAACGGCGGCAACATTGCGTTGAAAAGCCGAAGATGTTTCATAATCTTCCAAATCCACCGGCAAGCGGAGCCGCCAATTCGGATAAACATCACAGTCCGTCCCTGGCAGATTTTGCTGTTTTTGAACCTGAAAAATATCTTCCGGTTGCAACATCACAACACGACTGCATGCCGCACCCAAAAACCGATGCACGGCTTCTTCCAGACCCTCGGGATACGCTTCGCCATAAAGATAATTACCTTGACGCGGCTTATCCTCCGGCCAGACACGATTATAATCCATGGCATCTAAAAGCTTTTGCCTGTCTGCCTCGCGTAATTTATAAGCCCCAATACGCTCCTTCTCATCAATCATTTTAAGCTGATGACGGAGCTCAATATCATACCCAAACCACCACATCTTCAAAGGCGCCATATCATGCGTGCCAACGGAAACAAAAGCATCTTCGGTATAATCGCAAGGCATTTTGAAAAGCGCCGATTCATTATGCCAACGCTCAGACCACAACACGCTAATCGAATATATTTTGGAAAGGTGCAACTTATCCATAAACCCTTCCGGCACATTGCCAATACTTTCACCGACAATCACGCACTTGTGCAAATGGCTTTCAAGCGCCACCAGACCGAGCATGTCTTCAAACGGATAAGAAATATAAGTTCCCTCGTTGTGATGATCCGGAATCATAAACAGCCTCATCAAGCCCATCACATGGTCAATGCGCAAAGCGCCGGCGCAACGCATATTCGCGCGCAAAACTTTCAAAAAAGGCTCATAAGCGCGTTGCTTTAAGGCAAAGGGCTGAAACGCACCCAAGCACCATTTTTGCCCGTTTTGGAAAAAAGCGTCCGGCGGCGCGCCTGCCCCCGATTTTTGCATAAAGGCACCTTTATCACACCAATATTCGGCGCTGTCCTTACACACCCCAACCGGTAAATCGCGATAAAGCCCAACCTTTAACCCAAGCTTTTGAACCGCCTTTTGCACTTCTTGAAATTGACGATCTGCCTCAAACTGCAAAAACTCAAAAAACTCAATTTCGCGCGGATGACTTTTTCTGAAATTTTCAATCGCCAACCCATGCGGATTTTGAAGCTCGGCTTGCCAAGCACGGCACCCGCCCCAAACATGCTGACATTGTTCATGATAAAGCGCCTGATACGTTGCAAAAATATGAAGATCCCACCCCTTTTCTTTTTGAAAATTTTTAAACGCTTTTTCGTACGCAACATCTCTTTTTTGCGATTCAAAAATTTGATGTAACGCTTTCATTTTAAGGGTGTAAACTTTTGTATAATTGATATATTCGCCTTTTTTAGCTTCCTCAATCTGCGTCCTCAAATTCGGCAAAAGACCAACCGTGAAGCCGGGCGTTTTTTCCACGTCAATATAAATCGGATTCAAAAAAAGTCTGCTCACCGAATTATACGGACTGGCATTCTCCGGAAAGTCATGAAAGAGCGGGTTCAGCGGATTAAGCCCAATCACATCGGCACCATAACGCGCGCAAAGCTTTGCAAAATTCATTAAATCCGTAAAATCGCCCACGCCCCAATTCCGCCGACTTCTCAAAGAATAAAGCTGTAAACTGAAACCCCAAAGCTTACCACTTTCGACATCAGCATCAGAATAACATTGAAGCGGAACAGACGCCAAAACAGTGCGAAACGTTTCCGCCCCGGCATGCAAAACAAGCTCATAATAACCCAATTTGACATCATTTTGCCAAACCAAGCGCCATTGCCGATATGCTCGACTCCCAATTGTTTTTTCCGCCCCTGTCGGTTGGCAAAAATACGAAAGCGTAACAGGTTTTTGGCGTTCTTTTTCATAAAGATCAACTGAGATATCATCAGCTGTATATCGCGCGGGCAAAGCAAACAAAACTTCCGGCTTATCCTGACGCATCACAACCATATTTTCAAAAGGTTGCTTCCAGAATTTGTCCTCGAATGCTTTAAGCGACTTTTCAACTTCTTCCTCATTGCGCGCCGGAAAACCGAGCTCTCCGCAAAAAAAGCGAACAACATCTTCATTCACATGATAGACTTTTTTTTGCGCCCCTGAATCTGAAAAAGATGTGGCAACACCAATTTGTTCAGCTAATTTTTGAAGTTTTGCGTCCATCGTTTTCCTCGTTAAAGTCCAATTTCTATGACCACCACAGACCATGCCGGCATTTCGAAAGACTTGGCGCTCCCTAAAGAAACATCACGAGAAAGCGTTTCGCTGCTATCAAAAACAAGACGCCATTTTCTCGTTTTCTTCAAAGCGGGCAATTTCCACATTTGCGCCTGCGGCGTGGCGTTAAAAATCACAAACAAAAGTTTATCGGCGCAATAAGCCGAATAAGCAATGGATTTTCGCTTGTCATCAAGCCAATCCGCCGCCGTAAATTCCGCACCGTTTTCATTATACCACGCCAAATCTTTAAAGAGTGTTCCTTCAATTTTAGCCCCGTTAAAAAAGCCCCCGCGCGTAAAGACCGGCAAGCGTTTCCGAAGCTGAATCAACCGCCGAACAAAGCGCGCAAAATTCCGATCTTCAAATGTGATGGCTTCCCAAACAAGCCATGTTAAAACATTATCCTGACAATACGGATTATTATTCCCGAACTGCGTATTTAAAAACTCATCACCCGCAACAAGCATCGGCGTCCCGAAAGACAAAAGCAACGAGGCGACCAATCCTTTTAACCTCAACAGCCGATTTTCCGACACATTCTTTTCATCGCTCATCCCTTCCACGCCGGAATTCCAACTCCAGTTAGCATCGCTGCCATCGCGGTTTCCTTCATCATTGACTTCATTGTGCTTTTGATTATAGCTGACCAAATCATTTAAGCAAAAACCGTCATGCGCCGTGATAAAATTAATACTGCTCCAAAGCTGTCTGTTTTGATAACCGAAGATATCGCTTGAACCTGCAATCCGGCTAGCAAGCTCGCCGATTTGTCGCTCATCACCGCGCCAAAACCGCCGCACAACATCGCGGAACCGATCATTCCACTCCCCCCAATTCGGAGGAAACGCCCCAATTTGATAACCACCCTCAACAGCATCCCAAGGCTCGGCAATCATCTTCACCTGACGCAAAATTTCATCTTGCTGAACGGCGGTTAAAAAAGCGCTGTTTTGCTTAAAATCTTTTTCCGTCCGACATAACGAAGACGCCAAATCAAGCCTAAAGCCATCCACATGCATATCGCGCGCCCAATACCTTAAAGAATCCGTGACCATCGCCAAAACATTCGGATCATCCAAATTAAGCGACGCCCCACAACCGGTGCTATCATAATAAAAACGCTTGTTGGTCTTATCTAGTTTGTAATAAGACTCATTATCAATGCCCCGATAACAAAGTGTCGGGCCAAGCTGATTACCCTCGCCCGTGTGCGAATAAACCACATCCAAAATCACTTCCAACCCGTTGGCATGAAGTGTTTTGACCATGTCTTTAAATTCATCAATAGAGCCTTGCGCTAAAAAGGCGTTATCCGGTGCAAAAAAGCCGAGTGTTTCATAACCCCAATAATTGCTTTTGCCTTTATCAAGAGCATCAGCGGCAAAGTAATGAACGGGCAAAAGTTCAACAGCTGTCACCCCGAGCCAACGCAAATAACCAACAACGGTTGGCGACGACATACCGGCAAATTTGCCGCGGAATTTATCTTTAACCTTGGGGTTTAAAATGGTATAACCTTTGGTGTGTGCTTCATAAATAATGGTTTCATTAAAAGGACGCCCTAACGGCTGATCATCATCCCACGCATACGCATTATCGACCACCACAGCTTTGGGCACATAAGGTGCGCTGTCAAGGGTTGAAAAAGACAAATCCTGATCGGGGCTGTCAATATCATAGCCGAAAATCGCTTTGTGCCAAATGAGCTTTCCCGTAATTTTTTTGGCATACGGATCCAACAAAAGCTTATGCGGATTAAAACGCTTTCCCTCTTCCGGCTTATATGGTCCGTAAACGCGCCAGCCATAAATTTGCCCCGGCAGAATACCTTTCAGATAAGTGTGCCAAATGTGATGTTCGTTTTCTAAAATTTCGACCTTTAAAATTTCCTTCGTGCCATGTTTATCAAAAAGGCAGAGTTCAACTTTTTCGGCATGCGCAGAGAACAGCGCAAAATTAACGCCCTCCCCGTCCCATGTAGAGCCGAGGGGAAAACTTTTACCACAAGAAATCTGCACACTTGCCATATTTTTTCCTTATCTGATCGGTTTAAAAACAATCGTTGAGAGAGGTGGCAAAACAACTTCTATGGAGAAAGGTTTCATATTCCACCCCTCACCTTTAACGGACAGCACACCCTCGTTACGCACGCCACCACCCCAATAATTTTGGTCATCACTATTAAAAATTTCCTGATACCGACAAGCCTCCGGCACGCCGATTCTATAATTATGCCGCACCACGGGTGTGAAGTTGCACGCCACCACCAAAAAGTCATCAGGGTGATGCCCGCGACGGATAAAGGTAATAACGCTATCATCAGCATCGGAATGTTCAATCCACTCAAACCCCTTATAATCAAAATCTTCCTCATACAAAGGCGCATTTCCTTTATACATCAGGTTCAAGTCGCGCACACAATTTTGCATGCCCTTATACATTGGATACTGGAGCAAATGCCAACGCAGACTTTCCTCCGCATTCCATTCCCAGTCCTGCCCAAACTCGCAGCCCATGAACAAAAGCTTCTTGCCCGGATGCGTCCACATAAAGCCATAATATGCTCTGAGGTTCGCAAATTTCTGCCACTCATCGCCCGGCATTTTACCTAGCATAGAACCTTTACCATGAACAACTTCATCATGCGAAATTGGCAAAATGAAGTTTTCATTAAAAGCATACAAAAGACCAAACGTCAAAAGCCCATGATGATATTTCCGATGCACCGGCTCATGACTGATGTAACGCAACGTATCGTTCATCCAACCCATATTCCACTTATAGCCAAAGCCCAAGCCGCCCATGCTCGTCGGGCGTGAAACCATCGGCCACGCGGTGGATTCTTCAGCGCAGGTCAACACACCATGATTTTCGCCATAAACAAGTTCATTCATTTTGCGCAAGAAAGAGATGGCTTCCAAGTTTTCATTACCGCCATATTGATTCGGAATCCACTCGCCGTCTTTGCGGGAATAATCCAAATAAAGCATAGACGCCACGGCATCCACGCGCAAGCCATCAATGTGATATTCTTTCAACCAATAAAGCGCGCTTGCACACAAAACATTGCAAACTTCCGTCCGCCCGTAGTTATAAATTTTGGTGCCCCAATCCTTATGTTCACCCTTGCGCGGATCAGCATGCTCATAAAGATGCGTACCGTCAAATTCCACAAGCCCGTGCCCATCTTTTGGAAAGTGCGCCGGCACCCAATCCATAATCACGCCGATTCCCGCTTGATGAAAACGGTCAATCATATACCGAAAATCATCCGGCGTTCCAAAACGCGAAGTCGGTGCAAAAAGCCCCGTCACCTGATACCCCCACGAAGCGTCAAGCGGATGCTCGCACAAAGGCAAAAACTCAACATGCGTAAAGCCCATATTGCTCACATACGGCACAAGCCAATCAGCAAATTCACGATACGTCAAATATGATTCGCCATGCTCGCCTTTGCGCCGCCATGAACCGAGATGCACTTCATAAATAGACATCGGCTTATCAAAACTGTTATACGATTCGCGATAAGCCATCCAATTGTTATCATTCCAATGATAACGATTCAAATCAAAAACAATAGAGGCTGTTTTGGGGCGTTGCTCGGCATAAAAACCCATGGGGTCTGTTTTGCAAAAGATGTAATTTTCATTTGTTTTAATCTCATACTTATAGACTTCACCTTCGCCGATTCCCGGCACAAAAATATCCCACACGCCACAGGTTGGATGTTTGCGCATCACATGCGCGCGACCATCCCAGTTATTAAAATTACCCACCACGGAAACGCGCTTGGCATTCGGCGCCCAAACGGCAAACGCCACACCTTTCACGCCGTCCATTTCCATTAAATGCGCGCCGAGTTTTTTATAAATATCGTGATGATTTCCTTCTGAAAAAAGATATTCATCAATGTCGCCAATGGTTGGCAAAAACCGATACGGATCATCGGCAAGATAAACTTTATTTTGATCAGTTGTAATACGGAAACGATATGGAAAATTTTCCTTTTGTCCGAGGTTAATTTGGAAGAAGCCACAATCATCTAACTTGGTCATCAACCCCAAACTATTTTCATTGTTATCCACAAGTTCAACCGTTTGTGCGTGCGGTTGAAAAGTACGGATAAAAACATTCTTTGTTCCCTTATCGCGATGTATGCCCAAAACGGCAAAAACATTGCCGTGATCACCATCAACAATCGCTTTCATTTCTTCTTTTGATAATAAGTTTTCCATAATCCCTCCCGGATTCTGATCAAAATAATAACCAATAAGCAATTTTTAAGTCACGTATATATCTATAAAGGCACTTTTTTTGAAATGCAAGAAAATAAAATATACAATTTAAAGATAATAAATATTGACGACTGAAAAAAAAGCATATATATTTGGTGATGTTATAATTTATTATGGAGTAATAATCATGTCTAACAATGAAAATTACATTCGTGAAGCAGCTTACTTCCTGTGGCAAAATGCAGGCTGCCCGAATGGACAGGATGAAAAGTTTTGGTCTATGGCCGTTGAACAACTTTCTTCCTGCTCAAAGAAATCTTGCTCTGCCAAGAAACCTTCTTGCGCAAGCAAAAAACCTGCCGCCAAAAAACCGGCTGCAAAAAGCAGTAAGAAATAATATAGATTTCAGATCTATATGAAAGGGCACTCCTTTTTTAAGGGGTGTTCTTTTTTCGAGTCGTTTAAAATTTTGAAAAATTCGAAATGTAATTTTACTTGCCAAACACAAATTGATTGATTATAATACATCTGTTATAATAACTTATGGAGGCAACAATAGCTATAGAAAAGACCAATGCGCCGGCACGCACAGAAGACGGACCGCGCATGAATGAAGCCATCAAGGCAAGAGAAGTCCGTTTGATTGATGAAAACGGCGAAAACCACGGAGTTGTTTCAATCGCTGAAGCATTAAAAATGGCAGATGATGCGGGGCTGGATTTAATTGAAATTTCACCGCAAGCCACACCGCCTGTCTGCAAAGTTTTGGATTACGGCAAGTATAAATACGAAATTCAAAAACGCAAAAATGAGGCGAAGAAAAATCAAAAAGTTGTCAATATTAAAGAGCTTAAAATGCGCCCCGCCATTGACACGCATGATTATGAGGTCAAGCTCAAGCAGGCGAAAAAGTTTTTAGCGCAAGGCGATAAGGTCAAGTTCACAATGCGCTTTAAAGGGCGTGAGATGTCTGCCAATGATCTCGGCAAAGAAGTTTTAAACAAGCTGATTGAGGATCTGGAGGATATGGCAAAAGTGGACACTGCACCCAAGGTTGAAGGTCGGCAGATGACCATGCTCCTTTCCCCGCTTTAAAAAACAGATTTTTAAAACGCCGCTTACGAAGCGGCGTTTTTTATTTTCCCTTATTTTAAAACGCCAACACAGGTCGGACATAAGAATCTTGAAAACCGCCATAATGATAATGTAAAACAAAGTTTATTAAATAAACACTCACATAGCCGGTTCCTTCTACATAACCTATGGTGGAAGACCAGAATTTGTTATTGTTCATATTCATAAGTTTCACATCAACGTCTTTTGCATGCAGCTTTTCCAAAGAATCGTTGAGTTGCTGGTAAAGATGGGTCGTTTCGCTATAATAAAATCCCGTAACTTTGCTTAAATCATATCCCCACATCTGCATTAATTCGCCGATAGACGGGAAATACCATTGGCCCGCACCAACTTTTGGGTTATCCGCAGAAACGCCTAAAGGGTAAAAAGCCGTACATGCTTTTGCCGCAACAGGTGTGCAGGCTTTTTGATTGTTAATATTTTGATTATGGCATTCTGTTAAATCAGCAGCAAGCATTTTTTGAGTGTTGCCTTTACCGTCAAAAACTTCAGGTTCGCCATTTTGCAAAGCTTGAGCTAAAGTTTCTGAAGTGTAGGGCGTTAAACCTTGAACAATATAGTTGGAAAATCCGACCGATAGAAATTCTTGTGTATTGTGGAAAGGGTTTTGAGAATCAAAGTCTGAATTGTCATCAACCGTTAAAGTGCTTAACGCCATAACTTTACCGTGAACACCGCCACTCGTGGTTAAAAACACCACGCCGACAGGGGTTTTATTTTTATTGCTTGGATCATATTCATTAGCATAACCACAAGTGCCGTCCGCGTAATAAACATCGCCAACTTCACACAAATTTTGACAAAGTGTCATGCGGGGATTGCCCCTGCATTTTATGAGCTTCCCGCACCAAGATGTTTTGTCATCTTCGGTAAAGCCCATTTTGGCACAATCATAATTGACGCATTTTTTATAATTTTCATCAAACGGACAATAGACATAACCATCTGGCGTACAACTCGGGTCATCTTCAGAGGCATAACCCAAACTCTCACAAGTTGGCACTTTCTCACAATCCATCGCACTTGCCACATTGGCAACTAATAAACCCATCAAAATTAACAAGTATCGCATTTTATTCTCCCTTTCTTCTCTTGCAACACCCTCTATACAAAGAGTCATCCCGAACTCGTTTCGGGATCTCATCAAAGAGATGCTGAAACAAGTTCAGCATGACATACGGAGCAAAACCTCAGGAATGCGGAGAGTGGTGCAGATAAAGTCGTTTTAAGGGCGAGGGAAATTTTAGCGTACAAAAAAGGTACGTGAATTTCCCGAGACCCGCAAAAACGGCTTTAGATGCGCCGCTATACGCATTCCCTCGAATCACATCAAAAAAAGGGTACCTTAAAATTGCTATGGTTTTTAAAACCTCGAACCCTTGATTCTGCTTGATTTTTTATTATTGACAACCCCACTTTTTTAAGGTACCTTTAAATTGCACCATTAAAAAAACGCCCGAGGGGCGTTTTTTATGAAATGAATTCTTATTCTTCTCCTAAACCTCGGAAAGGCGGATAGCGTGTGCAGATAGAGTGAAAAACAAAGCGGTCAAAATTCCAGCGTACTAAAAGCGTACGTGAATTTTGACCGTTCTGCAGTTTTTCTCTAGATGCCAGCTAGACGCCTTTCCACCCTTGGATTCGGAAAAACAAACACTATATCATGCCCCATGATTATCGGTATCCTAAAAAACACACAACCAGACTCGCGCGTTGCCACCACCCCTGAAATCGTTATGAAATATGGGGAGTTGGGGATGACTGTTTTTATGGAAAAAGATGCCGGAAAAGCCGCGGGTTTTCCTGATGATTCTTATATCAAAGCAGGCGCTATTATCAAAAAAAGCCGCGCAGAAATCTTGGAAAAAGCAGATGTCCTCATTGCCCTTTGGGCGCCACCTGTTAACGAACTTTCAGAGGCTAAAAACAAAAAAATAATCATCACGGGGTATGCGCCGACGAAGGAAATTTTGAAAGCGGTTTGCAAAACGGGCACCACATTTTTAGCACTTGAAAATTTACCCCGTTTAAGCAGAGTTCAAGACATGGATATTTTATCTTCACAAAACAATTTAGGCGGTTACAAAGCCGCCCTGTTGGCAATCGATTCGCTTAATCGGGCGGTGCCACTGATGATGACATCCGCCGGCACAATACCCGCGGCAAAAGCGCTTGTTTTAGGCGCAGGCGTGGCAGGCTTGCAAGCCATTGCCACTTTAAAACGCATGGGCGCCGAAGTATGGGCATCAGATGTGCGCGCCGCCGCCAAAGAGCAAGTGGAATCTTTAGGCGCACGCTTTGTGGATGTTGATGACAAGGCTGATTTTGAAAATGCCGCCGGCTATGCTTCACAAACAAGCCCCGAATATTTATTAAAGCAAAAAGAACGTTTAACCGAGCAACTGAAAAAGACCGACATTTTAATCACCACCGCATGGACAGGCAACAAAAAAGCACCGCTTTTAGTTGATGCCGATATGGTACAAAATATGCCCTTAAATGCCGTGATTGTTGACATAGCGGAAGGCAATGTGGAACGCCCGACCAAACGTCCGGACATCGTTTTCATTCAAGATAAAAACTTGCCCGCGCGAGTGGCGCATTCCGCAAGTCGATTCTTTGCGCGTAACGTTTACAAATTCATAGAGCTTTACGGCGGCGCCCGATTCGCTTACCACCCCGAAGATGAAATAATGAAAACAACCTGTTTGTGTTTTAACGGCAAAATAACGGAGAAAAAAGAAATATGATTTTATGGTTTTCGCTGACTGTTTTTGTTTTGTCCTGCTTCATCGGTTATTTCGTGGTTTGGGGCGTCACACCCGCATTGCATGCACCTTTGATGAGTGTTTCGAACGCCATTTCAGGCATTGTGATTATCGGCGCTTTAATGACGGCGGCTTATGCTGATTCGGAAAAGACAGAAGCTTTAAGTTTGGCGGCCGTTTTTTTAGCTTCCGTCAACATCTTCGGCGGATTCGCCGTGTCGCAACGCATGCTCGGTTTGTTTAAAAAGAAAGATAAGAAATGATAGAAAACGAATGGCTTTTTTTAATATACTTATTAGCCGGATGCCTTTTTATTTTAAGCATCAGAGGTTTATCATCGCCCCAAACAGCAAGCCGCGGTAACTGGCTTGGTATGGCAGGCATGCTCTTGGCGGTGGACGGCACATTGCTTGCCTTGCCAGCGCAAAATCATCTGTTGATTTTTGCCGCCTTATTAAGCGGGGGCGTTGTTGGGCTGATTGGCGGATTGAAAGTCAAAATAACAGCCTTGCCGCAAATGATTGCTATTTTAAACGGCTTGGGCGGCTTATCTTCAGCACTGATTGGCTTGGCGGAAATTTTGGACGGCAACGCCAATGTTTATGAAGTTTCTGTTGCTTTATTCGTCGGTGGCGCCGCCTGCAGCGGATCACTCGTGGCTTTTGGAAAACTGCAATCCATTTTAGGCGCAAAATTCGGACGTTTTCCTTTGCAAAATTTCTTCAATATTCTCATAAGCATCGGGCTTCTTTGCACATGGATTTTCTTCATCACACACCCCTCATTTTTCAACGCCACCATTTTATTATGCGCCGCACTTGCTTGGGGTGTTTTAATTATTTTACCGATTGGCGGCGCTGATATGCCCATCATCATTGCCGTCTTAAACGCCTGTTCCGGTTGGGCGGCAGCGGGCATCGGATTTTCGCTTGCCAATGTGGCGCTGATTATGACAGGCGCCTTAGTCGGCGCGGGCGGCACCATTTTAGCCTTTGTCATGACTAAAGCAATGAATCGTTCTTTATGGGCGGTAATGTTTACCCGCCTTTCTGATAAAACAGGCGCCTTGGATTCGGGCGAGCATGAAGCCAAAAGCGGCTCGCCGATAGACGCGGCGTTTATTTTACAAAACGCCCATAAAGTGATTATCGTGCCGGGCTATGGCATGGCGGTGGCACAGGCGCAACATATTTTGCAAACCATGGCAAGCATTTTAAGCAAAAAATATAATGTGGAGGTCAAGTTTGCCATACACCCTGTTGCGGGGCGTATGCCCGGACACATGAACGTGCTTTTGGCGGAAGCAAATGTGCCGTATGAAGATGTCTACGCGCTAGAAAACATCAACCGCGAGTTCGCCTCCGCCGATGCCGCTTACGTCATTGGCGCCAATGACATCACCAACCCCATCGCCCGCACGGATCCCGCCTCACCCTTATACGGCATGCCGGTGCTAGACGTTGGCAAAGCCAAGACGGTTTTCTTTGTGAAACGCTCTCTAAACAGCGGTTATGCCGGCGTGGAAAATCCGCTTTTTTACGCGCCAAACACCGTCATGTTATACGGCGATGCCAAAAAAGTGACTGAAGAAATTGTGGAAGTTTTGGAAAGGTCATAAGAAAAATAAAACCCCGAACCTTGCGGCTCGGGGCTGATTTTAGGAAAATCAAAATTAAGAAGCACTCTTCTTCAAGGCTTCGCCCAAGGCATCACCCAAAGAAGTGTTGGAAGAATCACTTGCGGAATATTCTTTAAGTGTCTTCTTTTCTTCTTCAATTTCCAAAGCTTTGACGGAAACACCTAACTTACCGTTTTTCTTATCAACGGAAGTCAGTTTCGCTTCCAAGACATCACCCTCATGATATTTTTCAGGGTTTTGTCCTTCTTTATCCTTGGAAAGGTCGGCTTTCTTGATGGTTGCGGCAATGCCTTCAACCTCAACATTCACACCTTTTTCATCAACGCTTTTCACAATAGCTTTCACAACATCGCCTTTCTTGAAGTTTTCAAGAGCCAAAGCGGCGTTGTTTTCATCTAATTGCTTAATGCCAAGGCTGATGCGTTCTTTTTCAACATCAACGTCAATGATTTTGGCCTTAATTTCCTGACCTTTTTCATAGTCTTTCACAGCCTCTTCGCCGGATTTACCCCAAGCGATGTCAGACAGGTGAATCATACCGTCAATTTCATCGGTCAAGCCAACGAACAAACCAAACTCGGTAATGTTCTTAATGACACCCTCAATGATAGAGCCGGCCGGATGTTCTTCAACATAAGCCGCCCACGGGTTCGGCGTGCATTGCTTAATACCAAGGCTGATTCTTCTCTTTTCAGGATCCACTTCCAAAACCTTAACTTCAACTTCTTCCGAGGTTGAAACGATCTTGCCCGGATGCACGTTTTTGCGCGTCCAGCTCATTTCGGAAACGTGAACCAAGCCCTCGATGCCATCTTCCAGTTCAACAAACGCGCCGTAATCTGTGATGTTGGTCACTTTGCCTTTGTAAACTTCGCCGACTTTATATTTATCGGCAACCGACTGCCACGGGTCATTTTCAAGCTGTTTCATGCCGAGGCTGATGCGCTGTGTGTCTTCATTATATTTAATGATTTGAACTTTAATGTTCTGACCAACGGTCAACACTTCAGCCGGGTGATTAATGCGCTTCCAAGAAATGTCCGTGACGTGGAGCAAGCCGTCAACACCGCCCAAGTCAACAAACGCGCCATAATCCGTGATGTTTTTAACCACACCGTCCAAAATGGCGCCTTCTTTAATGGCGTCAATGAGTTCGGCGCGCGCTTCAGCGCGAGTTTCCTCAAGCACCACTCGACGTGAAACAACAATATTGCCACGCACGCGATCCATTTTCAAAATTTGGAAGGGTTGAGAAATGCCCATCAAAGGCGTCACATCGCGAATGGGGCGGATATCGATTTGCGAACCGGGAAGGAAAGCAATGGCACCGTTTAAGTCAACGGTAAAGCCGCCCTTCACACGACCGAAGATCACACCGTTCACACGCTGACCGGCATTCATGGATTTTTCAAGTTCTGCCCAAGCTTCTTCACGGCGGGCTTTCTCGCGCGATAACACAATGTTACCATCGCGGTCTTCATAGCGGTCAACCAAAACTTCAATTTGGTCACCCACTTTGAGTTCGGGGTTTTGCCCAAACTCGCGCAACGGAATGCGCCCTTCGGACTTCAAACCGACGTCAACGGTCACATAGTCATCACTTAAGGCAATAATTGTACCTTTAACAACCGAACCGACAATACCTTTATCGCCGAATTGTTCATTGAGCAATTCTTCAAAGTTTTCTGTAGATTCGGGAGCTTTAAATTCTGTATCTGTCATAAAATATCAATCAAAATATGCCGGGCCCTCAATGTTGAGGCGGACTTGCGTGAAACAACGTCTTGTAGCGGCACGCCCCGCCAAAAAGATAAGACAAAGCCCTTTATACACGCAAATATTTTAATTTCAAGCATTTTTTTCAATTTTTTTGAAAATATCTCGTTAAAAAAAACTTTAACCAAGCCTTTAACTGATTTTTAATCAGGTTGAGCATAAAGATAAGACCAAATATCAAAGGAGAAAGAAATGTTGGGTCTTTTTAATTTACGCGAATTTTTGAGCTCATTTGTGGTTTTATTTGCCATTATTGATGTTGTTGGTAACACCCCGATTGTTATCAGTCTTTTAGACAGCGGCAAGAAAATAAAGCCATTACAAGCAAGCATTATGTCTTTTCTGATGTTTGTTGTGTTCTTTTATGCGGGTGAAGCATTTTTGAACCTCTTTCATGTAGATTTATCCTCCTTTGCTGTGGCAGGCTCTATAATTGTTTTTATTCTCTCACTGGAGATGATTTTAAACATTCATATTTTTAACGACAGCGCCGAGATTTCCAAAGACGCCACATTCACGCCAGTTGTTTTTCCATTAATTGTGGGCGCCGGCTCCTTAACAACTTTATTATCCATTCGTTCGCAATATCAAGACATCAACATTTTACTAGCGATTGTCGCAAACGTTATACTTGTTTACATCATGCTCAAGCTTGCCCGCCGTGTAGAAAAATTTTTGGGTCCAAGCACCATTTACATCACACAAAAGATGTTCGGCATCATTTTGCTTGCCATTTCGGTCAAGCTTTTCATCACAAACTTGTCAACGCTTATCAAGACGTTGGGCTGACAACTTCCCAATCTTGAGAAGTTTCCACATCTTTCAAAAGCGTTGTGGTCGGTTTAATGGGCTTATAAGTTGTGCCGTTAATCACAAGCGACACATTCAAATCATGCGCCTGAACACTTAAATTTCTAAACTTTTTTGCCTTATCTCTTATGCTCAATTTCGTAGGATTTTCAGGCGTTCCCGAAAGTTCAATGGTTTGTTCAACGTCAACATTGGTTAATTGTGTGGTAGCACTAAGTGTTATATCGCACCCTTCTTGAATAACAAGGCGCGGCAGACCTTGGGTGCCATAAATAACACCGCTCTTGTTTGAATGAAACGTCCCCTTTGTATTTTTAAAAGACGCTATGCCAGAACCCGCACTAATAAATACTGTGGCGCCTGATTGAACGTCCACAGTAGAATTTTCCATTGTAAGAGTGCCGAGCGAAAACACATCTGAAGTTTGATACGTGGTTAAAATGTGTATGTCCGCATCTTTAAAATGCTTGATTGTCTCATAACCCAAAACAGCCACTTGTGCAGCCGATTGATCATACACAACAAATTTACCTGTAATGTTAAACGTCCCTCTAAAAAACATATAATTATTGATCGCATGTTTTGTATCTGTTGAAGTTAGCTTAATATTGACATTTTCAAAAGTGATTGCGGTATTTTGGCTTGGCGCAATATAAAAATGAAAATTCTCAAGAAGATCTTGCGTATGAACAATATTGATATTTTTGAAACCTGTATTTTCGGCAAAGTAATAAAGATTATAGGCTTGATTGCCCGTTGATGTCAGCGTGTGGTTGCCACCGTCAAGAATGGTATTTGGGGCAAATTTGATGCCCTGATTTTGGGGGATGATGATGTCATCGCGCATGGTTACGACTTTGCAATCCCCCGATTCTGCAAGCTCTTTCAAGCTATTATAATCGATTGCAAAACACGGTTTTTGACAAAGCGTCATTTTGGCGTTGCCCTTGCATTCAATAAGGTCCGCGCACCATGATGTTTTGTCCGATTCTGTAAAACCAAGAGCCTCACAGTTGTACTGCACACATTTCTTATAAGTTTTATCAAACGGACAATACATATAGCCATTATCCGCACAATTTGGGTCATCTTTTGTAGAGTAACCCAAACTCGCGCAATCAGGCACCTTCTCACAATCCATCGCCTGCGCTACATTCGCAAACAATAAACCCAACAAAAACATCAAATATCGCATTTCTTTTCCCTTTCTTCTCTTGCAACACCCTCTATACAAAGAGTCATTCCGAACTACCCCATTGTCATCCCGAACTTGTTTCGGGATCTCATCAAAGAGATGCTGAAACATTCTTGCTCGTAAGTGTTGCCTCTTATGGGCAACACTAACTCGCTTCGGTCACCGCTCTGTAACACTTGCATCAGCGCCTATCAGCGCCTTGCAAGCTAACAATCGCGTAATGTCGCCTGAAAAACACCAATTACTTTTGGTGTTTTTGGGGTTCTACGCATTCCATCGAATCGCATCAATTTAAAGGTACCTTTAAATGCAACGAATTAACCAACGCAAAACTGCGGGTTTTAGAGCTTGACAACCCCGATTTTTTAAGGTACCTTTAAATTGCACCACAAAAAACGCCGCAAGAATGCGGCGTTTTTAATCGACATGATGTTTAATTTAAAACTCCAGGCTCGCCCGAACAGAGGCGTCGTAGTCCTTATAGTCGTAGGCCCGGTAACCATCGTCCATGACGAGTAGCCATGAGTACTCACCACTGTGCTCCGAGGAGGAGTAATAGGAACCCTTTGTTAACGTTTCAGCCGTTACACCTTTGCTCTTCAAGGTAGTAAGCGTAGCGTTGACTGCTGTCTTGGTATTGCCATTGGCACCCGTCGTACCTGTACACGAAGAAGCAAGACTTTGATAATTATATCCATACAAATCCATCAATTCACCTAGAGTCGGCAAATACCAGTTCCCTTGACCAAATTTTGGATCATCTTTGCTTACTTCCGGCGGATAAAATGCTTTTGCTGCAGGTGCCGCATACTGTAAATCATCTTTTAGATAAGTCGATATGATTTCCGTGTAATACTGACCACCTGACCAAAATGCATCGTTATGGTCTCCTGTTGCAGCTACTGTGAGATAATCACAATCCCAATCCCAATCCTTCAAATCAGGAATGTCCGTAGCATTAAAACCCCATCTGAAGTATTTATAGGTATCATACGGTTTTGCCGGATCAAAGACTGCTCTTAACGAACTTCTACCCAAGTCTTTAAGGTTAATCACTTTGCCATGCTGTTTGTCTTCTGTAACCCAATAAACAACACCGACAGGTTTCGGCGAAGAATCTTTGACATAGTCTGTGACCTTGCCACAGGAACCATCAGCATAAAATACATCACCAATTGCACAGGGCGTCACACAACTTTCGCCTCTCTTAACATAGCCTGAGTTACATTGCCATTGAGTACAAACTGAAGGTTGTCCACAACCCACGCAGTTTGATGTACACTTGGCATTCTGAGGCACAGTTTTGCCCACACCGCACGTACTGGCGCAAGTGGCGTAATTACCGTTGCAACACGGATTACTAAGGTTTGCCGTGCCTTTATTGGTATTATTCCACGTACAGTTTGAAGTACATTTGCATTTACCACATTTTGTCTCGCCGCTCTTTCCATTGAACTCAACAGACCAACCACTTCCTGAGCCGCAATCAGAGCCTTCTTGTTTATCCGTACTGTAATTTGCCGGACACTTCGCCGCCATGCATGAGCTTCCACTGACCGTGTAACCCTCGTTACATGACCATTCAACACACACCGTGCTGTTGCATCCCGTACAGTATTTTGTGCATGTTGCATGATCAGGCGGATTCTTCGTAACACACTTTGTGACACAACTTTGATATTGACCATTGCAACAAGGCTTACTTAACGTTCCTTCGCCTTGGTTTGTGCTGCTCCATTTACAATCCGTAGGTGCGCTGCAACTACATTTATAACACGCATTATCCCCGCTATAAGCACCCGTTGTGGTTTTACTGGCACCAATCGTCCCTGGATAAGAGCAATTACTCACATTGCTGTTTGTATTTGTGCCATTAGCGCAAGGCTTTGCCGTGCAGGTCTTGCATTCTGTCGTTCCACTCCAATTGTTATTCCCAGAGCCTAATTCCCAACCCGTGGCTTGCTTACCACAAGCACTTGCCGTTGTGGCACTTCCACTCGGACAGGTCGATACCTTACAAACATTGTTATCTTTGGTATAACCACGTTTGCATTTCCATGCCGTGCATATCGTATTATCTCCGGTCGTGCAATTTTGCGAACATTCCGCATTCTCAGGGGGTGTCACCGCCGCAGCGCATGTGTTGGCTTTACACTTATAACAAGCCGCATTTCCGGCGTGATTACTTGTTGCAGGTTTCGTCCAACCGTTAGTACCTGTTGTACCACACTTCGAAGC
>CANRJO010000021.1 GCA_947630965.1 uncultured Alphaproteobacteria bacterium
TAAAAAATTATCCCGAAAATTGCTAGCGCAATCTTCGGGACCTTTTTTTTACTGTCCAACTTTCCGGGTACAGTTCAGAATGCGGCGTTTTTTGTAGTCCTCAGGCGCCCATTAGACGCCTTTCCCAGTCTTAGATTTTGCCGATGTATGCCTGTCTATACAGTTCTTCAATCTCTTTAATCAGCGGATAGCGCGGGTTAGAGCCTGTGCATTGGTCGTCGAATGCCAAGGTTGGGAGCGTTTCCATCGCCTTTTCAAAATCGGCCTCCGACACACCCCAAGCTTTGATTGAAGGCGGAATATCAATTTGTTTTTTCAAATCTTCAATTGCCTTAATCAGGTTTTCAACCTTTTCATCATCGGTTTTGCCCTTTAAGCCCAAGCCTGCCGCAAAAGAGGCATAAGCCGCTTTGGCATTCGGGAAACGATACTGTGGGAAGGCGCATTGTTTGCAGGGGCAATCGGTGGCATTGTAACGAATGACCTGTGAAATCAGCAATGCGTTAGCTATACCGTGCGGAATGTGAAACGCCGCGCCAAGCTTGTGCGCCATAGAGTGGCAAACGCCCAAGAATGCGTTCGCAAACGCCATACCGGCAATGGTTGCCGCATGGTGCATACGTTCACGCGCTTCAAAATCAGCCGTTTTATAAGATTTCGGCAAATATTCCATTACAAGCCGACCAGCCTCAAGCGAAAGACCGCGCGTATATTCGGTCGCCATAGATGAAACATAAGATTCTAAAGCGTGCGTTAAAACATCAATACCTGATGCCGCGCACAAACCTTTCGGCATGGTGGTGACTAAATCAGCGTCCACAATCGCCATGGAAGGTGTGAGGGCATAATCGGCAATGGCATATTTAATGTTTGCCTTGTCATCGGTAATAATTGAAAACGGCGTGACTTCTGAGCCTGTACCCGATGTGGTCGGAATCGCCACCAAGAGAGCTTTTTCACCAAGTGGCGGAAATTCAAAAATACGTTTGCGAATATCCATAAAGCGCATGGCTAAATCTTCAAACTTGAGTTCGGGATGTTCGTACATAATCCACAAAATTTTGGCCGCGTCAATCGGCGAGCCACCACCAAGGGCGATGATGACATCTGGTTGAAAAGTATCCAACATTTTTTTGGCGCCGTTAATGGTCGTTAAGTCCGGATCCGGGCGAACATCAGAGAAAATCTGATACCTGATGCCCAAAGTTTCTAAAATATCTGTCACTTTTGCGGTAAAGCCCAAATCAAACAAAGATTTATCCGTAATCAGGAACGCGCGCTTTTTGCCTTTCAGTTCTTTCAAGGCAAAAGACAAGCTCCCCGGTTTGAAATAAATTTTGGGCGGAACTTTAAACCAAAGCATATTTTCTTCTCTTTTTGCAACAGTTTTAATATTCATCAGATGTTTCACTCCCACGTTTTCGCTAACGGAGTTGCCGCCCCAAGAGCCGCACCCCAAAGTTAATGAAGGTTCAAGTCTAAAGTTATAAATATCGCCAATCGCGCCTTGCGATGACGGACAGTTAATCATCACGCGGCCCGTGTGCATTAAGTGCCCGAAGGCTTTAATGCGTTCATCATTGCAAGGGTTGGTGTACAAAACCGACGTATGTCCGTTGCCACCAAAAGTGACCAAACTCTTGGCAAGCTTTGTGGCTTGTTCATAATCAGCGGCTTTATAAAGCGCCAACACCGGCGAAAGTTTTTCCATGGAGAAAGGCTCTTCTTTGCCAACCTTGGAACATTCGGCAATCAAAACCTTTGTTTCGGGGCGCACTTTGATGCCCGCCATCTCGGCAATTTTTGCTGCCGGCTGACCAACAATTGCCGAATTAAGCTTGCCGTCTGGCGCAATCACAGCTCCCAGTTTTTCCTTTTCTTTGGGCGATAAAATATAAGCGCCACGTTTTAAGAACTCCGCCTTTAAGGCATCATAAATGCTTTTCACCGCCACGACCGACTGCTCGGAAGCGCAAATCATACCATTATCAAAAGTTTTAGAAAGCAAAATGGAGCTGACCGCTGTTTGAATATCGGCTGTTTCATCAATTACGGCAGGTGTGTTGCCTGCGCCCACGCCGATTGCCGGTGTGCCGGACGAATATGCTGCTTTGACCATGCCGGGGCCACCGGTTGCCAAAATCAAATCAGCCGATTGCATCAAATATTGCGTGCCAAACAGCGAGGGGCTATCAAGCCAACCGATAATGTCTGCCGGCGCGCCCGCTTTGACGGCCTCTTCCAAAATAATCCGCGCGGTTTCAATAGTGCAAGCTTTGGCGCGCGGATGCGGCGAAAAGATAATGCCGTTGCGCGTTTTTAAGGCAATCAGGGCTTTAAAAATAACTGTAGAAGTCGGGTTTGTGGTGGGGATAACGCCCGCAATCACGCCAATCGGCTCGGCAATTTTAATGATGCCGTTTTCTTTATCTTCTTCCAAGATGCCGCAGGTTTTGATGTTTTTATACTTGTTGTAAATGTACTCTGAAGCATAGTGATTTTTAATGACCTTATCTTCCACAACGCCCATACCGGTTTCCGCCACCGCCATTTTGGCAAGCGGAATACGAAGCGAGCTCATCTTCAGCGCCACGCGCCGAAAAATCTCGTCTACTTGCTCTTCCGTATATTCGGCAAATTTTTGTTGTGCTTTTTTAACCTTTTCCACAAGCGCGTCAATTTGTTGTTGCTCTTGGGCTTCTGTTAAAGGTTTTCCTTCATTTTGCGCCATTTTAACATCTCCTTTTTCAAAAATTCGCCTATATAGTGGCATAAATAAATTGAGAAACAATTAATTTTAGCAAAATATATAATCACATCTTATTTCATAATTGTCGCAAAAGGAGGAAAGCCGTCTAGCTGGCATTTAGAGCAATTTTAACCCCGAAAGTGTCCTCATGTACTATTTTGTACACTCCGGTACTTTCGGGGTTAAAATCACTCTATCTGCACACGCTATCCGCCTTTCCTTAGGTTTGGAACGTGTCTAATGGGCGCCTAAAGCGATTTTTTGGGCTTGTCCAATTCACGTACCTCTATGGTCTTGCTCGTAAGCTCTGCTCTATGAGCAATCGCTAACTCGCTTCGGTCACCGCTCTGTAACGCTTGCATCGGCGTCTTGTCGTCGCCTCGCAAGCTAACAATCGCGTTATCTCGCCTAAAAAACAACAATTACTTTTGTTGTTTTTTATGGCTCTACTTACTCGTAAGATCTGCTCTAAGAGCAGAGCCTACGAGTAAGTAGAGTGAAGGATCCAGGAAAATAAATTAGTGTGTGTAATATACTTTGGTTATGATTTTCCACTCATTACCTTCTTTTAAGAGTAAGAACATATCAGAAAATCTTGCGCCATGCCAATTCTCGGATTCAATTCTCGCGTAAGCAATAGTTCCGGCAATATCAATAGCTGTGATTTCAGCTTTAATTTCCGGAGCGGCAGGGTTACCATCAATGTAATCATACAATCCCTGAATTGTGCCGCCACTGATATTTCCTGTGTCAGAAGTGTACATAATTGCATCTTTATGAAATGCAGGTTTCATAATCTCACTTTTTCCTTGAATACCGGCTTGCAAATATTTGTTTAATTCGGCTTTAACCGCTTCATAATCATTTACACTTGTTTCTATCATAACATTTTCTCCCTGATTAGAATTTGAATTATTTTCAATTGCTAATGCCTGATTTTCAAACATAGCAAACATCATAGCCAATAAAAGTAATTTTTTGAACATAAAATGTCTCCTTATAAATCTTGCGTTTTTCAATTTAAAGGTATATATTATTAAAATCAATACTAACAAATTTGTTTAATACTAACATTAAGGAGAGTATAAATTGACAGAGAGATGCATCACCCCAAGTACAAAATTAGAAGATACAGGGTTTGGTTATACCTTATCAATTATTGGTGGTAAGTATAAAATGATTATTCTTTATTGGCTTGGTGAATTTGGAGTTTTGCGATATAATGCCTTGCATAGACTGATTGGTAAAATTTCGTTTAAGATGTTAAGCACAACCTTAAAAGAACTAGAAGCGGACGATTTAATTAACCGCAAAGTTTATCCACAACTTCCGCCCAAAGTTGAATATCGCTTAACCAACAAAGGAAAATCGCTTATACCAATGTTATTTGACCTTTGCCAATGGGGCGATGACCATAGAAAAAAGTAAGAAAAAAGCCGGAGGTTTATCCGGCTTTAATTTTTATAGTGATGCCCCTAATTCGCGTGCCTCATCTAATGCTTTATGTCCCTTAATATCACCAACTTTCATAACACCACCAGCAATAATGTATCCAAGGTTTTTCCAACCCAAACGCTTTATCAGAGATACGTAATAATCAATAACAGGTTTGGAATTGCTTTCGCTGTTACCCTCTGATGCCATGAGCATAATGCATTGCTTTTTGGGGTTGCGATAAAACATATTGCATTCGGCAACCGCAAACAAACGGTCAAAAGCACATTTTAACTGTCCGGAAAAGCCCCAGTAATACATAGGACTTGCAAGCACCACAATATCAGCCGCTGAATATTCGGGATAAATTTTAAGCATATCATCTTTTTGAACGCATGGCGAATTTTTATCTTTTCCGCCACCAAAACAACCTAAACAGCCGTGGATATTCATTTGTTGTAAATCAAAACAAATAACTTTATGACCTTTGCTTTCGGCACCTTCAGTAAATGCTTTAATCAAACCTTTGGTGTTACCGTTTGGTCTGGGACTGCCATTCAAAATAACAATTTTTTTAGCCATTTTATCACCTTTCAATAAGTCTGAACGAGCAATTTTAGGTAAACTTGCCACAGCGACAGTTGCCAAAACTGCTTTAATAAATTCTCTACGTTCCATTGATTGCTCCTAAAAAATAAGTTCGCTGTTAATTTTATAGATAAACTTATTACTAACGCAATACTAACAAATTTGTTTAATACTAACATTAGGGTAAGTATAATTACTCATCTATCCAATGAATGGGAAAGGCGTATAGCGGCACATCTAGCGCAGTTTTGGGTGCAAAAAGATACGCATTTTGTTGCTTTGGGCGCTCAATAGTTTATATTAAATTCAGGTTTAACGACAAAGGAGTTTTTCCATGAATGCTGAATTTTGGGTTGGGGCTTTGCCCGTTTTGTTTGTTGTGGTTGTTTTTCTTATTATCCCGGGGTTTCGGGTTGTGATGCAATATGAGCGTGGCATTATCTTCACGCTTGGGCGTTACACCTCAACGCGCAACCCGGGGTTAAGGTGGTTTTTGCCTTATATCCAACGTATGCAAAAAATTGATATGCGAATTGTGACCGTGGATATTCCAAAACAAGAAGTGATGACTAAAGATAATATTCCCGTCAACATTAATGCGGTGGTTTATTTTAAGGTCAAAAATCCTGAAAAAGCCGTGATAGAAATTTCGGATTACACTTTCGCGGTGGTGCAACAAAGTCAATCGGCTTTAAAAGATGTGATTGGCACCAACGATTTGGATACCACCCTTTCGGAACGTAAGCGCATTGGCGAGGAAATTAAAGAAATTGTGGATCAGGCAACCGATAAATGGGGCATTGATATTGAGGCTATCAACGTGCAGGAGATTGAACTGCCCGAAGATATGAAACGCGCGATGGCGAAGCAAGCCGAGGCTGAACGTAACCGCCGCGCGATGATTATTGCCGCACAAGGCGAAGTGGAATCCGCCAAGAAAATGCTTGAGGCGGCGCAAACCTTGGAGAAAAGCCCGGTGACCATGCAACTTAAAACATTGCAGACGTTAAAAGATATATCTTCCTCGCAATCACAAACAATTGCGGTATTTCCCGTAGAGTTACTCGAAAAGAAAAAGTAGGGAATGCGCATTCCCTCGGGTTAAGTGCAACAATAAAAAAAGCCCTTCTTGCTCGTAAGCTCTGCTCTATGAGCAATCGCTAACTCGCTTCGGTCACCGCTCTGTAACGCTTGCATTGGCGTCTGTCGCCGCCTCGCAAGCTAACAATCGCGTTATCTCACCTAAAAAACAACAATTACTTTTGTTGTTTTTTAGGTTCTACGTTTTTTGTTGCTCTGATATAGTAATTTAAAGGTACCTTAAAAAAGTGCCTTTGTCAATAATAAAAATCAAGCAGAATCAAGGGTTCACAATTTTAAAAAGTGTTGCATTTTAAGGTACCTTTAAATTGCTATGGTTCGACAGCCGTCGAACGTCATCCTGAACGCACGCCGTAGGCGTTAGTGAAGGATCCAGGAAAAAAAGTAGCTAATTTGATTGTCCTGGATTCTTCGGCTTTGCCTCAGAATGACGTCAGCAGGCTGAACAAGTTAAGGAGAATTAAATGCGATACATGTTGATTTTGTTGGGTTTGTTATGGGTTAGCACGGCAAGTGCGATGGATTGTGAGAAGGTGCCAACTTGTGAAGAATTGGGTTATTCCACGGAAGATGATCCTTATTGTGCGGACAATGGCTATATGTTCTGCCCGTTTAATCACGATTATAAAAAGTGCGTTCAGTACAACTGCGAAAAGCTTGGCTTTACCGAAGATGACAAAACATCGTGGTGTGGAAAGCTCGCTAAATGTAAAGGCAATCCCCGCATGACGCTTTGTCAAAATTTGTGTGAAGTCGGTGATGTTTATTATGACGATGGCACTTGTGGTTATGCCAAAGATTATGACCCGAACGATAAAACCAAAATCCCTGTCGGCGTGGTGTTTTATGTGACGGATGAAGGAAGACATGGTAAGGTCACAGCCTTACGTTTGGCGCGAGCTTTAAATAAGCACGCCTACGAGCCTTCAAATGAAGGAGCTACTATTACTATCCTTCCTTATGGTCCTTACGTTGCCGGCATTTCTTCGGATAAGAAAGAAGAATATGATGGCAAAATCATTGCCGGCTTTAAATCTTTGGATCCCGTGGTTTGTGACGGCAAAGCGCATACTAAGATTTTAGCGCAATATAAAAGCTCTTCGGAACAATGTAAGAGCCTCGCTGAGACTTCACGTGAATATGAAGTCAATTGTCAATGCACGGCGGCAAAGCGATCTTACCTTTATTACCCTGAGGAAAGCTTAAAAGACAATCCGAAAGTCGGGCAATATCAGTGGTATTTGCCCTCCAGTTGTGAAATGATGTTGCTTTGGGGAACAGATCCTGACAAAGTTGATGCGTTTTCTGGAACAAGCGGTGCCATAGGCGATGTTTGGAAGATTATTGACCAAACGCTCACTCTGCTTTCGCAAAAAGGCATAAATGTTGAAAGAGGCACCAATCACCATTGGACGACAAACGCCCGAACCTTTGGATTAATCACTGGCGACCGCGGATATGACCATAATCACCGTAGCTTTCCGGCTCGTCCGATGTTGCAATTTTAAGGAATGCGAATCGTGTGCAGGAGGTTTGTCATGCCTTTACGACCAAGCGGGAAGCCTGCCGTTGAGATGATGTAGCCACCCTTTTTAGCGTAGCCACATTCTTTGACATATCGTAGCGCAATATCTTCAATGCGGTCAAAGCTATGGAAAACTTCTTCATCCACAATGCTCCTAACCCCCCAAACAATGCCCAGGCGCCTTGCCACCGTTAAGTTTGGGGTAATGGCTAAAATGGGTAAGCCGTTGCGTTCTTTTGCCATGGAAAATGTTGTAAAGCCTGATGCCGTATACGTCACAATCGCGCAGGCATTGGGCAAAACATCCGCCAGTTCGCTCGCCGCATAAGTAATACCTTCCGCCTCACTCACGCAACATTCCTGATTATAACGTTGCATACAGTCAAAATAATGCGGATCATTTTCCACTTGCTTAATAATGTTGTGCATCATCTTCACAGTTTGCGCCGGATATTGCCCGACAGCCGTTTCCGCCGAAAGCATCACCGTATCAGCGCCGTCATAAACCGCCGTTGCTACATCGGAAACTTCCGCGCGCGTCGGCGTTGGCGCGCCAATCATAGATTCAAGCATTTGCGTTGCCACAATCACGGGTTTCGCCTGTTTGCGGCAGGCATGCAAAATGCGCTTTTGCAAAACAGGCACGTTCTGAATGGGGCATTCCACGCCTAAATCGCCACGCGCCACCATGACAGCATCGGAAAGGCGAATCACTTCATCAAGTTCCTCAATCGCGCTTGGCTTTTCAAGCTTTGAGATAATCAGGGCGCGACCGGCAATCAGTTCGCGTGCCTCGCGGACATCTTTTGCCTTTTGTACAAAAGAAAGACTAATCCAATCTACCCCGAGTTTGAGCGCAAAAGCTAAATCTTTTCTATCTTTTTCCGTTAAGGCGGAAATTGGCAAAGAAATGTTTGGTAAATTTACGCCCTTATGATCCGAAAGCTTACCACCAACTTTAACCTTTGTGAGCGCATGCTTTTTATCGGCAGATTTGACTTCCAAGGCAATATTGCCGTCATTTAAGAGCAAGACATCGCCCTTTTTCACGGCGGCAAAAATTTCTTTATGCGGCAGGCAAACGCGTTTTTCATTGCCAAGCGAATCGTCTAAATCAAGCGTGAACTCCTGCCCTGTTTTCAGGATGACCTCTCCTTTTTCAAACTGCCCAACACGAAGTTTAGGGCCTTGTAAATCCGCCACAATTGTGATGTGACGCTTTTTCTTTTGCGCAATTTCACGGACAGTCTTATAATTCTGTTCATGCTCGGCATAAGTGCCGTGTGAAAAATTAAACCGAAACGCATCTGCGCCGGCATCAACTAACTTTTCAAGCGTTGCTCTTGATTCCGAAGCGGGTCCCAATGTGGCTAAAATTTTGGTATGGGTATTATATGGCATTTCTTTTCCTTAAAAACAGAGATTATAATCAAATTATTGCTTGTCAAATATAATTGCTTTTGTTATTGTCTTAAACAAAATTTTTTAAAAACTTGTTAAATTGAAGGAGAAAAATGATGCCAGATGTTGGTGGTATTGCCGGTGATCGGTTGCGCTCCCTTATTGAGCGGATTGAAAAACTTGAAGAAGATAAAAAAGAGATTTCAACGGACATTCGCGAGGTTTTTGCAGAAGCAAAAAGCGCCGGTTTTGATGTGAAAATTATGCGCGCGATTTTAAAACTGCGCAAAATGGACGCGGCCGACCGTGACGAGCAAGAGTTTTTGCTTGATACTTATCGCAAAGCTTTGGATTTATAAAAAAGCAGAAAAAAAGCTTCCCTTTTGGGAAGCTTTTTTTTACATTCATCGCATCTGATGCTCAATGTACACGGTCTTGAGCTGCTGATAAGAAAGGTTCTCTTCAATCAGGCGTTCAGCTTCTTCACTTAAGGTCTTGAATTTTCGCAACCAAGTTATCAACAAATCTGCGCTACGGCGTGCGAGCATGGCTTGTTCAACTTCTATGCCCGGGTTGTGCTCAAAGCAGTTTATTAACACCTCGCACATCCGCAGTGACAAATTTTGAAACGCCCAAAGCAAATTTTCCTCATTAAAACCCCAAAGCCGTTCGCAAATTTTCAAGACCTTTTGATACTTGAAATTAGCCATCAGGCAACGCTCCGAACGTGGGTAAGGATAAACTTTGGAAAAATAGCTTTCTAGCCATTTGGGCGGCGCTTTGCGAACAAAATCCGCCTCTTCATTTTCAGTCAGCTGACTAACTTCCATTTTTTCCATAAGAGCCTGAAAGGCTTGATCATCCTTCTTTGCAAGGACCTCGAGAATGTCTGTGTTTCTCATGATGTTATACGTTAAAAAATAATTAAACAAAAAAATTAAAACTGCTTTTTAAATAGCACATTTGCGGGTCTTTGTCAAGGAAAATTTGTCAAAAACCCGCAAATATGTCTAAAAACTCAGATCTTAATAATTCCCGTTGCCATGGCGTAAATGGCAATGAGCGCCAAAATGACCAAAACGGCTGCCAAGCACGCTTCACGCGGGGTAAAGACTCGATCAACCGAATCGTTTTGACGGCGCGCCCAAATATAAACTGGAATACCAATCGCCATAAAGATGACCGCCATGAGCAAATATTCCAGACCGGCGGCGTAAATCAGCCACAAGGCGTAAAGGGCGCCGATGGTGCCTGAAAGAATCGCGGCGGAACGGCGGATATAGGCGTTGCCCGTGAATTCGTGGTCTTCGCAGATTTTCCACAAATACGCGCAACTTGAAAGATAAGCCGGTAAAACCATCACGCTTGTAATGCTTAACATGGTGTTCCACGCGTTGTTGGAAAAATATACCAAAAGCATAAACACCTGCATTAAGGCGCTTGTTATCCAAAGCGAAACAGACGGTGCGTCATTTTCGTTTTCTTTGGCAAATTCCTTCGGGAAAGTGCCGTTTTGCGCCGCCGCTTGCGGAATTTGCGCGGTAACCATTGTCCAGGCAAGCCAGCTAGAAAGCACCGAAATTAAAAGCCCGATGTTCATCAGCCAAGAGCCCCAACGTCCGACAATCTTTTCCAAAACGCCCGCGGTTGAGGGGTTTGGCACGGCTTCTAACTCGGCTTGTGACATATAGCCAAACGGCAAAAGCGAAAGCAACACATAAATAATCAGGCAACCTAAAAAGCCCAAAACTGTTGCCCGACCAACAGCGCGCGGTGATGAGGCGTGCTTTGACATCACAACCGCGCCCTCAATGCCGATAAACGCCCACAATGTGACAAGCATGGTGCTTTTGATTTGTGTGCCTAAATCGCCAAGTTTGGCGCGCGTGGCTAAGTTTTCGCCCCAGAAGTCAAACGAAAATCTATCCGCGTGAAACGCAAACGCCACAATGATGATGAATAAAACGAGTGGCACGATTTTGCCGATTGTTCCAATAAAGTTGATAACGGTTGCTTGTTTAATGCCTCGTAAAACCAAAAAGTTAAAGAACCAGATTAAGATTGAACCGCCGATAATGGAAATCAGGTTATTGCCGCCGGCAAAATAAGGCGGGAAAAAGTAATTTAAGGCGTCCATCGTAATCACGGCATAACCGACGTTTCCGCAAATTTGGCACAACCAGTACGACCAACCGATTGTAAAGCCAACGTACGGACCAAAGCCCTCGCGGCTATACATATAAATGCCGGCGGTTAAGTCGGGGCGAACGGCGGATAAAATTCGGAATGTGTTGGCAATGAAATAAACTCCGATACCAGTGATAATCCACGCCAAAAGCACTGCGCCGGCAGAAGCGCCTGCCGCCATATTTTGCGGCAAGCTGTAAATGCCGCCGCCAACCATGGAGCTGACGACAATCGCCGCCAACGCCATAACGCCCAATCCGGCGGACGATTGCGCGGCCGCCGGACGTGACGTGTTTGAAACATTTTTCTGTTTAAACATCGTTTTTCCTTATCAATTTGAATTAAACTTTTGCCGGTTCGGCATATTCAAAGTTCAAGAAACCCAAGCAAGTGAGGCTGTAACCAAACTGCTCGGTAATATTAAGGAAGTTATGGAACATTTGAAAATCGCTGTGTTTTTCAACGCCACGGATTTCCAACTCGTGATTTAAAGACTTGTTTAACCACATTTCAGCGTGACCTTTGGCGATTTCATCATCAATATGTGTGTCAAAAAATTCAACATATTCAGCCGCCCAACCGCCAATAAGCTGACCATTTTTATCTTTGCCCCAGCAGATGCCGACGCCTGTTGCAATCGCCTTATGCTCGTCGCGGCTAGCGCCGTGTCCGGCCATAATCACTTCCAAAACCGCGCCGTGCTTAAACTGATTGACAACCTTATCAACCGGCACGATGTTGCCAAATAATTCTTTAGGCAAAACAGAGGTGTAAGGAACAACGTTAAAGTTTTCAATTTTGGCTTGCATTAAAGCCGAATCATAACAAAATGTCTCAAACGGTTGCGGCGGAATGCCCTCACTGGCCTGACCGACACCGCCGGTTTGAAACGCTAAAGTCGGGTAACGAACGCCTTGTGTCATTAATTTTCTCCTCAAAATAAGATTAATACAAATGCGTTCTGGAGATATGACTGAATTGGGACGTTTCAATACCTTAAACCAAAAGAGTTAGTCTTTTTTTTCAAGAAAAATCTGGGGCTGCAATGTGGAAATCCTGCTTGTGTTGTTGCATTCAAAAAAGAGATGGTTCATATTATGCGCATAAAAATCTTTGAGGATAAAATGATGAACTTTTTTAAAAACAAAACGTTTCAAAAAACGATGCTTTATTTTTGGGCTTACTATCTGCTTTTATTTTGTTTTAGAGGCTTGACAACCGCCGGGGATATGGAATGGCTGAAACAACAAGGCTATCAGATTTTATTTTCGGTTTTGTTTACGGCGGTGAGCGCTTTATGGAATTTTAGTCGCCGAAACTTGTTCTTATCTTTGTTCGTGACTTTTGTTTGGCTTTTAGCGGCACTTTGCAAACGTTGGGTCGGCATGGTTTTGCCGGAGCGTGAAATTCTCCAAACCATCGGCACGGGGCTGATGTTTTACGGCTTGTGCGCCGCCTTGCTTTATGGCACGGAATATCTTTCACAAGGCTTTTTAAGGAAGACTTTGCGCTTTTTCATTGGGGGGGGTACATCTTCTTGATGTTGCCAGCGTTACTTGCCATCGGGTATTTTGTTGTGAGTGAGGGGCATTTGCTTTCGGCTGATATTTTACTGACTTTATTCCAAACAAACTATGAGGAAATTAAGGCCTATTTGGTTGAGCAAAATATGCCTTTATGGGGCGCGAGTGTTTTTGTTTTGCTTGTGCTTTGTGTGGCACTTGGCAGATTAATCACCAAGCTTCAAACGCCTGTCAGGCATACGAAATGTTTTGTTTTTGTTATTCTTTTCCTTGCTTATTTGTTTATCGGCGTTTTGCCGCGGCATAGCTCTTGCTTTGTGCTGAATATGATTATTCGTGTGCAGGAAACGTTGCAATCTTATAAAGATTATAATGCCACAAAGGCTATACGGCAGGCGCATTTGCAAGAGTTGCGCAAAGTTTTGAAAACTGATAACGCTGAGGGATTGCATGTTTTGGTTGTGGGCGAATCGACCACGCGCGGGCACCTCGGGGCATTTGGTTACAAGCTTGATACAACGCCTTGGCTTTCTGGGCTGTTGCAAAATCCTTCCTCGAAAGTGAAAACCATTATTTATCCGCATGCTTATTCAAGCAATATTGCAACGGTAAAGTCCGTTCAGTTTGCCTTAACGGAGCAAAATCAGTATCGGGATAAATCTTTGGCGGATTCATATTCTTTAACCGAAATTGCTTCCGCGGGCGGGTATGATACGTATTGGATTTCAAACCAAAAACAATTTAATTATGACGATATTCCGATCACAGGCATTGCAAACGGCGCGGCAAAACGGAATTATATCAACGATTATGTCGGGCATAAAACTTTAACAACCTATTATGATGAAAAGTTGGCTGAATATTTTCCTAAGCATGAAGCCGGCAAAAAGACATTTATCATCTTTCATCTTATGGGGTGTCACGCTGTTTATATTGATCGGTATCCGTCATCATTTGACTTCTTTAAGGACGGGGCGGATCAAAGAGTAAATCAGTATGATAACTGCGTGCGTTATAATGATTATGTTCTTTCGCTTTTGTACCAAAAAGCCGCGGCAGAACCTGATTTTATGTCATTTACGTTTTTATCAGATCATGGCGAAGATCCGGATAAGGGCTTGACGCATGATTTTTCAAAATATACTTGGAATATGCCCCGCATTCCTTTTGTGACCATTTTTTCCAAAAAATATGCTCAAAAACATCAAGATGTTGTTCAGGCTCTTCAAGCTAATCATAAAGCTTATTGGACGAGCGATTTGCTTTATAACCTGATGGTGCATGTTTTAGGCGTGCGGAACATTTCCGCTGAAGATCCTCAGTTGGATTTGGCCTCGCCGAATTATGCCATGACAAAAGATATGCTGATGGTAGCCGAAGGTACTTTTTACATTAAAGACGATGATATTCAGGATCCGGATTTGGAGTAATGTTTTGTGATATTTGTTTTTTAAGAAGTGCAAAGGAGCTGTGATGATTAAAAATATTTTTTGGGATGTAGATGGCGTGTTGGCAAACCTTAACTTTGCCTATTATAATTTTTTAAAAAATCACCCGAAATATCGCCCACTTTATGGTCATATGACATGGGAAGATTTGCCGAAAATTTTACCCGTTGATCCGAAATACGGCGCTTTGGAGCTTCAAACACACCCGACCATGGGTACAGAACTTAATGATGACTTTTGCCATTCGCTAGCGTTTTTTACCAACCGACCACTCTACCCTAACGTGATTGAAACGCTTAAAGAACTTCATGCCTGTGGCTATAAACAGTTCACGCTTTCCGCCACCTTTGATGTGGAAACCAAAAAACGTTTCTTGAACACGCTTTTAAAAGATGTGACGGATTTCTTGGTTATTGAGTGCGTCCAACACGGTAAATTTATGCATGATACCGCTAAGGAAGATATGCTTAAAGATTGCCTCAAGCGCTATAACCTTAAGCCTGAGGAAACCGTTTTGGTTGATGACCGGATTTATAATCAGCAAGCTGCTTTAAACATTGGCGCGGTGCCATTAAGATACCGCTCCGAATTTACCACCGACTTACCACCTCATCTGCAATTTATTGACGAGGTTCACAATATGGACGAGCTCAAAGATTGGCTCGTCCGTCAAAACGGTCAGCTTTGTCTTTAATGAATGTTCTTGACAACTCAAGAAGTTTTATGTCTAAAGTTTATTTAACAGACCGTGATCATTAAAACTGTAACAACCGTCTTTGGTGATAATCAAATGATCATGTACTTTAATGCCGATGGCTTCCAACGCTTCCGCAATTTGGTGCGTTAAGAGCAAATCATCTTTTGAGGGTTCCGCTTTGCCGCCGGGATGATTGTGCATTAAGATCACCGAACGCGCACTGCATGCCAACGCCGCCTTTACAACTTCGCGCGGATGAACGGAAACACGATCCACCGTTCCTCTTTGCAAAACTTCTTCCTTAATTACTCTTAAACGTGCATCTAAAAACACAGCTCTAAACTCTTCAATGTCTAAATATGCCATGCTCATGTGCGCGTAATCTTTCATGTAATCATAATTCATGATCACCGGATCTTCACTTTCGCGGAGCTCTTGCGCACTCATCCTTTGTGCGGCGCTAACTACAATTTTGAATGTGGCAATGGTTGTGTCCGTCAAGCCGTAAGCTTTCAAATCATTGACGCTTGCGTTTAAAACATTGGCAAAACTTTCAAAATCGTGCAATAGATTTTTAGCAAGTGGCTTCACATCGCGCCGCGGAATGGCAATGCTTAAAAGTAATTCCAAAATTTCATAATCAGGCATTGTTCGCCCGTTATCTGCCATAAAGCGATCACGCAAGCGTTTTCTGTGCCCTAAATAATGTTGTTTTTCTTGTTCGTCCATGTTTAGTCCTGTTTATAAGGCGGTCTGTCCAACCCCTTGGGCGAAAAGGTAAACACCTCGGCGCCGTCTTTGGTTACGCCCAAAGAGTGTTCAAACTGCGCCGATAAGCTTTTATCGCGCGTGACAGCCGTCCACCCGTTGCCCAAAATGATGCCATCTTTCCGCCCGATGTTGATCATGGGTTCAATGGTAAAAAACATGCCCTCTTCCATCACTGGCCCCGTGCCCTTTTGACCGCAATGCATGACATTCGGCTCATCGTGGAAGACTCTGCCCAAACCATGCCCGCAGAACATATCTACCACGGAATAGCCGTATGAATGTGCATATTCCTCAATCACGGCGCCAATATCACCAAAATGCGCGCCGGGGCGAACGGCATCTATGCCACGCATCAGGCACTCGTAAGTGACATCACACAAGCGCTTTGCCTTGAGCTTGGGCTTGCCTGCATAATACATACGACTCGTATCGCCATACCAACCGTCAACAATGACCGTGACATCAATGTTTAAAATGTCGCCGTCCACCAAGCGATGCTCGGCATCCGGAATGCCGTGGCAAATCACATGATTAAGGGAAATGCAGGTGCTTTTTGGGTAGCCGTGATAATTTAAGCATGCCGGAATCGCCTTGTTAGAAACAATAAACGCATGGCAAAGGTCATCTAACTCAAGCGTTGTGACACCGGGCTTGACAAACGGCGTGATATAATCTAGGCATTCGGCGGCTAATTTGCCCGCTTTGCGCATGCCCTCAAAATCGGCTTGTTCATAAACCTTGATACCGTTTTTCTTAACTATCAATTTTTTATGCCTTTAATTAAAAACTATATAAATCCGCCCCAACTTGCTGACAAATCGGGTAATAATAGAAGTAAAGGCTCGCTAAAGTCAGCGCCACAACCGGTACCACCACTTTCTCAAATGGAAAATGCGCGTGCCCGCCGTTTTTCATCTTCATCCATTGATAAAAGTTTGAGGACAAAATCAGCAAAAACGCGCCTAAAATTGTGCTGAAAAGGAACGGATCTAAATAAAGGATGCCAATCACTTCCGAATGATACGTTAATTGCCCGAGGTAAACAAAACCGATCATGGCCACGGATAAAACCAAAATGAGCGCGTCACGCCCCCGAAAATGCCAATTTTTGTGATCAAACCACTTGATGGTCCAATAACCCAACAGCACTAAAAAGGCGCCTGCCCAAACACCAACAACGCTATCATCCACACCCAAACGGCGCGCAATTTCAAGCGAGGCACCTACCGCAATGGTGCAAACCGCACAAGCTGGGTTCGCCATGGCAGCTTTCACAAAAATTAAACTTAAAAATAAAACCAGACTTAACAACATTTTTCTTTCCTTTCATTTTACTTATCTTAAAAACGATGCTTTTAGGATTCAAGCAGTTTTTAAGATTATTTTCCGTTTTTTGCCGCACGCGACCAAAAAACTTGTTTATCTTCGCCCTTTTTGAAAAGCGCACCGCAAATGCACGGCTTTTGACACCCTGTTACCGCCGGCTCTGTAAACGGCCTTTTTTCCAAAAAGCAAAAGGCGGCATCCGCCATGAGGCGCGCTTCCATGTATTTGCCGCTGATGCCGAAATGATCACTCAATTCAATCTGCGGAATAATCCCAAGGCAACGCTCCCAAATTTTCTCAAAAACTGCTTCATGCTCGTGCAAAACCTCTTTGAGCGTGCGCTTTTGCAAAATTTCTTTGAAATCTGCTAAGCAAAGCGGATTTTGCCACCCGCCGCCAAAAAGCAAAAATTGAAGGGGCATGGGGCTCTCTTTAGGCACAAAACGCAAGCTTAACGCAAAATTATACGCACTAAAATATTCCGCCGTGCGCAAAACGTCTGCCTTGTTAAAACGCTCAAGCCCTTTGGGCAAGCGGTACCAACTCGGGTCAGAGGATTTGGGCGGCGTTTGCTCTAAAAAATTGCGCCCTTTGACGTTTAGCGCCGACTGCATGTAAAACAAGCGCAAAATTTCTTCTGATACCTTACCCCCTCTTCCTAAATTGCCGTCCGTATCCATATTTTGCCCGAAATTTGTTCGGCATAATAGGTCCGGAAAATGGTTAAAGGGTCCGACATCCCAACCTAAAGTTTCTTCATGAGTAATAAGCGCAATGTTGCCCGTGTTGCCGGCGTTGCAAAATGCCACGCGGTTTAAGCTTAAAGCTTCGGCTAAATGCTTGTTGTGCACAGGCGCTAAAGGAGCGCCCTCACCACCTGCTAAAATATCAGCAGAGCGGAAGTCAAACACAACGTCTATGCCTGTTTTGTCCGCCAAAAGTTGCGGATTTCCAATCTGCAAAGTGTAGGGCTTGGCGCCGTCTGCAATCGAGGGCGGAAAATGATCCAAAGTTTGCCCGTGAAAACCGATAGCCGTGATGTCTTTGCGCTTGATTTCACTATTTTTAAGCCAATTATTCAAGCTTTGAGCCACAAAAAGCGTGTAATCATTGATGCCTGCCATAAATTCAGGGATCTTGGCAAGCGCTTTCATATCCGCCTGATTTTGTTGCACCAGTTGGCGCAAATTTTGTATTTTTTCGGTTAATTCCGCCGAAAAAGGCTCGGTATGAGCCGCTAAATCGCGTATATGTCCGTTTTCAAACTCGGTTAGAACAAAATCTGCCGCGTCTAAAGAATTGCCCGTCATAATCCCGATAATTTGCATTTAAAAAACTCCCTGTTGATACAGGGAGTGTAGAAGTTTTATCTTAAAATTTATTTAATGTTACCTATCGTACGCCGTTTGTGCTCTGGGCTGAATGTTATTCATTTGTACGTTGGCTTGGCTGAGAGAGCCTGTTTCAATAAACTTCTTAAAATCGTCCTTAAATTGGGCAATGCCACCATGCCCCGCATCTTTATATTTTTTGGCTGCCATATAGACATAATCCTCCGGATTAAGTTCGCAACCTTTGCCGGCGTTATATTCCGCCAAGCGCGCCTTAAAGCTGACTAAGGCTTCATTATCCGTGATTTTATCAGGATTTGACCGTGTTTTTTCAAGCGCTGCGGAAAGCAAACGAAACGTTTTATCTTTATCGCCTTTTGTTGCCTCTAATGCCGCTACAAAAAGCTGCCCCGTCGTCGGTTTTTTATTGAGCGTATCAGTCATGGTCGTGCTCCTCTCATCCATAATTATATTTATAGTTTTACTATAGCATAAATTATGACCGAAAGCAAGCAGAATCTGTCATAAAAATGTCACAATTACTTTATGACTTTCGCTCAATGATAAAATGCGCCAAAGCTCGCAAAACATCCGCGGATTGGTGGAAGCCCGAAAGTGCCTCTATAGCTTCGGAAACAAGCTTTTGCGCCTGTTTTTGCGCATTTTCCAAGCCGTAGCATGACACAAAAGTCAGTTTGTTTTGAGAAGCATCTTTTTTGAGCGTTTTGCCCATTTGTTCAACATTGCCCGTTTCATCTAAAATGTCATCCGCAATTTGAAAGGCCAAGCCTATTTTTTGGGCATAAACATCTAAATTTTGGCGCTCTTGAACTGATGCCCCGCCGATGATGGCGCCCGCCATTACGGCATAGCGCAAAAGGCGCCCTGTTTTCATCTCCTCAATATGGTTAATCAGCGCTGTGGGATTTTCAGGCGACTCGAGCGTTTCAGCGATCAGATCTAGCATTTGCCCCGCCACCATGCCGTCATAAGCCCCCGCCCCTTTTGCTAAAAGACGAATGAGTTCCATTTTGACCGAATCGATATAAAACGAATCGGCTAAAACCTCAAAAGCATAAGTTAACAGCCCGTCTCCCGCCAAAATGGCTGTGGCTTCATCAAATTGTTTATGGCAGGTGGGGTGACCACGGCGTAAATCATCATTATCCATTGCGGGCAAGTCATCATGGATGAGCGAGTATGTGTGCAACATTTCAAGCGCTGCCGCGGCAGGAAAAGTTTCCTCTGGGGTTTTACCGAACAGTTTGGCGGTTTCCGTCATTAAAAAGGGGCGCAAACGCTTGCCGCCATTTAAAACAGAATATGCCATTGCTTCCATGGCACGCCTTTCTTTGCCCGTAGGAAGCGAAAAAAACGCCGCAATTTTTTTATTAAAACCCTCGGCATATTCGGCAAGCAATTTTTTAATATCAGCCATTAGTCTTCAATCTTATCCAAAGGTTCGGTTTTGAGCTTTCCGTCAGCTGCAGCCTCAATTTTTTCAACTTTAAGCTCTGCCGCTTTCAGTTTTTCTTCACAAAGTTTTTTAAGCCCAACGGCTTTGTCATATGCTTCAACGGCGTCATCTAATTTGATTCGACCACCTTCCAGATCGCGTACCAGGGCGTCAAGTTGTTCAAGGGCCTCCTCGAAACTCATATTTTTTAAATTTTGCTGTGACATTATTCCTCCAAACGCCTTTATTTTAGGGCGATAAAAAAATATTTCAACAAAATTTATAAAAAATTGTGAATTTCGTGTTGACTAATATAATAAATAATGTAATATGTAGTTGTCGAAAGACAAAAGGTCTTGAACAACCTGCTTTATGCGGTGACGGAAATCATCGTTAGCTTTGAAAAAAGCAATTTCCCCGACACTGGTCGGGGAGCTTTTAGTGGATGTACAAAAGTTCGCGCTTTAAAGACTAAAAGGTCATTTCATAAACATGATGTTCAACTTCCCGACCACTTTGGTGGTTTGTAGTAAAGGTTATAAGATGCAAAGGTTAAAAATCAATACCGCTTTTATAAGCTTAAAGTATATATACATATTGCTTGTTTAGAACTTTTAATGCGTTTGTTTGAGATTAATTTTTGTATGAAACTTAAAATATAAAGGAGAAAAATATGAGAAACCAATCTATTTTAGCTAAATCTGCTATTTTGAAAGCCATCAGTAATGCCAAGCGCTTGGAAATTTTACACCAACTGAGTGGCAAAGAGCTCAGCGTTGGAGCAATGGAAGATTTGGTTAAACTTAGCCAATCAGCTTTATCACAGCATTTAGCTGTGCTTCGTCGTGCTAAAGTTGTGAAAACACGCCGTCAAGCCCAAACCATTTATTATAGCATTGATAGCCAGTTGGTTATTGACGTTTTGAAATTAATGGGTCTTTAAGTGTAACTCACGATGGTTAAAGTTAAATGGCCGGCAGGGACGCTTTTAGCTCCCGTCCCGCCGGCTCTTATTTCTTCGGGCAGTGTTAAAACCCCCAATGTGATGACCGCCGCTTGGACGGGTATTATATGTACGGAGCCGGTTTTAACCTATGTTTCTATACGCCCGAGCCGTTTGAGTCATGAAATTATTGAAAAAAACAAAGCTTTTGTGATTAATGTGCCGAATCTGCCTTTGCTTCAAGCTGTGGATTTTTGCGGTGTGAAGTCGGGGCGGACGGTCAATAAGTTTGAGGCATGTGGTTTGAAAGCTTTGCCTTGCGATGAGGTTGACGCGCCACAAATTGCGCAAGCGCCCCTTTCTTTGGCTTGTAAGGTTTTAAGCGTGACAAACTACGGCACGCATGATATGTTTTTAGCGGAAGTTAAGGCGGTATATGTTGATGATCAATATCTCAACGATAAGGGCGCACTTTCGCTTGAAAAAGCCGGCCTTCTTGCCTATGCGCACGGTTTTTATTACACGCTCGGGCGCCAACTTGGGAAGTTTGGGTTTTCGGTTGAAAAGCCAAAGACAATCCGTAAGCGGCGGGCGCGTGAGCAGGCGCGTAAAAGGCTTGGGAAATAATTTTGTTGACAAGACGAATAAAATGTGCCACAACGCACCATGTATTTAGGCGCTCTTAGCTCAGCTGGATAGAGCAACAGCCTTCTAAGCTGTGGGTCGGGCGTTCGAATCGCCCAGAGCGCGCCACTACAAAAAAACACCCTGACGGGTGTTTTTTTGTAGTGGCGGATAGAACTTCTTAGCCTTGTGAAGCCGCGACAGCGTGCAAAACAAGGCGTAGAAGTTCTTTGCCCGAAGCGTAGTTAGCGCGCCCGCAGGGCATTCGCGAAGGATTCAGGAAAAAAGTAGCTATATTGTTTGTCCTGGACTCTTCGCTAAAGCTCAGAGTGACGGACGGAGTTGGTTGTAAACTCCGTCTGTCATCCTGAGGCAAAGCCGAAGGATCCAGGAAAAAGTAGCTATATTTTTCCACCTGGATTCTTCGTCGGTTTACCGCCTCAGGATTGTTAGAAAGAAAAGGACTATACAAAAGGAATAAAAAGGAGTAAAAAAGAAAAAAGGCGGAAGAACGTTT
>CANRJO010000022.1 GCA_947630965.1 uncultured Alphaproteobacteria bacterium
TTTATTTAAGAACAAAGTTCCTTATTTATTTAAGGGCGAAGTTCTCTCATATTTAAGAGCGAAGCCCCCTCATTTATTTAAGAACAAAGTTCCTTATTTACTTAAGGGCGAAGTTCTCTCATATTTAAGAGCGAAGCCCCCTCATTTATTTGAGAACAAAGTTCCTTCATTTGCAAAAAAGCTTTAAAAGTTCATTAAGCTTTCTTAACAAAATCTGAAAGGATATTATCCGTATTCAAAAGCAATTACAACAGAACATTTACCGAACATTGCAATTTTTTTTCTTGACATAGTAATTCTGCAGAGTCGGGCAGATTTCCTTAATTTTTGTACAAAAAAGCACAAAACTTTTATCCAAAAAATGGGTAAGTTTTGTGCTTAAAAAGATAAAACAAAAGTTTTAAGCGAGGGCTTTAATCTTTTGCGCCAAACGAGAAACAGTCCGTCTTGCGGTATTTTTATGAAACACGCCTTTTTGAGCCGCGCGCATCATTTCCGATTCCGCAACTCTCAAAGCCGCTGCGGCTTCTTCTTTTTTGCCGGCAGCAATTAAAGCGTCAGTTTTTTTCACAAAAGTTCTGACGCGGCTTCTTCTCATGCCGTTAATAAGCCCGCGCTTATTATTTCTGTTAATTCTCGTTTTTGCCGATTTATGATTGGCCATTTTATTTTCCTGTTAAATAAAGTTATTCCAAAAAATATTCTGGTATGCTTTATAAAGGTTTTAGCACCCGAAAGTCAACAAGAATTTTAAAAAAAAGTAAAAATTTCAGCTTTTATTATTCCGGACGGCCGGTAAGCGTAAGGCGAACAGTCAGCGGATCAGCGGATTCTAAAGCAATAGTCAGCTCTTCAGCGCCGCGTTTAAAAACCATATTTTCGCTCGATTCGCTTTGTTTTTGCCAACCAAGTTGCGGCATCGAGTCGCGGTAGAAGGTCAAAATTTGAGCAAAATTGCCACTTTTTTGAAAATAGACTTCCACAAGTTGCGTGTCATCATTACCGAAAGCAAAATTTTCAGAAGGCATTTGCTTGGCATCATTGGGCAACGGCACGCCTTCCATACCCTCCACAAACGCCTCGCCGGCAAAAACGCGAAAGCTCAAAAAAAAGCATAAAAGCAAAGCAAAAACAAATTTCATTTTTCTCTCCTTCCAACGCGGATAATTTTATCATAGCGTTTAAAAATTTTTTCGCAACGCTTAAATTTTGTTGCTTAAAATTATAAACAGGGTTAAATATGCGTCTATGAAAGCAAAAAGACAACAGCGCACGCCCAAATATTTTGCACCTCAAAATGAGGGGCACGCGCACACGTGCGATTTTCCAGGGTGCACGGAAAAAGGCGAATATAAAGCGCCCAAAGACAAAAAGCTGAAATCATATTACTGGTTTTGCCTAAAGCATGTGCAGGAATATAACGCCAAGTGGAATTATGACTTTGCTGATGCCGCGGAAGAGGAAGCCAAGCCCAAAATGCACTTTGGTGGTTTTCGCTCCAAGATTCGCTACCAATTCGGATACGATTTCATTGATGAGCTTGGTATTGAAGGCTCTTTTTCCGCATCGCAAAACAAAAATCATGTTTATTATACCGACAAAGATCGCCGCAATGCTGAAACCATGGAGCTTGATTTAGATAATCTCACGTTGGATTCGCTTAAAAAGCAATATAAAAAACTTGTGAAAAAATATCATCCAGACGTCAATGCCGGCGACAAAACATGCGAGGAAAAATTTAAAAAAATTTCCGCAGCTTATCACGAGCTTTGCAAAACGCTTAAATAGAGGCGTTCATTTCGCTTAAAAGTTTGACATATTTTTTAATAACGCCGATTCGTTTGGCGTAATCTTCCAGATCGCCTTCAATAAAAAGTTTTTGATCAGGGCGAATTTTGATAACCCCGAATGACTTATTCATCAAATCAATCAGCTTGTCCACAGCTTTGAACATATTGTTGTGAAACCCAATTAAGATTCCTTTCGCGCCGGCATCGATTCGCGCGATACCCGCCACTTTACACATTTGCTTAATTTCAATGGTTGTTAAAAGGTTTTCAGCCTCGGGTGGAATGGGGCCAAAGCGGTCAACAAGCTCTGCGCGCATATCCAAAAGTTCGTCATAAGTTTTAAGCGCGCCGATTCGTTTATAAAGTCCGAGTCGCACGCCTAAATCGGGGATATATTTTTCATCAATCATAATCGGAATACCGGTTGTGATTTGTGGCGACCAATCTTCCGATTCGGGCAAGGCGACGCTTGTTGCAGCGGCTTTTTGCCGTGCGATTTCTTCTTCCAACATGTGATGATAAAGCGCCACACCCACATCTTTAATATGTCCGGATTGCTCCGTGCCCAAAACATTACCCGAGCCGCGAATATCCATATCGTGGCTAGCCAGCGAAAAACCTGCCCCGAGGGTGTCAAGCGCCGATAAAATATTAAGCCGCCGTTCTGCCACGGGCTTAAGTTTTTTCTGTGGCGGAATGGTAAAGTAACAATAGCCACGCACCTTAGAACGCCCGATTCGCCCTCTGAGCTGATAAAGTTGTGCCAGCCCGAACATATCGGCGCGATAAATAATCATCGTGTTCACGGTTGGCATATCAATGCCCGATTCTATAATGGTGGTTGATAAAAGCAAATCGGCTTTACCGGCGGCAAAGTCCGTCATCACGTCTTCCAGTTCTTTGACGGGCATTTGACCATGCGCCACGGCAATTTTAACATCTGGCACAAGTTCGCGCAGTTCTTTTTGAACGCCGGCAATATCCGAAACACGCGGACACACAAAAAAGGTTTGCCCACCTCTAAATTTTTCGCGGTAAATAGCCTCTTTAATCAGAACCTTGTCAAAGGGCATCACAAAAGTTCGGGCGGCGAGTCTGTCTACGGGCGGCGTGGCGATAATGCTTAATTGCTTGACGCCGGTTAAAGAAAGTTGCAACGTACGCGGAATGGGCGTGGCGCTCAAAGTCAGCACATGCACATCAGATTTCAGCGCCTTTAATTTTTCTTTATGCGCCACGCCGAAGTGTTGCTCTTCATCAATAATCAGCAAGCCCAAGTTACAAAACTGAACATTGGGCGATAAAAGCGCGTGTGTCCCAATCACAATTTCCACACTGCCGTTTTTTAAGCCCTCAAGAGTCTCGCGCGATTCTTTAGCGCTTACCAGACGAGAAAGCATTTTAACCCGAACAGGAAAGCCTTTCAGACGCTCTTGAAAGTTCATATAATGTTGGCGCGCCAAAAGAGTTGTCGGCACAATGAGCGCCACCTGCGCGCCACTCATCGCGACCGAAAACGCCGCGCGCAAGGCCACTTCGGTTTTCCCGAAACCGACATCGCCACAAATAAGCCTATCCATAGGAACGCCGGTGTTTAAGTCGGCCAAAACATCGTCAATAGCTTTGAGCTGATCATCTGTTTCCTGATAAGGAAAACGCGCGCAAAAGTCATCATAAATGCCGCTTGGCGGAGCGAAAGTATCTGTTGTTTTGAGTTGCCTTTCCGCCGCCACTTTAATAAGTTTTTCGGCAATATCTTTAATTTTTTCTTTGACTTTGGCTTTTTTCGCCTGCCATGCCGCGCCACCCAAAACATCAAGCATAACATCGTCATCATCTGCGCCATAGCGCGAAATAACGTCAATATTTTCAACAGGCACAAAGAGCTTGTCATCATGCGCGTAAATAATTTTAAGACAATCATGTGGGGCACCACCGGCCATAATTTTTTCAAGCCCTTCAAAGCGCCCGATACCATGCTCAATATGCACGACCAATTCGCCCACAGATAAAGACGAAACATCTTCAATAAAGTTTTCAGCGCTCACTTTGGCGGTGCGCTTACGCGTTTGGCGCGCGCCCAAAATATCGGCTTCTGAAACAACGCAAAAATCAGGGCTTTTAAAGCCGTGCGAAAGCTCTGCAACCACCAGAGCAATTTTTTTATTGCCTGCTGATTTCAAGGCCTCGGCATAAGTGGTGGCAAAGGTTGTGTTCTGAATGCCATATTCGCTTAAAAGCCCGAAAAGCCGTTCGCGCGAGCCTTCTGAAGTGCAAAAAATAAACCGCTTTAAGCGTCCGTTTTCGGCTAAATAATTTTTCAAATCATCATAAGCGGCGGCGGTGTTGGGCGCGTGATAAAATTCGCGCGCGGGCAAAACGCGCATATCCAAAATATTTTCGGTGGCGGGCAAAATCATAGACGTTAAACGCACACTTGCTTTATCGGCGCAGATTTTTTGCAATTTATCAGGATTAAGATAAATCAATTCAGGCTTTATCGGCCGATAAGCCGATTCGTCTTGTGGTGCTTTGAGGGCCTCTAACCGCGCCTGATAATAATCGGCAATGCTTTCGGCCTTAGCGGCAAGCGCATCATCAAAATCGCGCCCTAAAATGAGCGTGGCGCGGGGTGCGTAATCAAAAATGGAGGGCAGAGGCTCATCATAAAAAAACGGCAACCAATTTTCCATACCGATATATTTTTTGCCGGCGCTGATTGATTCGTAAAGTTCGTCTTTGAGGCTGTTCGTTCCAAAAGCCTCACGATACGCCGCACGAAAATTTTTAATGGTATGCTCATCCAAAACAACCTCATCGGCAAGCCCGAAAGAATAACTTTGCAAAACGCCCGTGGTGCGTTGCGTGAGTGGATCAAAAGTCCTGATTTTTTCAATGTCTTCATCAAAAAGATCTATGCGCAACGGCTCTTTAGCCCCGCTTGGAAAAATATCAATAATATCACCCCGCACAGCAAATTCGGAAGGTTCCATCACTTGCTCAACCTTGGTATAACCATTGACGGCGGCATAATGCAAAAAGTCATTAAAAGAAAGCTTGCCACCGGTTTGAAGTGTGCGCCGTGTGTTTAAAAATATTTTTTGCGGCGGCAATTTTTGCATGGCGGCACCAACGCTTGTGATAATCAGCCGCGGTTTTTTGGCGCTTGGATAAAGCGCAAGTTCTGAGAGCGTGTCAATCCGCTCTGATAAAATTTCTGCACTTGGCGAAACGCGGTCATAAGGCACGGTATCCCATGCCGGCAAAGTTAAAACGTCAAGTTGAGGGGCAATAAAACGCACCAGCGCCGCGGTTTCAAAAAGCGCGCGCCCATTGCTCACAATCAGCAAAACATCATTTTGAGCAGATTGCGTAAGCTCAGCGGCAAGCCAAGCATCATAGCCGCTTGGCACGGAAGAAAGCGTTTTATTTTTAAGCTCCTCAATTTTCATCATAAGACGAAATATAAACAACAAAAGCCTGTTTAGCAACAAAAAATGTCAGCTTTACAAACTCAAAGTTTATTGCTAATCTCTTTCATAAAAGGAGAAAAAATGCGTCCGGAAATTTTAAATCCGTTATTTGCTTCTGTTGAAGGTTTTAAAGGCGTTGGCGCGCGTTATGCCAAATTGCTGTCCAATTTATGCGGTGGTTTGCGTGTGGTGGATATGCTTTGGCATTTGCCCGCAAGCCTCATTGATCGCACATATGCCGTGCCCTTAAAGGTTGCCGAAACAGGGCGGATCTGGACAGGCAAAATCAAAATCACAGAGCATATTGTGCCGCCCACGCGCAAACAGCCGTATCGTGTTTTGGCGGAAGCCGAAGACGGCACGGAACTCACGCTTAATTTTTTCAAATGGTATCCTGATTCTTTAAAGCGGAGTTTACCACAAGGGGCGTTTCGCGCGGTTTCAGGCAAGCTAGAAATTTTTAACGGGCGCTTGCAAATGAATCATCCGGATTACATTGTATCGCCTGATGTACTGGAAAACTTAAAAGCCGTGGAGCCGGTTTATCCGCTTTGCGCCGGCATTTCAAACAAGCTTTTAACGCATTTAAGCGCTCAAGCTTTAGAGCGTGTGCCGAACCTGCCCGAATGGCTTGATCCGCATTTTCAAGCGGAGCAAAATTTTCCAAGCTTTGCCGAGGCATTAAAAAAGGCACATCGTCCGCAAAAATCGGCGGATCTTTGGCCAGATTCTGCACCGCGCCGCCGCTTGGCTTATGACGAACTTTTAGCCGGTCAATTAGCATTGGCGATTGCGCGTGAGCGTGTTAAAAAGCAAGCCGGCCGAGTTTTAGCAGGTGATGGACATCTCCGCCGCGCGCTTTTAGAAAATTTAGGCTTTGAATTAACAGGCGCGCAACAACGGGTTTTAAAAGAAATTGCGACAGATATGGCAGCGCCCGAGCGCATGCAACGTTTGTTGCAGGGCGATGTCGGCAGCGGCAAAACGGTGGTGGCTTTTATGAGTATGCTAAACGCCGTGGAATGTGGCACGCAGGCGGCTTTAATGGCACCGACCGAAATTTTAGCAAGCCAACATTTTGAAACGCTTTCGGCTTGGGCAAAGCCCTTGGGCGTGAATGTTGCGCTTTTAACAGGCAGCGTTAAGGGCAAGGCGCGCGCCGCACTTTTGGCGGATTTAGCGCAAGGTAAAATAAATGTTTTGGTCGGCACGCATGCTTTGTTTACCGAAGCTGTCACGTTTCAAGATTTGTCTTTTGTGGTCATAGACGAGCAACATCGATTCGGTGTCAATCAGCGCTTGGGTTTATCAGACAAAGGTTATAAAACGGACATCTTGGTGATGACCGCCACGCCCATTCCGCGCACACTTGTTTTAACGCAATACGGCGATATGGAATATTCCAAAATAGACGAGCTTCCCAAAGGGCGCCTGCCAGTGGATACGCGCGTTGTGCCACTTTCCAAAACGGATGAAGTTGTGGCAGGCTTAAAACGCAAAATTGAAAAAGGTTGTCAGGCGTATTGGGTTTGCCCATTGGTGGAAGAAACGGAAAAAACGGATTTAGCGGCCGCGGTTGCACGCTATGAAAGTTTGCAACAGATTTTCGGCGAAGGCGAGGTTGGTCTTGTGCACGGCAAGATGAAAGATAAAGAAAAAGATGCCGTCATGGAGCGCTTTAAAAATGGCGACATTAAACTTTTGGTCGCGACAACGGTCATTGAAGTTGGCGTGAACGTACCCAAGGCAACCGTGATGATTATCGAACACGCCGAACATTTCGGCTTGGCGCAACTGCACCAACTGCGCGGACGGATTAAGCGTGGTTATGAGGCGTCAACATGCATATTGCTTTACGGCTATCCTTTAAGCCAAACCTCACGTGAACGCTTAAATATTATGAAACAAAGCGAAGACGGATTCTTGATCGCGGAAAAGGATTTGGAACTTCGCGGCGGTGGCGAGATTTTGGGCACCCGCCAATCAGGCTTTGATAACTTTCGGCTCGCTCAATTACCTCAACATAAAGACTTGCTTTTTGCCGCACATAAAGACGCCGAACTTGTGCTGAATATGGATAAAAACCTGCAAACCCCGCGCGGTCAAGCCCTGCGCATTTTGCTTTACTTGTTTGACCGCGACACCACCGTCCGCACCTATAAAGCAGGGTAAATAAAAAGAAGCAGAAGACGAACTTCTGCCTCTTAGAATACGAAAAAATTCTTATTAACGACTAACTAGAATTTCCTATATGCTATTATCGTCTCAAAACTTTTTCAATACTTATTTTGCTATATAATTTTTTAGTTGTCAATAAAAAAAGAAAGTGTAATAATATAAAATATTATAACTTTTAAACATTAGGGCAATCTTAGGAGAATAAAATGAGCTATCGTCTTGGCATTGATTTAGGAACATCTTCACTCGGTTGGTGTTGTTTAACGACTGAAAATGAAGAACCGATAGGCATTCTTGATATGGGCGTCAGGGTTTTTCCGGACGGTAGAAATGATAAATCTAACGAACCATTGACTGTTGCTAGAAGAGATATAAGAAGCGCAAGAAGGCGCTTGAAAAGATTCAAATTAAGACAGACACAGCTGATTGCTGATTTGAAATCAATGGGCTTGTTCCCTACAGAAACGGCAGAGCTTAAAAGTCTTGAAAAGCTTAATCCTTATGAGCTTAGAGCAAAAGCTTTGCACCAACAAATTAGCCTTTATGAAATCGGGAGAGTTATTTTTCATCTTAATCAAAGGCGTGGTTTCTTAAGCAACCGCAAAGAAGAAAAACAAGAGAAAAAATCAAAAACAAAGACTCAAGAAGCGATGAATGAATTAAATCGCCTTATGGCTGAAAATAATTGTAAAAGCCTTGGGGAATATATGTATAAAACAGGGAATTACCGGTTTAAAAATGCCACTGATAATGCAGGCAAGCTCATTATTAGCGTATACCCGAATCGGGAAATGTATCAAAAAGAGTTTGATCTCATTTGGGAAACACAAAAACAATATTATCCAAATGTTCTAACAGATGAAAGAAAGAAGCGCTTGAGAGATTTTGATATTTTTTATCAAAGACCTCTTAAAAAGCAGGAAACAGGTTTTTGCTCTTTAGAACCCAATGAACGGCGCTGTCCTAAGGCTTTCCCTATTGCGCAAGAATTTAGAATTCGTTCCGATATTGCCAATATGGAACTAACCTATCCGGAAAACCGCTTATTAACAAAAGATGAGCGTGAAATTCTTTTTGAGTTTTTGAATTTTCCTCAAGAAGATATTTATGATAATGACTTTATTGTTTCTTTTGAGCGAATTATAAGAGAGTTGCAATTACCTGAAGATTGTACTTTCAACTTAATGGCAAACAATCGCAAAGGTTTACTGTGCAATATGACAAATGCAATTTTGGGCGATTCGCGAGCCTTTGGTACTGACTGGAAATCGTATTCCGAGGAAAAGCAAGAACAAATCGTTAATCTTTTGCAAGATTACAGCATGCAACAAGAAGAAGTCAGGGATTCTTTATCAGAAATTGTTCCGCAATTATCCGAACAAAATATGGATACGATTTTAGAGCAATCTCTTCTTTTGCCTGATGGATATGCAAATTTGTCGGCAGTTGCCATGCGCAAACTATCAGAAGATATGAGATTATGCGGAACAGATTATGTTACATCGGTTATGAATGTTTATCAAAAGAGTCCCGATGAACTTCATGATTTTCCGATTTGCGAAGAGTTACCCAAGTATCAAGAGCTTTTCTCTGAACAACTTATTGGTGGAGATAAAGAAAATTTTCAAAAGCAATGGGATTATGACAATTATATGGGAAGAATAACAAATGTCAGTGTTCATATTGCACTTAATCAGCTTCGTATAGTTGTTAATGAGTTAATTAAAAAGTATGGAAAACCTGAGGGGATTACCATAGAGCTTGGTCGAGAGCTGACCAAAGGTAGAAAAGCTTTAGCAGAAATTGAGAAAAAACAAAGAGAAAACACGGCCATTTTAGCCGAAGCGCGCCAGGAAATGAAAAAAGCCGGCATCCCAATTACAGCATTTAATATTGAAAAATATAAAACATGGCGCAACTTGAATCCGAAAGATGTTACGAAACGAATTGATTTATATACAGGGAAAACAATTTCTATAAGCGAATTATTTAGTTCAGAATATGAAATTGAGCATATTCTGCCTTATTCGTGGACTTATGACGATTCGTATAACAACAAAATTATCACACGTTATAATATAAACAGGCGAAAGCTTAATCAGTTACCCTACGAGTTCTTTACAGATATCAACCAACTCCGAGATGTCGCGCAAAACGAAGAAGAGCTGGCTTCTATGGTGCTTGATAAAGTTAAGGAACGCGCAAAAGATATTGATAAAGCGCGCGGCAACATTAAAAAAACATTTAATTTTAATGCTATAACATGGCGCTTTTCCAAAAATGCGCGAGAAATATTTAATAAAAACAATAAAAATTTGGCGCGTGATTTGACCGATATGCAATATATGTCAAAACTTGCAAGAAAATATTTAACGTGTATTTGTCCAAAAGAAAAAATTGTTTCTGCCAAGGGACAAATGACGGATCAGCTTAAAAAAGTTTGGGACATTGCTGATACTTTGCCACAAGATTATAAACTTTGGACAAAGCAAAAATGGCAAACTGATGCTTTATTAGAAAAAGAAAAACAGAAAATTCAAGAGTCTCAGCCTGAATGGGATGATAAAACCATTTTAGAAAAAGCTAAAGAAAATGTTAATGCGTTAAGTGAACAAGATGTTCACGAGAAAACTTCTGTTTCTAAGGATAGAAGCATTCATTATCATCATGCTTTAGATGCTTTTACACTTGCAAACATAACCACAAAAATTGTTCACTTTATATCTAGTGAAGCCTTTGCAAATCAGGTTGAGGGGTATCAAGAAGATGAAAACAAAAAAGCAGAAAACAATCAGAAAATCACACTTTCTCAAGCAAGAACTGCTTTGCTGAAACAATCCGGCAAATTTTATAGCAAGCCTTATGAAAACTTTGATAAAAAAACGTTTATGGAGCGTTTAGAAAACTTAACGATATCTTATAAAGAACCTATAGATAAATTAAAACAAATCCTTAAAAAAGCCAAAGCGCTTCATAAAGCGCCTTCATCTTTGAGTTTTGCATCCATCAATAAAGACAGCGCCTTTGGTTTTAGAAAAATATTAACCATCAAAAAAGATGATATGGAACTTGAGCTTTGTATAAGAAAAGAAGGAAAGAAAGTTTGTGAGAAAAAATCTCTTTCATGTATGGTTCCTGTTTTTCGCACCAAAGAACAAAAAGAAGCGTTTCTTAAAGAATACGCACAATGGTTGCGCGCTTCTGTTCGCAAAAAAGCTCTTGGAAAAGAACATTATCAAGAAATTGAAGCGGCTTTTATAAACACCTTTACCAAGGACAAAGCTTTTAAATGGTACGAAGCTGATGGAAATTATGCGGCGCAAATCTATCAGATTCAGCAAAATGATAAATTTTTACCGAACAAGAACAATGAATGGTCTTTGGAGATTCTCTCCAACTACTTTGCTTTTGAACGTCAAGGAAAGTTTTTTTGGAAAGATATTTACCCAACAGCTAAATTGATATGTACACTTAGAATTAATGACGTTGTTGAAGCCACTTTCAGAGCAGACGATCCGTTGGAAAAAGGGTTTAGTTGCATTCAAAAATGGGTAAAAGATCAGTTCCGTAAAAATCCTGACAAACAAGAGCTTAAGCTTTTATTTAGGGTTAAAAAAATGACCGGTGGCAGTATTTTCTTACGTCCTCTGCATATTGCTCAAGAAGATGCTGATAAAAAATCATGGCAATGCACAGTTGGAAAGTTTAAACAATACCAGTGTCGTAAAGTTACGGTTTCTGCCACCGGGAAATTTTAAGAGGTTTATTATGCATGGTAATATCATTGAAATCGGAACTGATAATAAAAAATTATCCGTTTCCGCTGGTTTTCTGCGTATTCGTGAAGATGAAAATATCATTAAGGATATCCCCTTAGATTTAATTTTAAGCATCATCATAACTTCACCCACAGCAATATATACACAGCCTTTATTACAAAGACTGGCTGAAGAAGGCATCCCTATGATCGTATGTGGTAAAAATTATGTTCCGAGCGGTATTTTTTTGCCCCTTATCGGGCATTATAAACAAGGTCATATTCAGCGTTTGCAATTTAATGCCAAACTCTCCTTGCAAAAAAAATTATGGCAACAAGTTGTCACTGAAAAAGTTAAGCAACAGGCTGCTGTTTTAAAATATTTCAAAAAGCAGGATTTGTTAACATCTCTGATTAGCAAAATAACTTCGGGCGATTCCACAAATATTGAAGCCGTGGCGGCTAAAAGATATTTTTCAGCCTTGTTTGGCAAAAACTTCAAACGTGATACACAAGCAAATGGCATAAACGCTTTTCTTAATTATGGCTATGCCGTGATAAGGGCTTGTGTGGCGCGTTTTACTGTTGCTAACGGATTATGTCCTTCTTTGGCCATTAAGCACCAAAACCAACTTAATCCCTTATGCTTGGTTGATGACCTTATGGAGCCATTTCGTCCTTTGGTTGACGCCACTGTTTACAAAATTTTTGAGAATAAGGATCAAGATCAAGAACTGACACCGGCATATAAAAAATTGCTTTCCGGTATTTTGGATACAGATTTTAAAACGAAGGATAGCATTTCGCCAGTATATTTAATAATTGAAGATTATGTTCGTCAATACGTATCATCACTCACATCCGGTCAGGTAAAACTATCGGTAACTTACAAGCTCTCAAATGTTTAATCAGGTTAATTTAAAGCTCATGTGGATGATGGTTATGTTTGATTTACCGACAGATACGCCTCAAGAAAGGAAGCATGCCACCCAATTCAGAGATTTTTTGCAGAAAAAAGGTTTTACAATGGCACAATTTTCAGTATATTTTCGTTTTACAGGCAGTCGCGAAGAAAGTAGAAAATATGTCACGGCTGTGAAAAAAAATGCCCCCGCGGTTGGGGATATCTGCATACTATTTTTCACAGATAAGCAGTTTGGAGATATAATTCATATAAAAAATAGGAAGAGCGATTCGCTCTCGGAAAAGATGTTACAATATGAACTTTTTTAATAAAATTTTCTCATTTTTTATCAAAAGAAGTGCCAGAAAAAGCCCTAAAAACAAGGCTTTGTCTGACACGTATTATAGCATATAGGAAATTCTAGTCAAGTCGCAACGATCGCCTCCGCTTTGCAATAGTGGTCTTTATTATAGCATATAGGAAATTCTAGTCAAGTCGCAACAAAACGGGCGCCGTGAAGGGTACTTTTAAGATTATAGCATATAGGAAATTCTAGTCAAGTCGCAACCGCCAACAGAGGGGGTATTCACCGCCTACTATTATAGCATATAGGAAATTCTAGTCAAGTCGCAACCTCATATTCTTTAACAACTTTCGCGCAATATTATAGCATATAGGAAATTCTAGTCAAGTCGCAACTTCTTTTGAGATTATCGGATAACCGTATTTATTATAGCATATAGGAAATTCTAGTCAAGTCGCAACTAACGCTCCGAGAACTCAACGACTCCAGTCATTATAGCATATAGGAAATTCTAGTCAAGTCGCAACTCGTCATAGATAATATAAGCTATGCTCCTGATTATAGCATATAGGAAATTCTAGTCAAGTCGCAACTGCCAACGTCTTCAAACAAATTATCATATTATTATAGCATATAGGAAATTCTAGTCAAGTCGCAACCTAAAACCTGTTTAAAGGTCAATTTTGGCTATTATAGCATATAGGAAATTCTAGTCAAGTCGCAACAGGGAAAAAGAACGATATTATTTATAATTAATTATAGCATATAGGAAATTCTAGTCAAGTTATAACAGGAATCACGCAAGATCGCTTTTTATTAAAATTATCGTGTTCCAAACTTAAGCCACCAAATTTTAAAAAAGATACTCTTAAATTACACAAAAAAACACCCTTTCGGGTGTTTCTTTGTGTTGGCTGCTTTGCCTGGATGTAGGGCTTCGCCCTGATCTTCCCTTGCACCGACTATGCCGGTGCAAGACGCGATTCCGAACTTTGGTTCTCTTCCAATGACGAAAGCAACCATAAAAAAACACTCTCGCATGTTATGCGGAGTGTCTTTTAATGGCTGCTTTGCCTGGATTCGAACCAAGATTAACGGAGTCAGAGTCCGCTGTCCTACCATTAGACGACAAAGCAGTAGTAATTTCGTTTTCTACATACGCTCTTTATTTTCCAAAGTCAAATATTTTTTTCTTCCTTTATTGTAAAAATTTTGATATTATCTCTATAATTGATTTTAAGGAGATGAAAATGTTTCAAAGAATCAACGCAGGAATAACCTCATTTTTGCAACTTTGGTGGAAGCGTAATCAGGCAAATCGCCCTCTTTCGCCCACGGCGGCGCGCTCCATTCAAAAGCGTTCGTGCCAACCGGTAAGCAACGTTTCTGACGATGCCCTAACCCCACCTTATGTCTTAATTGCCGCCGAGCTTTCTTACCCGCAACAACCTGTTTTTGAGGCGGCAGCATATTATTTGTGCACAATCGCCGCATTTGAACCGAAATATAAACAGGCGATTATCACTATTTTGAAAGCATATTTGCAGGATCATGACGATCAAACCGCACGGATTCAATACCTAAAACAGCTGATGAAAAAATATAATTTGTAATTTGCTCCCCATATAAAAGAATAAACCATTAGTTGCATTTTTATTTTTTATACAATTTTTGCTTGACAAATTCCAAGGTTTTATATAGCCTATTCTTGTGACTATGTGGACAGACTATCCGTCTACAACAATAATCTATAACAATAAGAAAGGAATTGTAATGTCTACCGGAACTGTAAAATGGTTTAACACCAAAAAAGGCTATGGTTTTATTCAGCCAGAAAGTGGCGGCAAGGATATTTTTGTTCATGTCACCAAGCTTGAAGAAAAAGGGATTAAGCGCTTGTTTGATGGTCAGAAAGTCAGCTATGAAATTTATGATGATAGAGGACGTACGGCCGCCGGAAATATTGAAATTTTGGCACAATAAGCTCTTGAACCGCCTTTGAAAAGGCGGTTTTTTGTACTCACGAAATATCAAGCAGATTTTGAAGATACGGATTACACTTTTTCTCCACGCCCAAACGCACAGGTGCCACGGGAAAATTTTGCGCCAAGCGGCTTTCTGCTCGCGCTGCATAATCTCTTAAATCAGGGGAATCTGCATAGCTGAAAGCATCGTTTAGACATTGCAGGGTGTATTCATGCCCCGGATAAAACAACACATCATCCGGCAGTTTCATAATCTTTTGAAGCGAAGCCTTCATTTCTTGTTTGGTGCCTTCAAAAAGACCGCCCACACACAAATTAAACAAAACATCGCCCGTAAACAAAGCTTTATCTTGTTCAAAATAATACAGCACATGTCCCTTGGTATGCCCCGGCGCCGACATAATTTTTGCACGGCTTTCGCCCAAAGCAAATTCATCACCATCAACAAAACCACGGTCAAAACCCGGAATAAGCGCCGCTTCTGCTAATGGCCCTAAAACTTCCAGATGAAAAATTTCTTTAAGCTCTTCATTACCACCAACATGATCAAAGTGATGATGTGTTGTTAAAATATAAGAAGGTTTTATGCCAAGTTCTTGGCATTTTTTCAAAATCGGCGCAGCCTCGGCAGCATCAATGATGGCACTTTGCCTCGTTGCTTCGTCAATCAGAATATAGGCATAATTATCCATTGTGCCTTTCAGGCATAAAACAGGTTCAATTTTTAAACTCATATTTCGGATCCAATTCTGCTTCGTCCAAATATTCCAGCTGATAAAAGGTCATAACATAATTTAACAAACCGGCATAATTTTTGAGGTTAGTATCTAACACAAAAGCCCAATCCAAGTTACGCCCATAAATATAATTCGAGCGTCGATGAGCATCTTTGCGGGCTTTTCTGAATTGTCTATAATTAATGTTAGAGTTCACTTTTAAGGCATATTCGCGCACACTTTTTTCAAGGGAAGAATACATTTTAAAACGATAAGGTTCCTGCGGCTCATCTTTAGAAACAAGCCCTTCATCAGAATACCAATTTCGCGCCATAAATAAATTATTTCCCTCCATAGCGGCGCGCGATGTACCCCAATCCGTATCAATAGCGGCGGCGGCAACCAAGATAGAGGGCGGTACGGCGTCAACGCGCTCCAAAAGTTCGGTTAAAAACCGCATACAACGGCGTGTATCTTTAAAATGCGTTGTTACGTCATATTTTTGAGCCATATCTTCCAACATCGCACACTCCGTTTCATCAAAATCATTTAAGTTTTCGCGCCCTTCGCGCAAAGCCTCAAGAAGCTCCCGTTCAGCCAAAATTTCTTCATTAATTTTAAGCGCCAATGGTGTCACAATTTTAATAAAAAGGCGGTTGCGCGCACTCAAATCCGAATATGTGGCAAAATCTGCGGGAAATTGTTGAACATACACACGCGGATAAACATTAAACTCCGAGCTCACGGCTTCATCATATAAAATATCCTTAAAAAATTCTTCCAATTCTTGCACACTGAAATCTGAAAGAAACACGCCTTCGTTTTGAAAGTTTATTTTTTGTTCAGCTTTCAACATAAAAGGAAAAAGGCACAAAAAACATATCAGAAGAAATTTTTTCATGAAGCTTTTTCCTCTACAGATTTAAGCTCAAGAACAAAATTTGTTATCCTTGACATTGCTTTGCCGACATAATAGCCCAAGTTCAGAAGGTGGTTTGGCGCCATCATACTTTCAGGCGCACCGTTACGCACAACCAAAGGCTCAAGCCTTAAGGCATCGGCAAGCGTTTTTTCAAGCGAGGTATAAGCAGCGTAAAGTTCGTTTTGAGCCAAAAAAGCGCCATAATCTGCCTCAAAAGCTTTCAAAATGGCATAAACCCCGTAAACACGCCCTTGCGCTTTATAAAAGATTTTATCTGCGTCCGTATTCCCCCAAGTGTGGCTTTCTTCCCGAACGATAACTTCAATATCTTCAATAGACTGCGCCAACAAATTGCGCATATTCGGAAGAGTTCTTAAAAGCACAGATTTTGCATCTGCCAAACATGCCCCGTCTGTTTGAGAATAACGGTGCAAGGCTTTATGCGCCTTATGGTAAACCGAGACGGAAGAGGGCGCCGGCAACAAATTTTTTCCCTTGGAGAAAAGCCAAAGGTCAGGCGGGTAAGCAAGAAAATCTGCCGCGTCGCTTAAGTTTTCATCAGGGCAAACCTTAGCCATAGAGCGCGCCACGTTTTTAAGGCTTTCGAACAGCCCAATCTGAAAAGCCGGCATATTGTCTAAAATATACCCTGGAAAAATAATGGGCAAACTCGGCGTCCACATATTTTCTTCCGTTTCGCGCTTAATAAGATCTTTCATAACTTTGATACTTGCCGTGTTTTGCGAAACTTTTGGAACTTCAAAATCAGGGTTGCGTTCAATGGTGTTTGTGACCCATGCGCCTAAAAGATAATATAAAATAATGCCCAATGGTACAATCCACAAAAGCGACCGCCACGAGCTTTTAAGCTTTTCTTTTAGCTCTTGCCACAAAGGTAAATCGCGCACGTTATTCGCAACTTTTTCAACAGTATCTTTAAGGTTTGTCAAAATGTTTTTAATTGGCATTTTTCCCTCTTTTCCCAAGCAAAGATTTCATAATTTCCGCAATATCCAAAACACCGCTTATTTTAGCGCAAATCAAAAAAACGGCAAGCCCGAAAATGCCAAACCCACCCAAAAGGATTAGTTTGATTAAAAAGTTCAGCTCAAGCCAATTCGGCAACATTAAATTAAGGCTTAAAACCGCCACGCCCATTACAAGCGCGCAAATCAAAATTTTGAAAAGCTTAAGCGAAAGCGGGCGTGAAAGTTGCCAATAGCCGCGTTTTTTAAGCCCGTGAATATATTGATAAAGCGAAACAAAAGCCGCGATTGTGGTGCCAACGGCAATGCCGACATGCCCGAACCATTGCATCAAAATAAGGTTAGCAACCAAATTTGTACCAAACACAACCGCGCTATATTTCACAGGTGTAACGGTATCGCCACGCGCAAAAAAGTTAGGCATAAGTGCCTTGGCAAGCACATAAAGTGGTAACCCGAGGGCGTAAGCAATCACGGCATAAGATGTCATGTCCGTATCATGCGCGCTGAATTTACCATGTTCAAACAAAATATTGATGACAGGCTTTGCCATAACCACAAGCAAGACGGCGGCGGGCAAGGAAAGGAGTGCGCCATATTCCACCGCTTTGTCTTGCGTTTGGCGACTTTCTATAACATTGCCTGCCTTGAGTTGCTTGGAAAGAATGGGCAAAAGCGCCACGCTGATAGCCGCGCCCACCACGCCAAGCGGCAGTTGTTGCAAGCGGTTGGCGTAATAAAGCCACGAGATTGCGCCTGTCCCGACGAGCGAAACCAAAATGGTATCCACCACCATGTTAATCTGATAAATACCGGCGCCGACCACGCCCGGAGCAATGCGCTTGAAAAGTGTGCGGATTTCTTTATTTTGCATAATTTTTTTCGGGTGCGGATAAAGCTTGGGGCGCACGCCCTGTTTGACCAAAAAATATTGCAGCCAAATAATTTCAAAAATACCCGCAAGTGTAATGCCATACGCAAAGCCATGTGCGGGCGTTTTGGTAAAAGGTACCAACACAAAGCCGCTTAAAATCATGGTCAGATTCAAAATAATTGGCGCGGCGGCGGGAGCGGCAAACTTTTCAAACGAATTAAGAATGCCTGCCTGAAATGAAACAATAGAGATAAAAAGCAAAAACGGAAATGTGATTCGGCAAAGCGCGGCGGCAAGCTCCATTTTACCTGCGTCATGAATAAACCCCGGTGCTAAAACGCGCACGACATAAGGCATTAAAGCCTCAAAGCAAGCCACAAATAAGGCCAAAAACAAAATCAGAATGGTCACGGTCTGCGCCGCAAACAAGAGCGACTTTTTTTTGCCTTCCGCCACAAGCTTTTGGGAAAAAATTGGCACAAATGCGCTTGTAAAAGCCCCTTCGGCAAACAGACTTCTGAACAAATTCGGCAACTTAAACGAAACAAAAAAAGCATCAGAAACCATGCCCGCACCTAAAAGATTGGCAAGAACCATATCTCTCAAAAAGCCCGTGATTCGGCTCACAAATGTAAATCCGCCAAAAGTTGCGATAGATTTAAATAATGACATCTTTTTTCCACATCTTTAATAAACTTATTGAGAAATTAACATAAAAAGATTATCTTTGAGTTAATGAGGTTTTATAAAAAATTGAATTTTTTCGAAAAAAACATCTTGACAAAAACGGGAAAATACGCCTAGGATAGACAAAAGAGCAATAGAAAGGAAAGAAAAATGGCAAACAGACAGCGTCTTACAGCTATAAGAGCAACGTCCACACGTCTTTGTGCGGGTGAAAATAAAGGCATTAAAACGCCTCAAAAATTGGAAGATTATGTTAAAAATGCACACAAAGAGCCTGTAAATTTAAAAAGAGATAATTCGAAAGAGCTCTAAATCAGGCATTTTTCAAAATAAAAAAACGTCCGTTTTGAAACGGACGTTTTTTTGTTGCTTTTCTAGAAAAGGCGTATAACAAAAAAAAGGTACCTTAAAAAATTGGGGTTGTCAAGCTCTAAAACCCGCAGTTTCGCGATGGTTAATTTGTTGCATTTAAAGGTACCTTATTTTTGATGTTTTCGAATCGAGGGAGGGCGAAGCATCAAAGGAACGAAATGGACTATTTTGGGCTTTAAGCAAGCAAAACACGTGCTATTCAATGTTTTGCACCCCCTCAAACCTTAAAGCCCAAAACCTCTTTAAAAGAGAACAGTCTGTTTTTTGGAAATGTAAGCAAAGAAATTGGACAAAGTGTTGTTTTTTAAGGGGTTAGAGGGAAGAACGGGATGCGTAAATTTATAGCCGTCATATTTTTGGGGTTGGTCGCCGGAGCATATTCTGTCCAAGCGGCATGTTTTAACGAGTGCAAAGCCGTGCCGGAATGTGCCAAAATGGGGTATAAATTGGAGAAGGAGATTTTTTGCCCTGATGGTTACATTACGTGTCCGTTCGATTCTCAATATATCTGGTGCAAAGAATATACCTGTAAAGATGGACGTTATAGTGATACGAAAGAGTTAACGGGCGAGAAAGGTTACGTTTGCGATGAGGTAGATTATCATCATCGGAAGTGTTATCATTGCCATTGTGATCCTGACCCCGAAGAGTGTCAATGGAGTAATCTCAACAAAGGCGTTGGCGAGTTAGGCGATAGATGTTGTGACGGGCACTATGCCAGTTGTAGAAATTTATGCCAAGACAAGGTCAGCGTGCCGGCTCACGCGCATGGTAATAAAGAGTCTTGCACGGGGTGCAATATTACAAAAGATATTATCACAAGTTGGTCATGTGATGACTGGTATGATCAAATGGGCGAAGCCTGTTATCCGCGTCCATGCGCAAACGGTTACACGATTACGGAGCCTGATCTTGAATCGTGCGGGAAGCAACATTTAGGCTCAGCGGGTTGGGACTGGGAGAGCAATGGTTACATGGGCGAGCAGATTTGTGGTAAATGCACACCCAAAAGTTGTTTAGGAGGTTTCAGCACAGATTATCCAGGCGTGGATAGTTGCGGCGAGCGCGGTGCCGCGGGTTGGACTTGGAACCAAAGCGGTTGGAGTGGTGATGAAATTTGCGGCAAATGTACCATGAAACAATGTCCAGAGGGGTTTGAATCTGGCAAAGCGTCAGCCAAGGATTGCGGTGGAAAAGGCGAAAGCGGTTGGGATTATGAACAATCCCCAACATTTAACGGCGATACGCCCTGCGGGAAATGCATAGCGAAAGGATGTCCGAATAATTCTGCGGTTAAAGTAAGTGACTGCGGTCATACAGGAGAGAACGGATACCGTTTAGGGGAACATGCGGGTTGGAATGGTGATAAAGAATGCAAGAAATGTGTGCCGTTGCAATGCTCACAAGGAACGGCAACGACAGAATCGGGATGTGGCGATAAAGGCAATAAGGGTTGGTCGCTTGGCGAATCGACCGGTTGGTATAACGGGGAGACAGCATGTAAAAATTGCGTGATGTTAAATTGCCCGAACGGTTCCAAAACAGAATGGGTAGACCCGACCAAGTGCGGCAGCAAGGGTTCAAATGGTGGCTGGACGAGCAGCGGAACGGAGCATTATAATGGCGAGACAAAATGTTATACATGCAGTAAGAAAAGCTGTGCTGAGGGCTATGATACGAATAAGCCGAATGTAGGCAGTTGCGGCAAGAGTGGTGCGTCAGGTTGGGACTGGAACGGCAACGGTTACAGCGGCGATGACGTGTGTGGTAAGTGTACGGCACATACTTGCGAAGGGTATGGTTTGAAAGAATGTCCGCCAAACGGTCAATGCTCGCAATGTCAGAAGGGCGACACCCTGATGTACAGACTGGATAATTGCCAAAGCGGTTGGAATAAGGTTGGTGATACTTGCGTGATGAATGAATGCGGTGGCTATGCGGCGACCGCGGCGGGATGCAGTAGCAACAGCTGTGGTGCAAATGGTTGGACAACAAAGACTGATGACACATGTCAGAAAGGGGATACTAAGACATATAAATGCGTTAAGAGTGAGTGTCCGAAAGATGAGAGTACGACATACAGTGATGTGAAGAACTGTGGTACCCAAGGGAGCAAAGGTTGGACGAGCAGTGCGACCACCAA